>NZ_JAQYWW010000970.1:0-88511 GCF_036322525.1 Streptomyces sp. BE20 | reverse complement strand
CTCGGCACACCGACACCCGAACCCTCCACTCCCGCAACACCCTCGGGACCAGATCCCGCCACCCCCGCACCAACCATGCCGATCGTCCAGCACCGGGCGGAAACCGGCTCCGACGCACCCGTGCAACGCACGGCCGGCCGGCCGGCCCTCGGTCCGCCGCTGGCTGAACTCCCCTCCACCGCAGCCCCCTTGGGTGCCGGCGCGACCGTCCGGGCACAGGCCGGTGAAGCCCCCTCCGCAGCCGCGCCCCCGGGGCCGGCCCTGCCGGTCGTGCAGCGGCAGCCGGGGGCTCCGGCTGCCGAGGGCGGCCCTGGTCGGACTCCACGGCGTCCGCGCGCCGGGTTGGGGGCCCCGCTGCCCGTGATGCCACCGACCGCCAACCACCCCGCGGCCCCGCCCACCGTCCGGCGCGCGGCCGTGCCCGTGCCCGTGCCGGGAGCGGGACAGCACCCCGCGTCCCCGGCCACGTCACCGGCTCCCCCGTCACCGGCTCCCACGTCCCCGACCACTGCGTCCCGGCACGGCGGTCGCGCCGGAGTTCCCGCGCCACCCGCCGGGGCCCGGACGAGTGGGCCGGTCCCGCTCGTCCTCGCCGGTCGGGCCGGGGCACCGGGCCGGGCACCGTCCGCTCCGCACCGCAGCGTCCAGCTCCTCGCGGCGCGGCCCCTGGCCCTCGGCAGCGGCCGGGACATGGGGAGCGCGACGGCCCCCGTCACTACCGCCCGCGCGGTGAGCCGCCCCGTGGTCGCGGCACGTTGGACCGCCCCGCCCTCCGCCGCCGCGCCGCAGCACGTCCAGCGAGCGCCCGGCTCCCCCGGCCCGCACCCGGCGTCCGCGTCCGGCCCCCTTCGCCCGTCCGAACCCCTTCGTGGACCCGAAGCCCTCTACCCCTCCGGCTCCGGGCACCCGTCCGGCCCGCTGCCCGTGACCGCCCCGCACGCGCCACCGCTGGTGGTCCAGCCTTCCCGGGCCACGTCCTCGGCGCGGCCCGTACCCGTGGTGCCGCTGGTGCGGTCCAGGACGCCGGACCCCGGCGGCACGCCGGGAGTCCCCCCGGCGACGCCCCCGCCCCCGCTCCCCGTGCAACGCGACACCGGCAGCATCCGGGGAACCGTCCCGGCCACCACCGCCCCCGGCACCACCACCCCGGCCACCACCACGGCCGCGGACCAGCGGGTCACCGCCTCCGACCGAACCGGCGGAAGTCCGCGTCACGCCGGACCACAGGGCGGCGATCTCGACCTGGACGACCTGGCGCGCCGCCTGCTCGACCCGGTCGCCCGCCTGCTGCGCGCCGAGCTGCGGCGCGGCCGGGACCGCGCGGGCAGGACCTTCGACGGCCGCCGCTGAGCACCCGCACGAACGAGAAACGGACGACGGACCGATGACGGACAACATCTTCGCGACCAGTGTGTTCTTCCGGCTGGCGATCGGCGGCAACGACCTGGGCGCCTTCCACACCTGCTCCGGCATGGGCGCCGAGGTCGAGATGGAGAGCTACGCCGAGGGCGGCAACAACGGCTTCACCTGGCACCTCCCGGGTCGCGTGACCTGGTCGAACATCACCCTCACCCGGCCGGTCACCGCCGACACGGCGAAGATCGGCCGCTGGCTGGACGAGACGCTGCGGCGGGTCGAACCGAAGGACGGCGAGATCGTGGCCCTGCGACCCGATCTGAGCCGGATCATCAGCTGGCAGGTCTTCGGGATCGTCCCGGTCCGCTGGCAGGGTCCGTCCTTCGACCCCGCCAACTCCGCGGCCGCGGTGGAGACCTTGGAGATCGCCCACGCGGGACTGCTCCCCGCCTGACCGTCCCACCACCGCCCCGTCCCACGACCGCCCCGTCCCACGACCGCCGCACTCCCGCTCCGGAAGGAAGCCACACCATGGCCTTCTCGGCACGCGCCAGCCGCGCCAGGGCCCAGCTCACCCTGAAAGAGCCCCCGGCCTCGGTCGGGGCCAAGCCCGGCGGGACGATCGCCCGGCTCGACCTCCAGTTCAACCCCTCGACCCTGCAACTGGGCAAGACGACCGAATGGCGACGGTCCCCGTCCCGGATGGCGGGGCAGTCGGCGCTGCCCGAGTTCGTGGGCAGCGGCCCGCGCACCCTGAGCCTGGAGGTCTTCCTGGACGCCACCGCCACCCACGACGACTCGGTGGAGCGGGCCGTCGAGAAGCTGATGAAGGCGTGCGTGCCGACCCCGGCCAGTCTCGGCCGCAAGAAGCCGGCGAGCCCCTGGGTGCGCTTCGAGTGGGGCAGCGCGCGAACCACCTCGTTCGACGGGGTGCTGTCGAACCTGTCGGTCTCGTACACGCTCTTCGACGTGGACGGCACGCCGTTGCGGGCGACCTGCTCGCTGTCCATCGAGGAGGCGAGCGTCGAACCGCCCGGCCAGAACCCGACGTCGGGCGCGCGCACCGCGCGCAGCACGCACACCCTGGTGGCGGGCGACAGCCTGGCGATGCTGGCCTGGCGCGAGTACGGCGACGCGACGGCCTGGCGGGTCATCGCGGAGGCGAACGGCATCGACGACCCGATGGTGCTCGCCCCGGGCGCCGAGTTGGTGGTGCCGGCCCTGCGGGACGACGACCACGCCCTTGCGACCGGCGGCAGGCACACCTTCGACAACGGACTCGACAACGGACGAAGCAGCGACAACGGGTTGGGCGACGGCAGCGGCGAGGGGGAACGGTGAGCGGGTTCGATTCCGGGGGCAGGTCCTTCGCGGCCGACCCGATCGTGGAGGCCCCCGGCGAGCTGCCGCAGATCTGGGCGGCGCAGCTGGTCAGCTGCGTGGTCGACGAGAACGTGGGCCTGCCGGACGCCGCCGTGCTCACCTACCGCGACCCCGACCACGAGTTCCTGCGCTCCACCGGCGTCACCGTCGGCTCCCCGCTGCGGGTGTCGGTGACGACGGCGAAGGGGCAGGCACGGGAGCGGCTGTTCAACGGGGAGGTCACGGCCCTGGAGATCGACCGGGACGGCACCGGGTCGTTCACCGTCCTCCGCGCCTACTCCAAGGCCCACCGGCTCCAGCGCGGCCGCAAGGTCGTCGCGTACCGGAACATGACGGCCGCGGACATCGTCCGCAAGGTGGCTGCGGGCGCCGGCCTGGCCGTCGGGACGGTGGAGGCCGCGCCGGTGATGTACCGGCAGCTGTCCCAGGCGAACGTCTCCGACTGGGAGTTCCTGCAGTTCCTCGCGGGCGAGAGCGGTGCGCGGGTGCGCGTCGACGACAAGGGGCTGCTCCAGTTCACCAGGCCCGCGAAGGCGTCCGGGGCGCCCTCCCCCTCGACGTCGGCCGCGCTCGACCCGATGGTCCTGGAGTACGGGCGCAACCTGCTGGCGCTGCGGGCCGCGCTGTCGGCCGCCGACGGCGCCTCGAAGGTGCAGGTGCGCGGCTGGGACGTCGCCACGAAGCGGCCGTTGGTCGCCGAGCAGCCGTCCGTGGTCAGCGACACCGTGGTGCCGGGGCTCGCTCCCGGGACGGCCGCCCGGTTCGGGAAGTCGGTCGTGGCCGTCACCGACACCCCCTACCGGACGCAGGCGGAGACGGCGGCAGTCGCCCGCGCGGCGGCGGCCCGGGTGAGCGCCGGCTTCGGCGACCTGGAGGCGGTGGCCGAGGGCAATCCGCTGCTGCGGGCGGGCAAACCGGTGGCGCTGGGCAACGTGGGGCCGGCGTTCTCCGGCCGGTACACGGCCACGGCCGTGCAGCACGTGCTGGAGCCGCACGGCGGCTACCGCACCACCGTGTGGGTCGGCGCCGGCCCGGACCGCTCCCTGCCCGGTCTGATGACCGGCGCCGACGCTCCGGGGCGCGGCCCGCGCATCCCCGGTGTGGCGATCGGCGTGGTGACGGACGTGCGCGAGCCGAACGGCTCCGAACGCGGCGCGGTGCGTCTGACGTTCCCCTGGCTGGACGACACGTACGTCACCGACTGGGTGCGCACCGTCCAGTGGGGCGGCAAGGGCGGTGGCGGGTTGGTGAGCCCCGAGGTCAACGACGAGGTGCTGGTCGGGTTCGAGCAGGGCCTGCTGGACAGCCCGTACGTGATCGGCGGACTCTACAACGGGGTGGACCAGCCCTCGCCGCACGAGGTGCCGCTGGTCGACGCGACCAGCGGCAAGGTCAACCGCCGTTCGGTGGCCTCGCGTTCGGGTCACCGCGTGGAGCTGCTGGACGCGCCGGCGCCGGGCCCCTCGGGGCTGCGGCTGGTGACCGGGGACGAACGGCTGGAGGTCCGCCTAGACGACCGCCGGGACCGGATCGAGCTCACCGTGTACGCGGGACGGAACCGTCCGCTGACCTCCGTCCTGCTCGACCGGGACGGCATCACGCTCGACGCCCGGCAGGGCACCGTGAAGGTGACCGGCCGGCAGGTGGACATCGACGGCACGGCCGGGGTCCGCATCGGCGGCCGGTCGGTCCAGGTGTCCGGGACGGCGGACGTCTCCGTCGACGGCGGCCTGCTCGCCGTCCTCAAGGCCCGCCTCATCCGGATCAACTGACCCCGCGTGAGCACCCCCCTCGCCCTCGACCGCTCTCCCTTCTCCCCTTCTACCCGAGGAGCCCCCGATGCCGGCCGCAGCCCGTACCGGTGACCCCACCAACCACGGTGGCCGGATCGCGACCCCGCCGCCCGGCACCGCCGCGCGGGTGGCAACGGTGCTGATCGGCGGGCGGCCCGCCGCCGTCGTGGGCAGTCTGCACGTCTGCCCGGTACCGCCGCACGCGGCCCTGGGGCCGGGGAACGTGCTGGTACCCAACCCGGCCGCGGTCACCGGGGGTGTGGTGCTGATCGGCGGACTGCCCGCCGCGCGGGCCCGCGACCAGACGGCGTGCGGCGCGGCGGTCCTGACCGGGGCGCCCGACGTGCTGATCGGAGGTCCGTGATGGGCGATCAGTTCATCGGGCGCGGCTGGGCGTTCCCGCTGCGGGTCGGGCCGACCGGCGGAATCGCCATGGTCGAGCGGGAGCGGGAACTGGAGGAGGCCATCCGCCTCGTGCTGGGCACCGCGCCCGGCGAGCGACCGATGCGGCCCGACTTCGGCTGCGGCATCCACGAGTACGTCTTCGCCCCCGGCGACGGCGTCACCGCCGGGCGGATCGCCCAGCAGGTGCGCGAGGCGCTGGAGCGCTGGGAGCCGCGGATCGCGGTGGACGAGGTCGTCGTGGCCTTCGACGCGGTGGAGACGGCCACCCTCTACATCGACGTGCGCTACACGGTGCGCACCACCAACGACCGGCGCAACCTGGTCTTCCCCTTCTACACGATCCCCTCCGAGGAGGGGACCGAGGAAACGGTCGCGGACTGATGGCCCTGCCCTCCCCCAACCTGGACGACCGACGGTTCCAGCAGCTCGTCGACGAGGCGAAGCGGTACGTGCAGCAGCGCGCCCCGGAGTGGACCGACCACAACGTCTCCGACCCGGGCGTCACCCTGATCGAGACGTTCGCCTACCTCGTGGACCAGCTGCTGTACCGGCTGAACCGGGTCCCGGACAAAAACTACCTGGCCTTCCTGGACCTGTTGGGCATCCGGCTGTACCCGCCGTCGGCGGCCGTCGCCGAGGTCGACTTCTGGCTGTCGGCCCCCCAACCGGACACGGTGACGCTGCCCGCGGGCACCGAGGTGACGACCGCGGCCGGCGAGACCGAGGCGGCCGTGGTCTTCGCCACCACCGACGACCTGCGCATCGTGCCGAGCGAGCTGACCCGGCTGGTCACCGCGCCCCGCGCCGGCGAGCAGACCGACCGGACGGGTGCCCTGGCCGAGGGCCGGGACATCCCGTGCTTCCAGGCCGCGCCCGAGCCCGGCGACGCGCTGCTGTTCGGCCTGCCGACGGCGGTGCCGCGCTGCGTGGTCGCGGTCCGCCTCGACAGCCGCGTCGAGGGCGTCGGCGTCGACCCGCGCCAGCCCCCGCTGGTGTGGGAGGCGTGGGACGGCGGCCGGTGGCAGCGCTGCGAGACCGGCTCCGACAGCACCGGCGGGTTGAACCGGCCCGGTGAGGTCATCGTGTACGTTCCGGCCGGACACACGGCGTCGCTGGTCAGCGGGACCCGGGCGGGCTGGCTGCGCTGCCGGGTCACCGAGGCGGAGCCGGGGCAGCCGTTCTACTCCGAGTCGCCGACGGTGCGCGAGGCCGCCGTCTTCACCGTCGGCGGCACGACGGCCGTGGAGCACGCCGAGCGGGTGACCGACGTACCGCTCGGCGTGTCGGAGGGGGTGGCGGGGCAGTCCTTCCGGCTCGGCCGCCCGCCCGTGCTGCTCGACGGGGAACCCCCCGTGGTGGAGGTGTCCTCGCCGGACGGGTGGCAGCGCTGGGAGGTGGTGGAGCACTTCGGGCGCTCGGGGCCGGCCGACCGGCACGTCCGGGTGGACGCCACCACCGGCGAGTTCGCGTTCCCGCCGGTGCTGCGCGAGGCCGACGGCACCCTGCGTCCGTGCGGGGCCGTACCGGCCAAGGGCGCCCGGATCCGCGTGGCCCGCTACCGCACCGGCGGCGGCCCGGCGGGCAACGTCTCCCGCGGCGCGGTCTCCGTCCTGCGCAGCTCCGTCCCCTACGTCGCCCGGGTCGTCAACCGGGAGGCGGCGCGCGGCGGTGTCGCCGGGGAGACCATCGACAACGCCAAGCTGCGGGCACCGGAGACGCTGCGCATGCAGGAGCGTGCGGTGACCGCCGAAGACTACGAGATCATCGCCCGGCAGGCGGCACCCTCCGTTCGCCGGGTCCGCTGCCTGCCCGACCGGGACGCGGGCGCGGGCGCGGTCCGGGTCCTGGTGGTGCCGGACGCGGTGGCCGACGAGGGCGGCCGGCTGCGCTTCGAGCAGCTGATCCCGTCCGACCAGGTCCTCGCCAGGATCACCACGGCCCTCGACGAGCGGCGCCTGATCGGCACCCGGCTCCTCGTCGAGCCGCCGTTCTACCAGGGCGTCACCGTCGTCGCCCGGCTCTCGGTACCGGCCGCGGACGCCGACCGGGTGCGCGACGCGGCGCTCGACGCGCTCTACCGGCACCTCGACCCCTTGCGCGGCGGACCCGACGGAACGGGCCGGCCGTTCGGGCGGCCCGTGCAGTACGGGGAGGTGTTCGGCGTGCTGCAACGCGCCGTCGGGGAGGTGGTGGTGGAGGAGATCCGGCTGTTCGCCGCCGACCCGGTCACGGGCCGGCGCGGCGCCCCGGTCGACCGGATCGACGTCGGCGCGGGCGCGCTGGTCTTCTCCTACCAGCACCAGGTGGTCGTGACCGCGCCGGAGCCGGAGGTGCGCGGATGAGCCGGGCCGCCGTCCCGGGCCTGCCCAGCCGGCACCCGATCGGCGAGCAGCTGCCCGCGCTGTACGCCGACGACGACTTCGCGCAACGGTTCACAGCGGGGCTGGACACGGTACTGGCCCCGGTGTTCACCACCCTCGACAACCTGCCCTCGTACTTCGATCCGCGACTGGCCCCGGCCGACTTCCTGGCCTGGCTGGCCACCTGGGTGGGCGGCACCGACGACCCGCGCTGGCCACTGGCGCTGCGCCGCGAGGCGGTGGCCCGCGCGGCGGAACTGCACCGCTGGAGCGGCACCCGGCGCGGCCTGGTCGAGGCCCTGCGCCTGGTGCTGGGCGTGTCCGCCGAGATCACCGGGGACGGCGGGGCCGCCTGGTCGAGCACGGCCGGTGGCGCGCTGCCGCCCGCCCCGGCCGACGAGGTGGTCGTCCGGGTGTGGCCGCGGCACGGCGGAGCAGTGGACGCGGCGCACGAGGTGGACGCGGACCGGGTCCGGGCGCTGGTCCGGAGCCTGTGCCCGGTCCACACGGTCTGCCGGGTGGAGGTCCTCCCGGGACCGCCCACGAGCGAGGAGGAGCGACAGTGATGCGCGAGTGTCCCGCGTGCGGGGCGTCCAACGGCCCGACGGACGGCTTCTGCGGCAACTGCGGCTCGTACCTGGGCTGGTCGGACGCCCCGGCCACCCCGGCCACTCCGGCTGCCCCGGCCACCCCTGCTGCCCCGGTTGCCGACCCCCCGGCGGAAGCCGCCGCACCCCGGCGCGCCGACCCCTCGCCATCCGCCGAACCCCCTCGCCCCTCCGACCCTCCTCCCCCCGGCTCACCGCAGCCCGTGCGGCCGGCGAGGGCCGTCGCACCACGTCCGGTCGTCCGGCCGGTCCCGGTGGACGGCGACGCCGCCGGGACGCCCTGCCCCTCCTGCGGCACGCCCAACCCGCCCGAGCGCCGCTTCTGCCGCCGCTGCGCGACCCCGCTCACGCCCGGTACGGCCCCACCGCCGCTCCCCTGGTGGCGGCGAATCTGGCGGTTGCGCCGCCGCACCCGGGCCGGCTCGGGCCGGACAACGCGCTTCCTGGTCATCCTGGCCGTGGTACTGGCCCTGTGCGCGGGCGGCTTCCTGCTGCTGCCGGCCGGCCGGAACCTGATCGAGGACACCCGGGACAAGCTGGGCAAGAGCAAGCCGGTGACCCCGGTCCGCGTGGAGGCGAGTGCCGAGGTGCCCGGCCGGCCGGCCGGCAACGCCACGGACGGGCTCAGCAACCGCTACTGGGGTGCCCCGGGCCCTGGCGCCTCGGTCACCTACACCTTCGCCAAACCCTTCCGCCTGGTGGCCGTGATCGTCACCAACGGCGCCTCGACCTCACCCGAGGACTACGCCCGCGAGGGTCGGGCACTGCGGATCGACCTGGAGGTGACGGCCTCGGACGGCCGGAAGTCGGTCAAGAAGCTGACCCTGATCGACAAGCCCGGCCCGCAGACCTTCCCCACCGGCATCAGCGACGCCACCACCGTCCGCCTGACCCTCGACGCCCCCGCAGGGCTGGACGGCGACCGCCATCTCGCCCTGGCCGAGCTGGAGTTCTTCCAGCGGAGCTGAGTCCCCGTGGGCGCCGCACTCACGGGGACTCATCGGGATGTTCACGTGGAGGTGCTCGGTGTGGTGCTCGGTGTGGTGCTCACCGGGGATGAACGTGCGAGCCGTCATCGCCATGTCGGCCGGGCGGTCGACCGGTCCGGAAGGAGCTCGACAGAGTGGTCGGCTCAGTGGCGGGTGATCGCGGCCACTGCGCGGACGGCCCTGTCCACCTCCTGCGGGTCGGTCACCAGGCTGGGGCCGAGGCGGACCAGCGTGCCGCCGTACGGGGTGACGTCGGCGAGTACGCGGTGGTCGGACTCCAGGCGGTTGACCACCTGCCGGGGTGTCCGGTCGGCGACGGAGAAGCAGACGATGCCGCAGGAGAGTGCGTCGTCGTGGGGTGTGGCGACGCGGACGCCGGGGATCGCGGCCAGTCCTTCCTTGAGCTGCCGGGCCTGGGTGCGGATGCGGTTCGCGATCCGGTCCCGGCCGACGGAGGCGTGGAAGGCGAACGCCTCCGGGAGGGCCCAACGGTGCTCGAAGGTGTGGAAGCCGCCCGGGGTGGCCATCAGGCCGGGGTCGACGACCGGCGGCGGGTCCTCGCGTATCCAGCCGAAGCTCGGGATGATCGGCTGGACGAGGGGCCAGGCGTCCTCGCGCCCCCAGAGGATGCCCGTGCCGCGCGGCCCGTACAGCCACTTGTGGGTGCCGGTGGCGAAGAAGTCGCAGCCGAGGTCCGCCACGGCGGTGCCGTCCGCGCCGAAACCGTGGACGCCGTCGACGCAGACGACGATGCGGTCGGCCGCGTCCCGGCGCGCGTTGATCCCCGCCACCGCGTCGGTGATCATCCGGATCGGGAGCATGACGCCCGTGCCGGAGTGGACCCAGGTCAGCGCGAGGACCCTGGTGCGCGGGGTCACGGCCGCCAGCAGGCGTCCCGTCAACTGGTCGGACGAGACACCGGCCGGGTCGTCGTAGAGGCTCACCCGGCGCACTGCGGCGCCGGTCAGCAGGGCGCGCTGGCGCAGGGCCTCATAGGTGGAGTGGAAGTCGTGCCGGGTGGTGAGGATCTCGTCCCCGGGCCGGAGCCGCAGCCCCTGGTAGAGGATCGCCAGCCCCATGGTGGTGCTGTCGGTCAGCGCCACCTCCAGGGGGCGGACGCCCAGGTAGTCGGCGGCGGCCACGCGCGCGGCCAGTTCGCGGTCCGCGTTCTCCCGGTGGTAGCGGCTCGGGTCCTCGTCCAGCTTGGTCCGGTGCGTCGCGATGGCGGCGCGCACACCGGCCGGATGGGCGGCGAACGTGAAGGCCGCGAACTGCGCGTAGGCGCGGGAGAGCCGGAACTGGTCACGAACGGAGTTCCAGTCGCCCGGCGCGAAGCTGCGGGGCGGGGTCGAGGCCTCGGGCGGTGCCGGGCTCGCGGCGGACGCCCGGACTCCGGCGAGCGGGGCCAGGGCCCCGCCCGCGAGCCCGGAGAGGACGAGCCGTCGGCGGTCGATGAGCGGTTTCATGTCTCCTGCGCCTGATCGCGTGGCCGGGTGTGGGTGGTCGGGGCGTGTGGTCGGGGCGTGTGGTCGGGATGCATCCGGGGCGCGTCGGCCTGCCGTTCCGACGCGCCCCGGACGACGATGTGTGCCGCGAACCGGGCCTGCACCACGGACCGCCCCGCTCGGTGGCGGCGCGGTCCGCTACGGTGCCGGGCGGCTCAGCAGAGCAGTGACTCGCGCCCGGTTGCCGCCGACCGAGCGGGTGTCAGGCCCGACTGGGCCGAGCCCGTCGCGATCTCTGCGGGTGCGATGCAGCCCTGCTGGGCGGACCAGGCCCAGTAACCGTTGTAGAGGCCGCAGCGCCAGTCGTTGCCGTACTGGTCGCTGTAGGTCCGACCGTCCTTGGCCGGGGTGCACTCCGGCATGGAGGAGCACTCGTAGACCACCGAGCCGATCCGGCACCAGGACGTCCCGAGCAGGGCCGCGGTGCCTTCCTGGATCTGCGGACCGGCTACGGGAGCCTGTACGGCGACGGTCTTCGCCGACGGGGCCCCGGGGGCCGCGGCGGCGGCGACCCCCTGGACGGCGAACAGGGTCACCACGGCCAGCGCGAAGGCCGTCAGAGCGGAGCGGATGGATCGAGATACTGACACGATTGTCCTTTCCCGATGAGCGGTTGACGTGCGTGAGGCGTTGCCGCACGCAGGCCCGGTGGTCGTGCCCGCCTTTTCACCGCCGGCTACTCGGGCGGGAACACCACGTTCCGGGTCGGCGTGTTGTAGCCGGGTGAGGACAGGAGGTCATGGAGGGCGGCCGTCACCTGCTCCGGGGGGACGAAATTCGTCAGGACCTGGGTGGGAACCGCCTGCGGGTCCGCCAGGATCGCCAGGAAGAGATGCTCGACTCCGACGTATCCGTGCCCGAGTTCGGACGCGATCCGGCCGGCTTCGTCGAGAATCGAGAGATAGCGCGGTGTAGCCGTTGGTACGTGGTCGTCCGCCATGGTGCCTCGATACCTCGTGCGTGGGCCCACCGGGATGGCGGGCGCGACTCAGCGCATCGTAGTAAGGAATCCGGAAAGCACGGAAGAGATCTCTTCTCGCCAGGCTGGCCGAATGCCCGTGCCCGCGCCCGCGGTCGCGCCGAGTCAGCATCAGCCCGGTCAAGAGCCCTGTGCAGATTGATGGTTGGGAACGTCCGGCAAGGCCGACCCGAGTGGCGCGCCGGGGAAGTGCACACATTCCGCCGAGCCGGTCGGCTACGCGACGACTTTCCACCTGTTCGTGGCGGAACCGTCCTGTTTGCCGGCGCGGAATCCCCGGGCGCCACTCGAACGGGCCCGCGACCAAAGGGATTCCCGCCCACTCCGACACGGCCCGGCTCCGGCCCACCGCAACCCCCGCCACCCCGCCTCGGCGAGCTTCTCCTCCGGAATTCCCGCACCCGCACCGCCCTCGGCGACGCCGACCACGCCGTCCGCCTTCCGGAAGCGGCCATCCCCCTGACCACCGCCGCCCCTTCGCGGGGGAACGCCGTCCGGGCTGTAGCCGAGCCGAACGATCGGAACCGGCATCCTCGTCATCGCCCCGAACGACACGGTCACGCCGACGCACATGGCGGTGATCTTCGCGGCGGACCTGCCGCGAAGATCACCGCCATGTGCGTCACGCCACGAAGTCGATCAGTTACCCAGTAGCTTCTCAGGCGTGGCGATGGTGGCGCTTGTTGCCGGTGAGCAGTCGGTAGAGGACGAGGAGGATGACCGAGCCTGCGATGGCGGCGATCCAGGTGGAGAGGTCGAAGAAGCCGTCGATGGAGTCGACGCCGAATATCACCTTGCCCAGCCAGCCGCCGAGCAGCCCGCCCGCAATGCCGATGAGGATGGTCACGATGACGCCCCCCGGGTCCTTGCCCGGCATCAGCGCCTTGGCGATGAAGCCCGCGAACAGTCCGATCAGAATCCATGCGATGACGCCCATGCGCTTCTCCTACCTCGATGAGTCTCGACGAGTGCAGCCGGTGATGCCACTCGTCTTCACCGCGTCGGGGTTTCCAAACGCCTGAATCTCCTCGGCATCTCCATCCCCCGGTCATCTCCGCGGCAGACGGGCGGCCCCGGCTTCGTGTCGAGCGCACCTGCGGCAGGGACCGGTCCCGGACGCCGCCCGAGCCGCCGCACGTGGGCCGACCTGCGCGTTACCCCCGCCCGGCGGGCCCCGATGGAGTCCGTGCGAGGGCAGGGCCGTCTGCCCAATCGGGCAGTGTCGGCGCGCACCGCCCGATCCCTGAAAGCATCCCGTTGACACCGAAGTTGGTCTAGTCCACCGTGGTGATTTAAGGTCATCCAGATGAGTCCGGCGGGGCCCCGCAACCCGGCGCCGACGCCGCTCGTGACTCACCGGCGCCCCCTCAACTCAACTACTTCACCGCGGCTTTGAGCGAGCCTTGCGGGCATTGCCATGCCCTGGTCCTCGGACGGGCACATGGGCCTGACGATCGATTGGAGACGCCGCGTGCGCAGAACCTGCTCGGCCCTGCCGACCAGCCGCGCCCGTCCCGCCACGATCGCGGCCATGGGCAAGGAGGCCGCATACGCGGCGGGGAACCCCGGCGCGGAGGTCCGCTCCCCGGTCCCGGCCCCCTCGGGCGACGCCGCCTTCACCGACCGCGCCAGGACCGTCGGCGAGCTCCTCCCCGCACCGAACGTGTACGAGCAGATACCGCTGCCGTCGGCCACCGGGAGTGTCGGCAGCAACCACGTCGTCCCGCGTGCCGCCCCCGACGCCACCCCGACCGGCGTCGCACACGACCGACCCATCGTCAACCGCCCCGCACCGAAGTGCCGTTCCTGACACCTGCTGTACCGAATCCGACGATCAGACGGAGAACCCCACACCATGCAACGAGTCTGCCTCGCCCTGCCCACCATGCGTTCCTGCCCCGGCACCATCGTGGACCTCGCCGAGGAGGCGGCCTTCGCCGTCGCGAACTTCGGGGTCGAGGTACACATCCTCATCCTCGACACCACCGACTCCACCGACCCCGCCGGATTCGCGAAGAACGCGGACGCCGTGGCCTCGCTGGACCCCGCCCCCGGCGTGTTCGTCCACCACCTCGGCGAGGCGCAGCAGCGGGTGTTCCTGCGCCGGGTGGCGGAGCAGTCCGGCGCCCCCGACCCCGAATTGCTGCTCGAACTGATGCTCCCGCCGGCCGTCGCCTACGGTTCCTGCGTCAACCGGATCTTCCTGGGCGCGGCCGCCCTGGGCTGCACCTCGGCGCACCTGCGCAACGACGACGCCGACTTCCAGGTCCTCGACGGTCAGAAGGTCTTCCCGATCCACCACGAGCTGCTCTCGATCGGCAAGCCGGCCGGCGAGGCGGTGGCCGGCGTGACCCGCTCCGAGCTCGACCCGGCCGACGCCGACAAGCCGGTGCTGCTGGTCAGCGGCTCCTTCACCGGCGAACTCAACGTGGACATCGGCGAGATCCGCGAGATCGACCCGGACATCTACCGCGACGTGGTGCGCCTGTGGACCCCGCCGGTGTGGCCGGACGAGGACAGGGACGCGATGGTGGACGTCTCCTTCAGGGGCACCGGCACCGAGCCGTTCAGCGCCGACGACTCCGTCCTCGGCGTGCCCGACATCTGGAACGTCTTCATGTGCAACGTCGCCCTGGACCACCGGGCCTACGAGGTGCTGCCGCTGCTGCCGTCGATCAGGACCCTCGGCTGCGACTACGTCCTGCTGCACGCCCTGGTCCACGCCAAGCTGCCCGGGGTCGTCCACAACCGCCACATCGTCAACTACTACACGCCCGAGCGCCGCATCGGCGACGGCTTCATCTCGTACCAGATGGGGTTCGTCAAGCTCCTGCTCTCGATGCTGTACCTCTACCCGGTCTACGGCGGGATGATCGACCTCGGCCGCGGGCTGCTGGACGAGCGGCACGGGCTGAAGATCGAGCCGATCCTCGAACTGGCGCGGGGCAGCGTCGACTGGGACCGGGCCGGGAACGAGCACTGCCTGGACGTCCTGGACCGCTCCTACCGCAAGCTGGGCGGCAAGTACGCCGAGCTCGCGGACGTGGTGGCCGGGCAGCGACAGCAGCTCCTGGACGACGCCCAGGAGGACGCCGCGCGCTGGGTGGTGCTGGTGGAGGCCTGGGCGGGCATGGCGGCGGCTGCCCACGCGGAGGGCCTCTACCCCGCCGTGGACGGGGCGACCGGGTGACCGAGGACTTCCTGATACGGCAGCTGACCGACGACGACTGGGACGCCGTGGTCGTGCTGGAGCACGACGCCTACGCGGCCGACGGCCTGTCGGAGGGCCGGGAGGCGCTGCAGTCCCGTGCTGTCGGCTCGCCGGAGACCTGCTTCGTGCTGGAGCAGAACGGCACCGTCCGCGGCTACCTGCTGAGCCTGCCGTACCCGCCGCTGCGCTGCCCGGACCTCGCCCGGGCGGAGGACGCCGCGTTCGAGTCGGACAACCTGCACGTGCACGACCTGGTGATCGCCGAGGACCTGCGCGGCCGGGAGGTCGCGCTGGGGTTCATGCGGTACTTCCGGGCGCGGGCGGAGGAGATGGGCTTCCAGCAGATCTCGATGGTCGCGGTGCGCGGGGCGGACATCCTGCTGCGGATCATCGGCTACCGCTCGCACCGGGAGGTGGCCGTCCCCGCGTCCTACGGGCGACGTGCGGTCTACATGTCGATGCCGGTGCGCTGACTCCGGGGACGCGCGGACGATTGCACACCGCCTTCGGCCCGGGCGAACGCGCCCGGTGTGCCGGGCGGCGGAAGCACCCTGAGCGCCGGGTGCCGGACCGCGGTCCCACCGTGGCGTGGGCCTCGGGCCGGCGGCGCCGTGACCGGCCGGGGGCTCCCCGCGATGAGCAGTGCCTCATCGCGGGGAGGCCCCGGTGGCGCCGGTGTCAGGCGTCGAGCCCGGTGGTCAGCCAGTCGTGCACGGCGACGGCGCACTCCTCCGAGTACTCCTCCAGCATGCTGAAGTGGTGGCCCGGGACGGTCGACGCCTCGTGCTGGAGCGGCCAGGACGAGCGCCGCTCCTCCGCCTCACCCTCCTCGGCCGACGGGTGCCGCAGCGGGTCCTGCGCCCTCACGAGCAGCGTCGGAACCGGCACGGCCTCCGGGCGCCACTCGGCGAACACGTCGAAGTACCCGCCCATCGCGCTGAACCGGGTGTCGTCGATGCTTCCGAAGACGTCACCGCGGTCGAGCATGGTGTCGATGAACCCGTACTGGATCGAGGCCGGCGGCGGGCTGTCCGGAGCGTAGGTGTCGAGCAGCACCAGGGCCGCCGGCCGCACACCGCCCCGTTCCAGTCGGCGCGCCACCGCGGCGGCCGTCCAGCCCCCGGACGAGTGCCCGAGCAGGACGAACGGCCGGTCGCCGAACCGGCGCTCGATCACCAGGGCCTGCTGCTCCACGATCGTCTCCAGATCGGCGGGCAGGAGCTCGCCCTTCACGAAGCCGGGCAGCGGGAGCTCCGACAGGCCGGCCAGCCGCCGCCCGAGGTCCTCCCTCGTCGCCGCGGTCCCGGTTCCCGGCGTATACCGAGCAGGCGCTACGGGTGTCGCGTTCCTTCACGACGCCCCGTCCGGCCGGCCCGTCCGGCGTAGCGGGCCGGCGCCCCGGCATGTCCCGGACCGCGCAGCACCGTCGAACCGGTCCGCCGGAGCGGGCCGCAGCCCCTCGGACCCGGATCACTCCCGCACCACACGCCACAATGCACTTCTTCCTTCCCAGGAATCCCGAACATTCACAGTTCGGACGATCAAGCTTCAAATATCGACCACACGTTTCAGACATCGCCCCCTTCGGATGGCCCCGATGCTCTAGATTGACTTTCGGTTCGCACAGCTCGACGCGAAACGGCACACGATGATCTACAGGTCCGACGCTGTGGACGGCCGGCAGACAGCCGCATCCCGGCGGAAGACATGGAGGTGATCGATTCTTGGCGCCCGAACCGGGCGTCGGGCGTGAAGAGCAATCGTCGACGGTTTCCCACACGCTTCAGGACTCCGGTGGAATACGCACGCCCGCCGGCAGCCGGGTGGGATGTTCACGTAGCACCGCATGACGTGGTTTGCCATTCGGGGGGAGGCGGGGCCTCCCGAGGGGCGGGATCAGTGCAGCACGGGAGGCGGGGGCTCCCGAGGGGAGGAACAGTGCGGGAGGTGCGAGCCTCCCGGGGGGAGGATCCGTGTATAGCGAACACGTCGAACCCACTGCTGACCTGGATGAGGCCGTGAAGCAGGGGGAAGGTGAATTAGCCAGCCCGTTTCTACCGGCGCGGGGGCGCCGGATGAACGGGAGAATCAGCCGGCCCGAGATCGAATGGGAACAACAGTACCGCCGCGCTGTGATCTTCAGCGATACTGCGGCCACCGCCTTCGTGGTCGCGGGGATAGGCCGCTTCTTCGGGGTTCGTGATGCGGCCAACTGGCACGAGAAATGGGGAATTCTCGCCTTCTTCACCGAGCTGCTGGTGATGGGGTCGCTGGCGATGACCCGGGCGTGGGCTCCGGCCGTACTCGGCCAGGGCGCCGAGGAATTCCGTCGGCTCGGACGATCGCTTTTCACCGCCGCCGTCGTGCTGGCGCTCGGCGGGATCGCCCTCACGTCGCACAACATCAAACTCTGGATCTTCGTCGCGATCCCGGCGATCACGCTCACCACCATGACCGAGCGGTACCTGCTGCGCCTCTGGCTGCACAAGCAGCGCAAGGAGGGGCGGTGCCTGCGCCCGGTGCTCGCTGCCGGGAGCCCGGCCACCGTCAGCGACCTCATCGCCCGGACCCGCAAGTTCCCGCACCTCGGCTGGCGGGTGGAGGCGGTGTGCACGCCGTACGCCCTCGGTCACAACCGCGACCGACTGGACGAGGTGCCGGTCGTCGGCCGGCTGACGGACGTCGCCAACCACGTCCGCCGCGACGGCTACCGGGTCGTCGCGGTCACACCGGACCCGCACTGGTCACCGGACCGGCTGCAGCGGCTGGCCTGGAACCTCGAAGGCGGCGACGCCGAGATGGTCGTGGCCCCCGTGCTGATGGAGGTCGCCGGCCCGCGGCTGCACGTCGACGCGGTGCTCGGGATCCCGATGCTGCGGGTCAGCATGCCGGCCTTCACCGGGGGCCGCCGGGTGGTCAAGGAGGTCGTCGACCGACTGGGTGCGATGTTCCTGCTGATCCTGTTCGCGCCGCTGATGGTGTTCGTCGCGCTGCTGGTGCTGGCGGACAGCCGGGGCGGGGTCTTCTACCGGCAGCACCGGGTCGGCAAGGACGGCCGGGAGTTCACCCTGATCAAGTTCCGCACCATGGTCGCCGGGGCCGACCGGGCGCGGGCCGAGCTGGCCGACCGCAACGAGGGCGCCGGCCTGTTGTTCAAGCTCCGCCGGGATCCGCGGGTGACGCGGATCGGAGGGGTGCTGCGCCGGTACTCGGTCGACGAGCTCCCGCAGCTCCTGAACGTGGTCACCGGCTCGATGTCGCTGGTCGGTCCGCGGCCTCCGCTACCGGAGGAGTCCGCCGCGTACGGGCCGGACATCCGGCGGCGGCTGCTCGTCAAGCCCGGGCTCACGGGTCTGTGGCAGATCAGCGGGCGCAGCGACCTGCCGTGGGAGGAGGCGGTACGGCTGGACCTGCGGTACGTGGAGGACTGGTCGCTCGCCCTGGACGCGGTGATTCTGTGGAAGACGCTGCGTGCGGTGCTCCAGGGGCAGGGGGCCTACTGATGGGTGGGGGGCGTCGACCGATCGACGCGCGGACGGCCGGCCACAAGGGCCTGCCCGAGGGGAGGAACGGGTCATGAGGGTCAGTGTCCTGGGGCTCGGCTACGTGGGCTGTGTGTCGGCCGCATGCCTGGCCAGCCTGGGTCACGAGGTCATCGGGGTGGACGTGAACCAGGTGAAGGTCGACCTGGTGAACGAGGGCAAGGCCCCGGTGGTCGAGGAGCGGATCGGCGAGCTCATCGCCGAGGTCGTGCGGACGGGAGCGTTGCGCGCCACCGCCGACGTCCGCGAGGCGATCATGGGCAGCGACGTGTCGCTGGTGTGCGTGGGCACGCCGTCGGAGCCCAACGGCAGCCTGTGCACCACCTATCTGGAGCGGGTCACCGAGCAGATCGGTGCCGCGGTGGCCGAGCGGGGCGGGCGGCAGACCGTCGTGTTCCGCAGCACCATGCTCCCGGGCACCTGTCTGAACCTGCTGGTGCCGATCCTGGAGAAGTACGCCGGCGGCACGGCCGGGGTGGACTTCGGGGTCGCGGTCAACCCGGAGTTCCTGCGCGAGGGCACGAGCGTGCGGGACTTCTTCGACCCGCCCAAGACCGTCATCGGCGAGCTGGACCCGGCGAGCGGCGACGTGGTCGCGTCGCTGTACGACGGTCTGCCCGGCGAGGTGTTCCGGGTGCCGGTCCCGACGGCCGAGGCCATCAAGTACGCGGACAACGCGTTCCACGGCCTCAAGATCGGCTTCGCGAACGAGCTGGGTGCGGTGTGCCGGGCGCTCGGGGTGGACTCGCACCAGGTGATCGACGTGTTCCTGGCCGACCGCAAGCTGAACATCAGCCCCGCCTACCTGCGGCCCGGCTTCGCCTTCGGCGGCTCCTGCCTGCCCAAGGACCTGCGCAGCCTGGTCCACGCGGCGCGGCAGGCCGACGTCGCGGTGCCCATCCTCTCCCACGTGCTGCCCTCCAACCACGAACACCTGCAGCGCGCGGTGGAGTTGGTCGAACGCACCGGCAGGCGCCGGGTGGGCCTGTTCGGCCTGTCCTTCAAGCCGGGTACCGACGACCTCCGCGAGAGCCCGCTCGTCGAGCTGGCGGAGCGGCTCTTCGGCAAGGGCTACGACCTGCGGATCTACGACCCCAACGTGAACCTCTCGCGGCTGCTCGGCGCGAACCGCGAGTACATCGAGACCAGGCTGCCGCACCTCGCGCAGCTGCTCGCGGAGTCCGTCGACGAGGTGCTCGACCATGCCGAGGTGTGCGTGGTCGGGACCAGGGACCCGGACGTGCTGTCGGCGTTGCCCCACGGTGACGGCCCGGTGATCGTCGACCTCGTCCACCTTCCCGACGCCGAGGCGCGCCGGACCGAGCCGGGGTACGTGGGCCTTGCCTGGTGACGCAACGGGCGGCGACGGGCGGGGCCGTCGCGCGCTGGTCCTGGTGGAGAACCTGTCGGTGCCGTTCGACCGGCGGGTGTGGCAGGAGTGCACGACGCTCCGTGACGCGGGCTGGACGGTCGACGTCATCTGCCCGCAGGGGAGCAGGCGCGACACGGAGCCGGAGGCGGTGATCGACGGGGTGCGGATCCACCGGTACCCGTTGCGCGCGGCCACCGGGGGGCCGGCCGGCTACCTGCGGGAGTACGGATCGGCGTTGTGGCACACGGCCCGGCTGGCCCGCAGGGTCGGCCCGGTCGACGTGGTGCACGCCTGCAATCCGCCCGACCTGCTGTTCCTGCCGGCCCTGTGGCTGAAGCGGCGCGGTGCGCGGTTCGTGTTCGACCAGCACGACCTGGTGCCCGAGCTGTACCTCTCCCGGTTCGACCGCGGCGAGGATCTGCTCTACCGCGGCGTGTGCGCGCTGGAACGGCTGACCTACCGGGCCGCGGACGTCGTGCTCGCCACCAACGAGAGCTACCGGGACGTCGCGCTGAGCCGTGGCGGCCGGCGCCCGGACGACGTGTTCGTGGTGCGCAGCGCGCCCGACACCGGGCGGTTCCGGCCGGTCCCGCCCGAGCCGGAGCTGAAGCGCGGCAAGCCCCATCTGCTGTGCTACCTGGGCGTGATGGGGCCGCAGGACGGCGTCGACTACGCCCTGCGGGCCCTCGCGAAGCTGCGCGACGAGTGCGGGCGGACCGACTGGCACGCGGTGTTCGTCGGCGGGGGCGACACCTTCGACGCGATGGTGGAGCTGTCCCGGCAGCTCGGGCTGTCGGAGCAGGTGGAGTTCACCGGGCGCGTCCCGGACGCCGACCTGGTGCGGTACCTGTCCACCGCGGACGTGTGCCTCTCCCCCGACCCGCGTAATCCGCTCAACGACGTGTCGACCATGAACAAGGTCCTGGAGTACATGGTGATGGGTCGGCCGATCGTCTCGTTCGACCTCCGCGAGGCGCGGGTCTCCGCGGGTGACGCCGCCGTCTACGCGCCGGCCAACGACGAGGCCCGGTTCGCCGAACTCGTGGCGCAGTTGCTGGACGATCCGGAGAAGCGGGCCCTGATGGGCAAGGTCGGCCAGGAGCGGATCAACGGGCCGCTCGCCTGGCGGAACTCCCAGCGTTCGCTGCTCGCCGCCTACGCCGCCGCCTGCCGTGGCCGTGCCCCGGTGTCGGCGGGCGGCCGGGGCGGGGCCGGGAAGAGGCCGCTCCGTTGAGCGACGAAGCGATACGTCTGGTCACGGTCGGTCGGATCTTCCGTCGGCGGTGGCGGCTCCTCGCCGTCCTCGCCGTGGTGGGTGCGCTCGTCGGCTACGGCGGTTCCCTGCTGTTCCCGCCGCGCTACACGACGTCGGCGTCGGTCCTGCTGCCGGGGGCGTGGCAGGAGCGCGAGCTGATGACCCAGGCGCAGATCGCGACCAGTTCGGTGGTGCTCGACCGGGTGGCCGCCGAGCTCGGCCGAACCGGGGCCGGCACCGGGGCCGCGGCTGGCACCGGACCCGGCACCGGCACCGGCACCGACGAGCTGCGGGGCCGGGTGAGCGCCACGGCCGCGGACGGGAACATCATCAAGATCTCGGGGACGGGTGACACCCCGGAGCAGGCGCAGCAGCTCTCCGACCAGGTGGCCCGGCAGTTCGTCGCGTTCGCCGCACGGATCTCGGGCTCGGGCGAGGGCACCGAGCCCGAGGCGACGCAGCCCCAGGCCCTGCGGCAGATGGTGGCGCAGGCCAGCCGCCGCATCACCGACCTGGCGGACGCGGCCGATCCGGGGCAGACCGTGGAGAGCGTGCAGACCCGCACCGAGCTCGCGAAGCTGCGCACCACGCTGCAGGAGGCCGTCAACAAGCTGGACCAGGTCGACCCGGCGGCCGGCAAGGCCACCATGGTCGTCATGGGGGCGGCGGCCCGGCCGACCTCCGAGGCGCCGCCGACGGGGATGCAGCTCGTCGTGGCCGGGGCGCTGTCGGCCGTGCTGATCGCGGTCATCGGCCATCTCGCCTCCGCGCGGGTGAGTCGGCGGCTGCGCGGCGGGCCGGAGATCGCCACGGCGCTGGGTTCGACGCTCCTCGGCACCGTCGACGTGCCCGGTGGGCGGCCCGTGCAGCGGTCGAAGGGCCGTGGCCCGCGGGCCCTGGTCCGCCGGCTGCTGGACATCGACGTCCGGTGGGACCTGCCGACCCCGCACGCCTCCGGCGACGAGGCGGGCCGGCAGGTCCGCTACCGGCGGGTGTGCGCCCGGCTGCGCGACCAACTGCCCGCCCCCCAGCGGCTGCTGGTGGTCGTCCCGGAGGGTGACGAGACGGCCCGGCTGGCCGCCGGGCAGCTCGCCGCCGAGGCGGGGAGCGAGCCGCTGCTCCGGGTCGTCGGGGTCCCGATGTCACGGCCGCTGGTGCCGGACCGTGACGACGAGTCCGGTGCCCTGGTCGTGCTCAGCGCGGGCACCTGGACCGACGTGGAGCTCGCCGGCATCGTCGAGGCGTGTGCGGACGCCGAGCACGAGATCGTCGGCATCGTCGTCGCCGCCGCGGTCCGGGCCCGTCCCGAGCGGTCCGCCGGCCGTCGCGCGGACGGCGCCGAACCGGCGCTCGCGGTCGGCCACGACACGGGGAGTGGCTCGGGGTGACGACGAGTATGACATCGGAGTCGGCGGCCACCCCTCCTCTGGTGGACCTGCAGTCGCTGGTGGTCGCGGTGCGCAGGCGGCGGCGCTTCTGGTGCCTCCTGGCGCTGCTGGGGCTGTTGGCCGGTTCGGCTGCGGCGGTGCTGCGGCCGGCGCCGCCGAGCGCGGTGACCACGGTGCTGGTCTCGCACCAGGCGGACCAGCCGAACGACCCCGGAACGCTGATCCGTACCGACGCGGCCCTGCTGCAGACCGTGGGGATCGCCGGTGCGGCCCTGAAGGCCGTCGGTTCCTCGGAGCTGCCGGAGGACTTCCTGCTGGAGTACGGGGCCGTCGGCCTGACCAACAACCTGTTGCAGATCACGGTGACGGGCAGCAGCGAGGAGGAGGCGGTGGCGCGGGCCAAGGCGCTCGCGGACGCGTTCGTCGCGGACCACGTGCGGCGGATCAGGGAGACCGCGGACGCGGAGGCCAAGTCCCTGCTCGACCAGCGCGACCGGATGCAGCAGGAGCTCACCCAGGTCAACAAGGAGATCGGGGACGCACCGCAGCAGGGCGGGCCGAAGGCGTCGGCGTCCGCGAAGCTGGAGGCGCTGTACGCCAGCCGGGCCGAACTCACCTCGCGGATCGCCGACTTCGGCCGCCGTGCCGCCGAGGCGCACGTCGGCACGCCCCGGCTCGTCGCCGGTACGCAGATCGTGGACGCCCCGCACCCGGTGCGGCAGTCCCTGGTCGTGACCGCCGCCACCGATGCCGCGATCGGGCTCGTCCTCGGTCTGGTCGTCGGACTCACGGTGGCCGCGATCGGCTCGGTGGTGGCGGACCGCCCCGTGCTGCGCCGGGACGTCGCGGCGAACCTCGGGGCCTCGGTCGTCGCGGAGCTGCGACCGGTGCCCCGCCGGCCGGTCGGCCGGTGGCAGCTCGCCCGGACCCGGGCGGCACGGGCCAGGCTCACCACGACCCTGTTCCGCACCGTGCGCGGCTCCGCGGACGCGGTGTCGCTGCTGGACCTCGGCTGTGCGCGCACGACGAGCGCGATCGCCCTGGACCTCGCCGGGGCCCTGGCGGAGGAGGGGCCGGTGACCGTCGTCGACGGTCTGCCCGGCCCGCAGCTCGCCAGGCGCAGGCCGAAGCAGGGGGGCCCGACGGTGGTTCGCGGCGAGCGGGCCGCGGACGTGCCGTCCCAGGGGCGACTGGTCGGCGTCGGCTCGGTGGCGCCCGGTACGGCGTGGACCGACCTGCGGTACCTCGGCACGCGGACCGTACTCGTGGTGCGGGCCGGGCACGGGAGCGCCGCGTGGCTGCACACCGTGGCGCGGCAACTCGCCGACCAGCGCATTCCGGTGATCGGTGTGGTGCTGGTCGACCCGGATCCGCGCGACCGGACCGACGGCACGCTGTGGGAGGGGCCGCACACCGCGACGCGCGGCCGGTACGAGCGGCCGGCCCGGCACAACGGCACGGGCCGGCGGCGGGCGGGGCTGACGACGATGTGGACCGCAAGGGTCCCGGACAGCGACCAGGAGGTGCGGTAGGACATGTGTGGCATCGCGGGTACGTACCGATGGCCGGACGGGAAGGTCGTGACCGACCTGCTCACCGATACCCTCGCCCACCGCGGTCCCGACGGGGCGGGCCGCTACAGCCACCCCCTCGGTGCCGGCGAGGTGCACCTGGGGCACCGCAGGCTGGCCATCGTCGACCTGTCGGAGACCGGCGCCCAGCCGATGGTCTCGGACGGCCTCGTCCTGACCTACAACGGTGAGCTGTACAACGCGCCCGAGCTGCGCGCCGAACTGGCGGCCGCCGGGGTGCGGTTCCGCGGCACCTCCGACACCGAGGTGCTGTTGGAGGCCTGGCGGCGCTGGGGTACGGACTGCCTGCCCCGGCTGCGCGGCATGTTCGCGTTCGGGGTCTTCGACGAGCGGACCGGCGAGCTGGTGCTCGCCCGCGACCAGCTCGGCATCAAGCCGCTGTTCCTGGTGCGGCGCGGCGAGGGGCTGATGTTCGCCTCCGAGCTCAAGGCGCTGGCCGCCGCCGCCGGCGGGTCGCTGGAGGTGGACCCCGGGGCGCTGGTGGCCTCACTGCTGTACTACTGGGTGCCGGACTCACGGTGCGCGTTCCGCGAGGCGGAGAAGCTGCCGCCGGGGAGCTGGCTCCGGTGCCGGCCCGACGGCCGGGTGGACCGCGGCCGGTTCTGGCACCTGCGGGACGTCGCCGCGGAGGGCCGGGAGCGGGCCCTCGGCGGCGAACGGCCGGACCTCGCCGCCATCGTCGAGGAGTCGACCCGGCGTCACCTGCTCTCGGACGTGCCCGTGGCGACCTTCCTCTCCGGCGGGCTGGACTCCAGTTACCTGACCGCGCTGGCGGCCCGCGACCGGCCCGGGATCTCCGCCTACACGATCGGGTTCCGCGCCGAGGACGCCAGGTTCGAGGCGATGCCGGACGACCTCCGCTACGCCCGGCAGGTGGCCGAGCAGTTCGGCGTCGACCTGCACGAGATCGAGATCGCTCCGGACGTGCTCGACCTGCTGCCGCGGATGACGTACCACCTGGACGAGCCGATCGGCGACCCCGCCGCGATCAACACCTTCCTGATCTGCTCGGCCGCCCGGGAGGCCGGGGTCAAGGTGATGCTCTCGGGGATGGGGGCCGACGAGCTGTTCGCCGGCTACCGCAAGCACCTGGCCAACCAGCTCGCGCTGCGCTACCAGCGCGTGCCGCGGCCCCTGCGGCGCGGCCTGTCCGCGGCCGTGGACCGGCTGCCGGTCGCCACGGCCAACCGGGGGCTGCGGTCGGTGCGGTTCGCGAAGCGGTTCCTCTCCTTCGCCGACCTGCCGGAGGAGACCGCGTTCCGGCGCAGCTACACCATGTACGACCGGGCCGAGCTGCTGGCCCTGGTCGATCCGGACCTGGCCGGGACCGTCGACGACGTGCTGACCGAGCACGCGGACACCTACCAGGACAACGACCTCGACGACTTCGTCAACCGGATGTGCCTGGGGGACGCCCGGATGTTCCTGCCGGGCCTGAACCTCGCGTACACGGACCGGTCGAGCATGGCCGCGTCGACCGAGGTGCGGGTGCCGTACGTGGACGTCGAGGTGGTGAGGGCGGCGTTCGCCGTGCCCGGCGACCGCAAGATCGTCGGGCGGCAGGGGAAGGCCGTCCTGAAGGAGGCGGCCTCCTCGGTCCTGCCCCGGGAGATCGTGTACCGGCCCAAGGGCCTGTTCAGCGCCCCGCTGCGGGCCTGGATGAGCCGGGACCTGGCACCGCTGGTGCGCGAGGTGGTGAACGACGGCGTGCTCGTCAGTTCCGGGTTCCTGCGCCGGGACGCGCTGGCGCGGCTCGTCGCCGCCGACGCCGCCGGGCAGCAGGACTACTCCAAGCACCTGTGGCACGTGCTGACCCTGGAGTACTGGTACCGCGGCGCGACCTCCGGCTCCGGCCACAGCACTCACACGACGACGTAGTGCTGCTCATCCGACTCACGCGACTCACTTGACGGCGTAGGAACAAGGGGACTTCCGGTGAAACAGGTCGTGCAGAACTACAAGAGCGGTGAGCTGGCGGTGCTCGACGTGCCGGTGCCGGGGTGCAAGCCCGGCGGCGTGCTGGTCCGCAGCGCCTTCTCGCTGATATCCACCGGGACCGAGCTCATGAAGGTGTCCGAGGCCGGGATGTCGATGCTGGGCAAGGCCCGCTCCCGTCCGGACCAGGTGGCCAAGGTCATGCAGAGCGTGGCCACCAACGGGCTGCCCGCCACCTACCGCAAGGTGATGGGGAAGCTGGACTCCTACACGCCGCTGGGCTACTCGCTGTGCGGGGTGGTCGAGCAGGTCGGCGCCGGGATCGACGACGTGGCGGTCGGCGACCTCGTGTCCTGCGCCGGCAACGAGCACGCGCTGCACGCCGAGCTGAACTGGGTGCCGAAGAACCTCTACGCCCGGGTGCCCGACGGCCTCGCGCCCCGGCACGCGGCGTTCGGCACCGTCGGGTCGATCGCCCTGCAGGGCGTGCGGCAGGGCGAGCCGCAGCTCGGCGAGGCGGCGCTGGTCATCGGCCTCGGGCTGATCGGGCAGCTGGTGGTGCAGCTCCTCACCGCCTCGGGGGTCCGCGTCGTCGGGGCCG
Organism: Streptomyces sp. BE20; assembly: GCF_036322525.1. NCBI lineage: Bacteria > Bacillati > Actinomycetota > Actinomycetes > Kitasatosporales > Streptomycetaceae > Streptomyces > Streptomyces sp. BE20. The sequence goes on along the minus strand of NZ_JAQYWW010000970.1, from coordinate 62,237 downwards.
ACCCCGACCCGGTGCGCTGCGAGCTCGCCGAGCGCCTGGGCGCCGTGGCCGCCGGCGATCCCGGGTCCGCGGCCGTGGAGGCCGCCGTCGCCGAGCTCACCGACGGCCACGGGGTCGACCAGGTGTACCTGGCCGCCGGCGGCGGCAGCAACCAGCCCGTCGAGCTGGCCGCCCGGCTGGCCCGGGACCGCGGCCGGGTCGTCGACATCGGCAAGTGCCGGCTGGACCTGCCCTGGAACGCGTACTACGAGAAGGAGCTCGACGTCCGGTTCTCCCGCTCGTACGGGCCCGGGCGCTACGACCCGGGGTACGAGCTGGAGGGGCGGGACTACCCGATCGGCTACGTGCGCTGGACCGAGCGCCGCAACCTGGCGTGCTTCCTCGACCTCGTCGCCCGCGGCCGCGTCGACGTCGAGCCGCTGATCTCCCACGTGGCCGACTTCGACGACGCCGTCGAGACGTACCAGCGGCTGAAGGACGGCGAGTTGAAGGCCGTGGCCGTGCTGTTCCGGTACCCCGGCCCCGCGGCGGAGGAGAAGCCGCCGGCCCCCTCGGTGGCGGTACCCGCGGTGCCCGCGGTGCGCCGCGGCGGCGGGGTCTCCGCCCCGGCCCGGTCCGCCGGGGCGCCGGTGCGGCTGGCGTTCGTCGGCGCGGGGAACTACGCGACGTCGATGATCCTGCCGCACCTGTCGCAGCGCGACGGCGTCACGCTGTCCACGGTCGTCACCACGACGGCGCTGTCGGCGGCGAACGCGCAGCGGAAGTTCGGCTTCGCCAAGGCGACCACCGACCTCGACGCCGTGCTGGACGACCCGGCCGTCGACGCGGTGTTCGTGGTCACCCGGCACAGTTCCCACGCCGACCTGACCCGCAGGGCGCTGCTCGCCGGCAAGACGGTGTTCGTGGAGAAGCCCCTGGCCCTCACCGAGGACGAACTGGCGGGCGTGCTCGCGGCGGTGGAGGAGTCCGGCAACGACCGGATCCAGGTGGGCTTCAACCGCCGGTTCGCGCCGCTGCTGCGGGAGGCCAGGAACCGGTTCGGCGCGCGGACCGGTCCGGCGAGCCTGCGCTACCTGGTCAACGCGGGCCGGCTCCAGCAGGGCAGCTGGTACCTCCGGCAGGACTCCGAGGGCTCGCGGTTCGCCGGCGAGGGCGGGCACTTCATCGACACCGCGAGCTGGCTGCTGGACGCCGACCCGGTCTCGGTGTACGCGGCCGCCCCGGCAGGCAACGAGGACCTCCAGGTCGTGCTGCGCTACCCGGACGGCTCCACCGCCACCATCAGCTACGTCACCACCGGCGCGTCCGGCTTCCCCAAGGAGACGCTGGACCTCGTCGCGGACGGCAAGGTGCTGAAGCTCGACGACTTCGTCCGCGCCTCGGTGTACGGCCGCAAGCGGTGGGTCAGCTCGCGGCTTCCCAAGGCCCGGGACAAGGGCCAGGCCGCCGAACTGGCCGCGTTCGTCACGGCCGTGCGGACCGGCGGGCCGATGCCGGTGCCGCTGGAGTCGCTGGTCGCCACCACGGCGGCCACCCTCGCCGTGCAGGCCGGCCTGGTCGGCGGCGCGCCGGTGACCCTGGCGAGGGCGCGATGACCATGGGCACGGGCTGGTACCTGCGGCGGCTGTCCCGGATGGGGCCGCAGGAGATCGGCGGCCGGGTGGGCGACGCGGTGCGCCGGAGGCGGTGGCGGTCGGCGCCGCCGGACTGCCCGCCCGTCACGGGTGCCCGGTTCACCGCCGTGCTGCCCGCCGGGGCGGTCGCCGCGGTGCCGCCGGACGCCGCGAAGCGCCTCGTCGCCGAGGCGGACCGCCTGCTGGACGGGCACGCGGAGTTCTTCGGGGTGGACCGTGACGACCTGGTGGCGCCCGACTGGTGGCGCGACCCGAAGACGGGGCGGCGGGCGCCGTCCGGCTACGCCTTCGACGTGCCGTACCGGAGCGAGGACGCGGTCGGGGACGTCAAGCAGATCTGGGAGCTGTCCCGTCACCAGTACCTGACCGTGCTGGCCGCCGCCTACGCGCTCACCGGGGACGAGCGGTACGCCGAGCGCGTGGCCGAGCACCTGCGGTCGTGGTGGGCGGCCAACCCGCCGCTGCGCGGCGTGCACTGGATCAGCGGGATCGAGCTGGGCATCCGGCTGCTGTCCTGGGTGTGGGTGCGCCGGCTGCTCGACGGCTGGCCGGGCGCGGCCGGGCTGTTCGAGGACAACCCGGTGGCGCTGAACCAGATCTGGCACCACCAGCGCTGGCTGGCCGCCTTCCCCAGCCGGGGGTCGTCGGCGAACAACCACGTCATCGCCGAGGCCGCCGGGCAGTTCGCCGCGGCCTGCGCGTTCGGGTGGTTCCCCTCGTCGGCGCGCTGGCGGTCCGCCGCGCTGCGGTCGCTGGAGCGGCACCTGCGCGGCAACACCTTCGTCTCCGGCCTCAACCGCGAACTGGCCACCGAGTACCACGGGCTCGTCCTGGAGCTCGGTCTGGCCGCGGTGGCCGAGGCGGACGCCGCCGCCGTGCCGGTCCCCGCGTCCGTGCGGCTCGTCCTGCTGCGGATGACCGACGCGCTCGCGGCCGTCGTGGACAACCGGTTGCGGCCCCCGCGCCAGGGGGACGCGGACGACGGGCACGGACTGGTCCTGGACGGCGCGGGCACCGACCGCTGGGGCTCGCTGCTGGCGACCGGGGAGGCCGTGTTCGGCCGGCTCGCCTGGTGGCCCGCGGTGACCGGCACCGATGTGCGCACCCCGCTGCTGACCGCGCTCGTCCGGCCGTACGCGCGGAACGGGACCGTGGCCCGCCCGGCCGACCGGCCGTCCCACTTCGCCGACGCGGGCCTGACCGTCCTGCGCGGTCCGGAGGAGATCTGGTGCCGCTGCGACGGCGGTCCGCACGGGTTCCTGTCCATCGCCGCGCACGCCCACGCGGACGCGCTGTCCGTGGAGGTCCGGCACGACGGGGTCGACGTGCTCGCCGACCCGGGGACGTTCTGCTACCACGGGCAGCCCGAGTGGCGGCAGTACTTCCGGTCGACCCTGGGCCACAACACCCTGCAGCTGGACGGCGGTGACCAGTCCGTCTCCGGCGGCCCGTTCCTGTGGACCCGGCACGCCCGCACCCGCGTCCTGGTCGCGGACACCTCCGGCGGCGGCGTGGCCCGCTGGAGCGCCGAACACGACGGCTACCAGCAGTCGGTGCACCGCCGCCGGGTGGAGCTGACCGCCGCGACCCGGGAGCTGCGGATCGTCGACGAGGTGCGCGGACCGCGCGGGGCCGTGCGCCTGGCGTTCCACCTCGGCCCGGCGGTCACCGCGGACCTGACGGGGCACCGGGCGGCGCTGACCTGGACCCGGGGCGGCGAGGACCGCTCCGCGGTGCTCGACCTGCCGGGGCAGCTGTCCTGGTCGGCGCACCGCGGCGAGACCGAACCGCCGCTGGGCTGGTACTCCGCCGGCTTCGGACGCAAGGAACCCGCCACCACGCTGGTCGGCACCGGCTTCACCGACGGCACGCAGGGGTTCACCACCGTGCTCGGTTTCCGCGGCTAGGGGGGCGCGTGGGGATCAGGAGACGGTACCGGGGGGCGTCGTCGGCGGCGGCGCTCACGCTCGCCCTGCTGCTGGCGACCGGCTGTACGAGCGCGTCGGACGCCCCGGCGGAGGCGACCGCCGCGTCGTCCGGGCCGGTGGCCGTGGCCCGGGTGTGCGCCTCCCCCGCGCCGGGGCCGGCGACGGCGCCGGCGGGCGCGGTGACGGTCGACCCCGCGGTGGTCGACGACCTGGCGGTGAAGACCAGGGACAACCCCCCGCGCACCACGTTCTGGCTCCGCCCGGGCACCCACACCCTCGAACCGGACCGCTACGCCCAGGTGATGGCCAAGGAGGGGAACACCTATCTCGGCGCGCCGGGCGCGGTGCTCGACGGCCGGAGGACCAACAACTACGCGTTCAGCGGTACCGCCCCCGACGTCACCATCCGCCACCTGACCGTGCAGGGCTTCGTCGCGCCGCACGACGAGGGCGTGGTCAACCACGACATGGCCGACGGGTGGGTGATCGAGCACGCGACGATCCAGGACAACTCCGGCGCCGGGCTGATGGCCGGTGCCCGCCAGCAGGTCCGCGCCAGCTGCCTGCGCAACAACGGGCAGTACGGCATGAACGCCTACAAGACCGGCGACTCCATCAAGGGCCTGCTGGTCGAGGGCAACGAGATCGTGGGCAACAACACCGACGACTGGGAGCGACGGCAGCCGGGCTGCGGCTGCACCGGGGGCATCAAGTTCTGGGCCGTCGACGGCGCCGACGTCCGCGGCAACTGGGTGCACGACAACCGCGGCGCCGGGCTGTGGGCGGACAACAACAACAACGACTTCCTCGTCGAGGACAACGTGCTGGAGGCCAACGACGGCACCGCGCTGATGTACGAGACCAGCTACAACGCGATCATCAGGAACAACACGATCCGGCGCAACAACTGGGTCGAGGGCCGCCGGCACGCCGCCGCCGGCGACAACTTCCCGTACGCGGCGGTCTACGTGTCGGAGGCCGGCGGCGAACCCCGGATCCCGGCCCGCACCGACAGGATCGACATCTACCGGAACGTTCTGGAGGACAACTGGTCCGGCATCACCCTGTGGGAGAACGCCGACCGGTTCTGCAACAGCCCGGCCAACACCTCGACCGGCTACTGCACGTTGCTGGTGAAGGACACCCGGCAGTGCGCGAAGCCGGCGATCGACACCGCACCGCTCTACGCCGACTGCCGGTGGAAGACCCAGCGGGTGGACATCCACGACAACCGCTTCGCCCTCGACACGTCCGTCGTCAGGTGCGCGGTGGAGTGCGCCCGCATGGCGGTGCTCTCCAACTACGGCACCTACCCGGACTGGTCGCCGTACCAGGGCAAGCGGGTGTCCCGGGCGATCACCCTCGAACAGGACAACCGCTGGCACGACAACGCCTACCGCGGACCGTGGAGCTTCGTCGTCGACGACCCGGACCGGAAGCTCGACGCCGGGCGGTGGCAGGGCACGCCGTACCAGCAGGACCAGGGCAGCACCTTCGCCCCGCAGGCCGGTGGTTGAGGTGACCGGGGAACCGATGCGCGGCGGGCCCACGGGCGGCCGGCCGGCGGGCGGACCGGGCACGGCGGTCCCCCGGCCCGGCGCCGAACGACGCCCCGGCGGCACGCCGAAGGCCGTCTGGATCGTCTGGGCCCTCCTGGGCCTCAACACGCTCGGCTCCGCCGGGGCGAAGACCATCGTGAGGCTGCCCCGCTCCCTCATCCAGATGGCCACCATGGGCGCGCTGGTCTCCGCGTTCGCGCTGGCCCTCGCGCTCAACCTCCGGCTGCGCATCCGCGCCAACGCCTTCCTGTTCCTGCTCAGCCTGCTGCTGGTGCCGAGCCTCATCTCCAGCCTGCACCTGGAGGTCGGGGTCGGCGCGCTGTTCCGCTGCACCCGGCTGGCCCTCTTCGTCGGCACCCTGTGGCTGCTCAGCCGCTGGTGGACCGGCAGCCTGATGCTCGTCCGGACCCACATCCGGATGTACTTCGCGGTGCTCGTGTCGGTGGCCGCCGGCCTGGTCATCTCCCCGGGCACCGCCATGCCCGAGTACTACGGCGGGCGCCTGGTCGGCGCGCTGTGGCCGCTCACCCCGCCGCAGATCGGTCAGTACTCCGCGGTGATCATCGGGCTCACCGTGCTGCTCCTGCTGGACCGCCGGACCACCGGGACCGGCGCGGCGGTGGTCATCGTGCCGACGCTCGTCCTGCTCGCGATGACCCACACCCGGACGGCCACGGTCGGCCTGCTCGTCGGGCTGGCGCTGGCGATCGGCTCGCTCGTCCTGACCAGCGCCGCCGCCCGCAGGTTCTTCGCCTGGGCGGTGGTGTGCGCCACGGTGGCCGCGGTGGCGTTCTCCTCCGCGCTGCAGGCGTGGTTCATGCGCGGGCAGAGCAAGGAGAACTTCTCCAACCTCACCGGCCGGGCCAAGGTCTGGGACGCCCTGCTGACGGCGCCCCGGACGCTCCCGGAGCGGGTGTTCGGCACGGGTCTGGGCGACAAGTCGTTCGGCGGGCTGCCCATCGACAACAGCTGGCTGGCCGTCTACAACGAGCAGGGCCAGCTCGGCATCGTCCTCGTGGCGGCGATCCTCCTCTCCCTGGGCGGGATCGCGCTGCTGCGCCCGCCCTCGCTGCCGAGGGCCTGCGCGATCTTCCTCATCAGCTACGTCGCGATGTCGTCGTACACCGAGGCCGGGCTCGGCGACGCCTCGCCCTACCTGCTCCACCTGGCCCTGGCCGCGTCGCTGCTCACGACACCGGCCGCGGCCCCGCCCTTGACGGCGCCCGCGGTACCGCGGCGACGCATCCCCCGCTGGGACCGGAACCGGGAGGTGACCTGACCATGCACGTCCTCGTGGTGCACAACCGCTACTCCTCGGCGCAGCCGAGCGGCGAGAACAGGGTCGTCGACGAGGAGGTGGGGCTGCTGCGCGCGGCCGGCCACCGGGTCGACGTGTTCGAGCGGCGCAGCGACGAGATCGCCGCGCGGTCCCTGCTCGGCAAGGCCGCGGTGCCGCTCCTCGTGCCGTGGAACCCGGCGGTCCGCACGGAGCTCGCCGCCCGGCTCCGCACCGATCGGCCGGACGTGGTGCACGTCCACAACGTCTTCCCGCTCCTGTCGCCGGCGGTGATCGCCGCCTGCGCCGACGCCGGTGTGCCCGTCGTCGCCACCCTGCACAACTACACCCAGGTCTGCCCGCCCGGCACGCTGCACCGGGACGGCGGGGCGTGCACGGAGTGCGTCGGCACGCGGGCCTCGATGCCCGCCGTCCGGCACGGCTGCTACCGGAACTCCCGGCTCGCGACGGTGCCGCTCGCGGTCAGCCTGGCGGTCAACCGGCGGCGGTGGTGGTCCGGCGTGGAGCGGTTCTTCTGCATCTCCGCGGCGCAGCGCGACATCCTGGTGCGGTCCGGCATGCCGGCCGAACGGCTGGTGGTGAAGCACAACTTCGTGCCCGACCCCGGCACCGACCGGGCGGACGCCGGCGAGCACCTGCTCTTCCTCGGCCGGCTGACGGAGTCCAAGGGCGTGCGGCTGCTCATGGCCGCGTGGGACGCGCTCGCCGCGGAGGGCGGGGTCGGCGTGCCGCTCGTGCTCGCCGGCGCGGGGCCGCTGGAGTCCGAGGTGACGGCGTGGGCGGCGGGCCGGGCCGACGTGCGCTACGCCGGCCTGTACGACCCGGCCCAGTGCCGGCAGGCCGTCGCGCGGTCGGTCGCGGTGGTGGCTCCGTCGATGTCCATGGAGACGTTCGGCCTGGTGGTCGCGGAGGCGATGGCGGCGGGGGTCCCGGCCGTCGCCGCCGGTCACGGCGCCTTCGTCGAGCTCGTGCAGGACGGGCTGACCGGGTTGCTGCACCGGCCGGGGGACGCGGGCTCGCTCGCGTCCTGCCTTCGCCGGGTCACGGCCGATCCGGCCGGCAACCGGGAGATGGGCCGGACGGCCCGGCACCGTTACGACCAGGCGTTCAGTCCGGCGGTCGGACTGGAGCGCCTGGTGGAGGAGTACCGCGCCGCGATCGCGGGGCGGGCCGGCGGCGCGGACGGCGCGCCGCCGGTGGTGAGGACGAACGCTGGCTCGCGGCGGGACACCCGCGCGAGCAGGAAATGGGGGCAGTAGATGACACGATGCCGACTCTGCGGCTCGACGGCGCTGGGGAGCGTCGTCGATCTGGGGGCTACCCCGCCGTGCGAGAGCTTCCTCGCCGCGGACCAGTTGGACCGGCCGGAACCGACGTACCCGCTGCACCTGCGGGTCTGCACGGACTGCTGGCTCGCGCAGATCCCTCCGCTGATCACGCCGGAGGAGACGTTCACGCAGTACGCGTACTTCTCCTCGTACTCGACCTCCTGGGTGGAGCACGCGCGCACCTTCGTCGCCGAGGCCGTGCCGCGGCTGGGTCTCGGCCCCGACTCCTTCGTGGTCGAGGTCGCGAGCAACGACGGGTACCTGCTCCGGCACGTGGTGGACCGGGGCATCCGCTGCCTCGGCGTCGAGCCGTCGGTGAACGTCGGTGCCGCGGCGCGGGACGCGGGCGTGCCCACGCTCACGGAGTTCCTGGACCCGGCCACCGGTGCGGCCGTCCGTGCCGAGCACGGCCCGGCGGACCTGGTCGTCGCCAACAACGTGTACGCGCACATCCCCGACGTGGTCGGGTTCACCCGGGGGCTGCGCGCCCTGGTCGCCGACGACGGCTGGGTCTCCGTCGAGGTGCAGCACCTGCTGACCCTGATCGAGGAGAACCAGTACGACACGATCTACCACGAGCACTTCCAGTACTACACGGTCGCGTCCGCGGCCCGGGCGCTGGAGAGCGGCGGACTCGCGCTCGTGGACGTCGAGTTGCTGCCCACGCACGGCGGCTCCATCCGGCTGTGGGCCCGGCCGGCCGAGGTGGCCGGCGAGCCGAGCCGGCGGGTGGCCGACGTGCTGGACCGGGAGAAGGCCGCGGGGCTGCGGGAGCTGTCCGGGTACACCGAGTTCTCCGCCCGGGTGGCGAAGGTGCGCAGGGACCTCCTGCGCTTCCTCGTCGAGGCGGCCGAGCGTGGCGAGACGGTCGTCGGCTACGGCGCCCCGGGCAAGGGCAACACCCTGCTGAACCACTGCGGTGTCCGGCCCGACCTGCTCCCGTACACGGTCGACCGGAATCCCTACAAGCACGGCAGGTTCACACCGGGCACCCGCATCCCGATCCTGCCGCCCGAGCAGATCGCCACCGACCGGCCGGACTACGTCCTCGTCCTCCCGTGGAACCTGCGGGACGAGCTGGTCGAGCAGTTGTCCTTCGTGCACGCCTGGGGCGGCCGGCTGGTCTTCCCCATCCCGGAACTCAGCATTGTCGAGGTCAAGCCGTGAAGGTCGTCCTGTTCTGCGGCGGTTACGGGCTGCGCATGCGCAGCGGAGCCTCCGACGACGTGCCCAAACCGATGGCGATGGTCGGCCCGCGGCCGCTCATCTGGCACGTGATGCGCTACTACGCGTACTTCGGGCACACCGAGTTCATCCTGTGCCTCGGGTACGGGGCCCACCACATCAAGGACTTCTTCCTCAACTACGAGGAGACGACGTCCAACGACTTCGTGCTGCGGGGCGGGCGGACCGAGCTGCTGTCCACCGACATCGCCTCCTGGACGATCACGTTCGCCCAGACGGGCATCGAGTCGCCGATCGGCGAGCGGCTGCGCCGGGTGCGGCACCATCTGGACGGCGACGAGATGTTCCTCGCCAACTACGCCGACGTGCTCACCGACGCCCCGCTGCCGGAGATGATCGACTCGTTCTCCCGGCGTGACGCCGGTGCGTCGATGATGGTGGTGCCGCCGCAGTCCTCGTTCCACTGCGTGGAGCTGGGCGAGGGCGGCCTGGTGGGGGGCATCACCGCGGTGAGCGAACTGCCGCTGTGGGAGAACGGTGGCTACTTCGTGCTCCGTCAGGAGGTCTTCGACCACATCCCGGAGAACGGGGACCTGGTCGCCGACGGCTGCACCCAACTGGCCAAGCGCGGCCGGCTGGTGGCGCACCAGCACCGCGGCTTCTGGAAGCCGACCGACACGGTGAAGGAGCGGGCCGCGCTGGACCTCGCCTACTCCCGGGGCGACCGCCCGTGGGCCGTGTGGGAGCGGGACGCCGCGGGGGCGGGCGGCGGCGGGACCGGCGGCGCGGCGAGGACCGCGTGATCCGGCTCGGGTCCGGGCGCCCGGACCGGGTCGTCGCGGTGGGGGCGCACTGCGACGACATCGCCATCGGCGCCGGCGGCACGCTGCTGACGGTGTGCCGCGCGCGGCCGGGCCTGCGGGTCGACGCGCTGGTGCTCTCCGGCGGTGGCGGCGAGCGGGAGCAGGAGGAACGGGACGCGCTCGCCGCCTTCTGCCCGGACGCCGACCTGCGCCTGACCGTGCTCAAGCTCCCGGACGGCCGGCTGCCCGCACACTGGGACGAGGCCAAGGCCGCGGTCGAGGAGCTGCGCGGGCGGAGCGAGCCGGACCTGGTCCTCGCACCGCGCACCGAGGACGCGCACCAGGACCACCGCGGCCTGGCGCGGCTGGTGACCACCGCGTTCCGCGACCACCTCGTGCTCGGCTACGAGATCGTCAAGTGGGACGCCGACCTCGGCCGTCCCACGGCGTACCAGCCGCTCTCCCCGGAGGTCGCCGAGGAGAAGGTGCGGCTGCTGCAGGAGCACTACCCGTCGCAACGGCACCGGCCCTGGTACGACCGGGAGGCCTTCCTCGGGCTGGCGCGGATCCGCGGCATCGAATGCCACGAGCGCTACGCCGAGGCGTTCGCCGTCACCAAGCTCACTCTCAATCTGGGGGGATGAACCATGCGCGTACTGCTGACCGGACACCAGGGCTACCTGGGCACCGTGATGGCCCCGGTCCTCGCGGCCGCCGGGCACGACGTCGTCGGGCTGGACGCGGGCCTGTTCGCGGACTCGGTCCTCGGCCCGGCGCCCGCCGACCCGCCGGGTCACCGGGTGGACCTGCGTGACGTCACGGCCGACCACGTGGCCGGGGTGGACGCCGTGATCCACCTGGCCGCACTGTCCAACGACCCGCTGGGGTCGCTGGCGCCGGACCTCACCTACGACATCAACCACCACGCCTCCGTGCGGCTGGCCCGGCTGGCCCGCGACGCCGGGGTGCGGCGCTTCCTGTACGCGTCGACCTGCTCGGTCTACGGTGCCGCCGGCGGCGGCGACCTGGTCACCGAGGACGCCCCGCTGCGCCCGGTGACCCCGTACGCGGAGTCCAAGGTGCGGGTGGAGGACGACCTGCACGCGCTGGCCGACGACGACTTCAGCCCGGTGTACCTGCGCAACGCCACCGCCTTCGGCTACTCGCCCCGGCTGCGCGCCGACATCGTGCTGAACAACCTGGTGGGCCACGCGCTCCTGTCCGGCGAGGTGCTGGTGCTCTCCGACGGCACGCCCTGGCGCCCGCTGGTGCACGCCGCCGACATCGCGCGGGCCTTCGCGGCCTCGCTGGTGGCGCCGCGGGAGGCGGTGCACGACCGGGCGTTCAACATCGGCAGCGAGACCAACAACGTCACCGTCGCCGAGATCGCCGAACAGGTCGCCGAGGCGGTGTCCGGCGCGAAGGTGGTGATCACCGGGGAGAACGGTGCCGACCCGCGCTCCTACCGGGTGGACTTCTCCCGGTTCCGCGCCGCGCTGCCCGGCTTCGACTGCGAGTGGACGGTGAAGCGGGGAGCGATCGAACTCGCCGACGCCTACCAGAAGTTCGGTCTGACCCGGGACGACTTCGAGCGACGCTTCACCCGGCTGGCCGTGCTGCGCGCGGCAGCCGACGCCGGCACCGTCGACGACACCCTGCGGTGGCGCCGATGACCACGGCGGGCGACCGGATGCACGCGCTGGTGGAGCGGCTGTACCCGATCTGCCGGAGCATCACCGGCGACGGCGTGCGCGCCACCCTGGACATCGTCGGCGAGTACCTCCCGCTGCAGGTGCACGAGATACCGACCGGGACACGGGTGCTCGACTGGACGGTGCCGCAGGAGTGGAACATCCGGGACGCGTACATCGCCGACGCCACCGGCCGCCGGGTCGTCGACTTCGCCGCGTCCAACCTGCACGTGCTCGGCTACAGCGTCCCGGTGGCGGCGACCGTGCCACTGGCCGAGCTGCGCGAACACCTGCACACGCTGCCCGACCACCCGACCTGGGTGCCGTACCGCACCAGCTACTACACGCCGCAATGGGGGTTCTGCCTGGCCCAGGAGACCTTGGACGCGATGCCGGACGGCGAGTACGAGGTGCGCATCGACTCCACGCTCGCGGACGGCCACCTCACCTACGCCGAGCACGTCGTCCCCGGGCAGGTCACCTACGAGGTGATCGTCTCCTGCCACGTCTGCCACCCGTCGCTGGCGAACGACAACATGGCCGGCGTCGCGGTGGCGATCTTCCTGGCGCGGGAGCTGGCGGAGCGAACGCCGTACTACACCTACCGGTTCATCTTCGCGCCCGGCACCATCGGGGCGATCACCTGGCTGGCCCGCAACGCGGAGCGGGTGGAACGCGTCAAGCACGGGCTGGTACTGGCCTGCGCCGGCGACCGGGGCAAGCTGACGTACAAGCAGAGCCGGCGCGGCGACGCGGAGATCGACCGGGTCCTGCGGCACGTCCTGAACGCGACCGAACGACCGCACCAGGTCAACGGGTTCACGCCGTACGGCTACGACGAGCGGCAGTACTGCTCGCCCGGGTTCGACCTCGGCGTGGGCTCGCTCAGCCGGACCCCGTACGCCGGGTACCCCGAGTACCACACCTCGGCGGACAACCCGGACTTCGTCTCCCCGGAGGCGCTGGCGGACACCCTCGCGGTCTGCCGCGAGGCGTTCTCCGTCCTCGACCGCAACCGGCGGTACCTCAACCTCAGCCCGTACGGCGAACCGCACCTGGGCCGGCGCGGGTTGTACGACTCGCTCGGCGGCCGCAGCGACGCCAAGCAGGCCCAGCTGGCCATGCTCTGGGTGCTCAGCCTCTCCGACGGCGAGCAGAGTCTGCTGGACGTCGCCGAGCGGTCCGGGCTGCCGTTCGACACCGTCGCCGCCGCGGCCGACGCCCTGCACGGCGCCGGGCTGATCAAGGCATGACGCCGATGACCGCCGAGGGGACGGAGACGACGGCGCCGCCGGGCCCGCCGGGGCGGGCCGCCGGCCGGGGCATCGCCGGCCGGCTGTCCTGGGGGCTGGCCGACCAGGCGGTCTCCAGCATGACCAACTTCGCGGTGGGCGCCTTCGTGGCCCGCTCGCTGGGGGTGACGGCGTTCGGCGTGTTCAGCCTCGCCTGGCTGACCTACGGCCTGGTGCTCAACGTCGCCCGCGGGCTGGCCACGGACCCGCTCGTGGTGCGGTTCAGCGGCGTGCCGGAGGCGGTCTGGCGTGCGGCGGCGGCCCGGTCGTCGGGGACGGCGCTCGTCATCGGCTCCTCCCTCGGCGCCGTGTGCCTGCTCACCGGGCTCGGCCTCGGCGGTCGGATCGGGCCCGCGTTCGTCTGCCTCGGCGCCGCCCTGCCGGCGCTGCTGCTCCAGGACTCCCGGCGGTTCGCGTTCTTCGCCGCCGGCGCGGGGCGGAAGGCGTTCACCAACGACCTGGTGCAGGCCGTCGCGCTCGTCCCGGCCATGGTCGTGGCGGCGCGCGTGAACACCGTGGCCGCCTTCCTGCTGGCCTGGGGCGCCGCCGCCGCGGTGGCCGCCGGGTACGGCTTCCTCCAGTCCGGCATCCGGCCCCGGGTGACCGCGGCCCGCGGGTGGCTCCGCGAGCAACGGGACCTCGGTACCCGGTACCTGGCCGAGAACGTCAGCCTCAGCGCCGCCGGCCAGCTCCGGGCGTACGGGCTGGGCGCGATCGTCGGGGTCGGTGCGGTGGGGACGGTCCGGGGCGCCGAGCTCCTGCTCGGCCCCTTCCTCGCCCTGCTGATGGGGCTGTCCCTGGTCACCGTGGCGGAGGCGGCCCGGGTACTGCGGCAGGCACCGCACCGGCTCGGCGGGTTCTGCCTCCGGCTGGGCGGCGGCCAGGCCGTCGCGGCGCTGCTGTGGGGCGCCGCCCTGCTGCTGATGCCCGACCGGATCGGCGAGCTCGTCCTCGGCGACGTCTGGCACGCGTCCTCCGAGCTCATCGTGCCGGCCACCCTCGGCGTCGCCGGCGCCGGCCTGGGCAGCGGCGCGGCGGCCGGGCTGCGCGCGCTCGCCGCGGCCCGGCGCAGCCTGCGCTGCCAGCTGTTCGCCTCCGCCTGCTACCTCGGCGGCGGGCTCGGCGGAGCCGCCCTGGCCGGCACCGCCGGCTCCGCCTGGGGCGTCGCCACCGCGACCGCCTGCGGCTCGGCCGTGTGGTGGTGGCAGCTGAGGGCCGCCCTGCACGAGCACCACCGAGCCCCCACCCCCGAAGTAGAGGACGACACCCCCGAAGTGAGGACTCCATGACCGCCGTACCCCGATTGAGTATCGGGCTGCCCGTCTACAACGGTGAGGAGTACCTCGCCGAGTCCCTCGACGCCCTGCTCGGCCAGACCTACGAGGACTTCGAGCTGATCATCTCCGACAACGCCTCGACCGACGCGACGCAGGACATCTGCCGCCGCTACGCCGCGCGGGACTCCCGCATCCGCTACCTCCGGCTGCCCCGGAACATCGGCGCCTCGCCGAACCACAACCACGTGTTCGCCGAGTGCCGCGGCGAGCTGTTCAAGTGGGCCTCGCACGACGACCTGTACGCCCGGGACCTGCTGCTGCGCTGCGTGGAGGCGCTGGACGAGCGGCCGGACGTGATCCTCGCGCACGCCGACCAGGCGGTCATCGACGGCGACGGCCGGGTGAAGGTCCCCTACGAGTACGGGCTCGCCACCGCCTCGCCGCACGCGCCGGAGCGCTTCCGCAGCATGCTGTTCGAACCCGGCGGCGACGACTTCTACGGCGTGATCCGGGCCGACGTCCTGCGCCGGGTCAAGCCGCTCGACAGCTACCACCACGCGGACCGCACGTTCGTCGCCGAGATCGGCCTGCGCGGGCGCTTCCACCAGGTGCCGGAGCTGCTGTACTTCCGCCGCGACCACCCCACCCGCGCCGAGCGGGCGAACCCCTCCAAGCGCTCCCGGTGCGTCAACCTGGACCCGCGCCGGGCCGGACCGCTGCACCCGACGCCCCGGCTGCTCGCCGAGTACGTCTGGGGCTTCGTCGCGACGATCCGGCGGGTGCCGCTCTCCCCGGCCGACCGGCGCGCGTGCTACGGCCACCTCGCCGCCTGGGCGACCAGCCGGGCCCGGCCGGGCGCCGGCGAGCGGGTCGAGGACCGCACCCCGGTCGACCCGGACCGCCTCGCCGTCTCCGTGGACGCCGTCGTCGCCGGCCGCGAGGGGCGGCGGCCATGACGTCCGCGGCCGAAGGCCGGGTGCGGGTCGGGGTGTTCGGGCTGCTCGGCTCCGGCAACCTCGGCAACGACGGGTCGCTGGAGGCCGTGCTCGGGTACCTGCGCGCCGCGCACCCGGACGCGGTCGTGGACGCGCTGTGCGGCGGGCCCGAGGCCGTGACGGCCCGGTTCGGGATCCCCGCGACCCGGCTGCACTGGAACCGCGGCGAGTACCGGACCGCGTCGCGGGCGGGCTCGATCGCGGCGAAGGGCGCGGGCAAACTCGTCGACGCCTTCCGCACCGCCGCCTGGGTGCGCCGGCACGACGTGGTGATCGTGCCGGGCATGGGCGTCCTGGAGGCCACCCTTCCGCTGCGGCCGTGGGGCTTCCCGTACGCGCTGTTCCTGCTCTGCGCGAGCGGCCGGCTGCTGCGCACCCGGGTCGCGCTGGTCAGCGTCGGCGCGGCCGAGATCCGCAGCCGGCCGACCCGGGCCCTGGTGCGCTGGTCGGCGCGGCTGGCCGCGTACCGGTCGTACCGGGACGCCCCGTCGCGCGACGCGATGCGGGCGATGGGTGTGGACACCGGCCGGGACGAGGTCTACCCGGACCTCGCCTTCTCCCTGCCGGCGCCGTCGTCGGGCGCGCCAGACGACGGCGCACCGGGCCCGGTCTGCGTCGGCGTCATGGCCTTCCACGGCGGGAACGACGACCGCGCCCGGGCGGAGGAGATCCACCGGCGCTACCTCGACGGGACGACCCGCTTCGTCCGCGCGCTGGTCGAGGACGGCAGACGGGTCCGGCTGCTCATGGGCGACGACGTCGACAGGCCGGTGGTCGCCGCGATCCTCGACGCGGTGGACTCGCCGCTGCTCACCGCCGCCTCGCCGGCCTCACTGGCCGACCTGATGAGGGAGACGGCCGCGGCCGACACCGTGGTGGCGACGAGGTACCACAACCTGATCTGCGCGCTGAAGGCCGGCACGCCGACGCTCGCCCTGAGCTACGCGGCGAAGAGCGAGGCGCTGATGGCCCGGATGGGGCTCGGCGAGTACTGCCACCCGGCCCGCGAGGTCGACGCCGACCGGCTGATCGAGCAGTTCCGGGCGCTGGAGAAGCAGTCGCCGGAGCTGCGGCGGACCCTCGCCGAGCGGAACCTGACCGCCCGCCGGGAGCTGGAACAGCAGTTCAGCGCCTTGACGGCGGCCCTCTTCCCGGCGGCCGGCCACGCCCGCTCCCGTTCCGACGCCCCTGACCCGTACCACGCCGAGAACCACGCCCACGACCAGAACCGTGCCCACGCACACGACCACACCCACGACCACGCACCACGGGAGGCTCCATGAAGGCGACCGAAGTCCCGGCGATCGCCGGCGCATACCTTTTCGAACCGACGCCGTACGCCGACGAACGCGGCTTCTTCTGCCGGACGTTCGACGCCGAGGTGGTCCGCTCGGTCGGCCTCGACCCGGCCGCCTTCGTCCAGCACAGCGTGTCCCGCTCGGTCCGCGGCGTGCTGCGCGGCCTGCACCTGCGCTCCGGCGCCGGTGAGGCCAAGCTGGTGCGCTGTTCCTACGGGAAGGTCTTCGACGTCGTCGTGGACCTGCGCCCGGATTCGCCGACCTACCGCAACCAGGCCTTCTTCGAGCTGAGCGGCGAGACGCAGGTGAGCGTGTACATCCCGGCGGGGTGCGCCCACGGGTTCCAGGCCCTGACCGACACCGCCGACGTCTCGTACCGGATCGACCGCCCGCACGATCCGGCCGAGGACGTGACGATCGCCTTCGACGACGTGGAACTCGCCGTCCCCTGGCCGCTGCCCGCCGTGTCCGTGTCCGAGCGGGACCGGAAGGCGCCGAGCCTCGCCGAGGTCCTGCGGCACGAGGGGCGGTCGGCGTGAGCACCCAGCAGAGCCAGGGCGCCCGGGGCTCGCGGGGTTCCTCGGGCCCGCAGGACGCCGACGGGTTCAGCCTGCCGCGGTCGCGGACGGCGAACGAAAGGCTGCACGCCGTGGTCCCCGGGGGCGCGCACACCTACGCCAAGGGCGACGACCAGTACCCCGAGAACCTGGCCCCGGTCATCAGCCACGGCCGCGGTGCCCACGTGTGGGACGTCGACGGCAACCGCTACGTCGAGTACGGCTCCGGCCTGCGGTCGGTCAGCCTCGGCCACGCCCACCCGCGCGTGCTGGAGGCGGTGCGGCGGGAACTCGACCGCGGCAGCAACTTCGTCCGGCCGTCCGTCCTGGAGGTCGAGGCCGCGGAGCACTTCCTGGCCACGGTGCCGACCGCCGAGATGGTGAAGTTCGCGAAGAACGGCTCCGACGCCACCACCGCCGCCGTGCGACTCGCCCGCGCCGTCACCGGGCGCCCGCGGGTGGCCCTCTGCGGCGACCATCCGTTCTTCTCCGTCGACGACTGGTTCATCGGCACCACACCGATGTCCGCCGGTGTCCCGGCCGCGACCACCGAGCTCACCGTGGCGTTCCCCTACGGGGACCTGGCCGCCACGGAGGAGCTGCTCACCCGGTACCCGAACGAGGTCGCCTGCCTGATCCTCGAACCCGCCGGCCACACCGAACCGCCGCCCGGGTACCTCGCCGGCCTGCGCGAGCTGGCCGACCGGCACGGCTGCGTCCTGGTCTTCGACGAGATGATCACCGGCTTCCGCTGGTCCGAGGCGGGCGCCCAGGGCCTGTACGGCGTCGTCCCCGACCTCTCCACGTTCGGCAAGGCCCTGGGCAACGGGTTCGCCGTCTCCGCCCTGGCCGGGCGCCGCGACCTGATGGAGCGGGGCGGGCTGCGTCACTCCGGCGACCGGGTGTTCCTCCTGTCCACCACGCACGGCGCGGAAACGCACGCGCTGGCCGCCGCGATGGCCGTGCAGACCACCTACGTCGAGGAGGGCATCACCGCTCGGCTGCACGCGCTCGGCGAGCGGTTGGCCGCCGGTGTCCGCGAGGCCGCCGCGGGTGCGGGCGTCGGCGACCACCTCGTCCTCCGGGGCCGGGCCAGCAACCTGGTCTTCGCCACCCTCGACGAGGACCGGCAGCCGTCGCAGCAGTACCGCACCCTGTTCCTGAGCCGGCTCCTCGCGGGCGGAGTCCTGGCGCCGTCGTTCGTGGTGAGCAGCGCGCTCGACGACGCCGACATCGACCGCACCGTCGACGTGGTGGCGGGGGCCTGTGCCGTGTACCGGAAGGCGCTGGACGCCGGCGACCCCACCCCCTGGTTCGCCGGGCGGCCGGTGAAGCCCGTGTTCCGGCGCCTGGTGTGACGGAGCGTCACGTCTCGGGCAGCGACGTGACGTGACGTCGGTTCCGCTTCCGCCGGGCGACCTCGGCCACCCGGTCGACCGCCCACGCGGTCGCCGGCACCACCGCCAGCGCGGTGCACCAGCCGCCGAGGGCGTCGGTCGGGTAGTGCGCGCCCAGCGCGACCTGTGCCCAGCCCATGGCGGCGCCGGCGATTAGCGCCGCGGCGAGCACGAGCAGGGTGCCGGCCGTGCGGCCGAGACCGGGCCTGTCCCGGCCTCGGCCGCGGGTCGCGAGCATCGCCACCACGAGGGCGAGCGCGGTGGCGAAGGCGGTGTGACCGCTCGGGTAGGACAGGTACCCGCCGTGGATGGTGCGTCCCACCAGGTGCTTGAGCAGCGTCGTCGCACCCACGGAGATGCCGACGCCGACGACGAGGAACACCGCTGCGCGAGGTCGACGAAGCAGCAGGCAGCTCGCCACGAGTGCCGCGACCAGTGTCGCGGCGCCCACCGGCTCCCCCAGGGAGTCCGTCGCCAGCGCGACGTACCGCCACGGCGGCCCCGCGCCGTCCACCGCCGTCAGGATCCACGCGTCCGCCCTGCCGGGCCCGCCCGCGTCGCCGTACCGGATCCCGAGCAGGACGACCACCAGCGCGGCGAGGGCCGCGATCGACCCGAGCCCCACGCGCAGCGCCGGGGGCAGCACCACGGGCGCCGGCCGGCCGGTCACCCCCACCGCGTCCGATCGGCCTGCGGCCTCAACGGCGGGACGTCGCCTCCGCACCTCTTCAGGCATGGGCCGAGTATGTCAGCGGCTCACCGGCGCCGGCAGCCGTTCACGAAGACCGGCCCCGCCCGGATCGGGTCGCCGGATCGTGCCGGACGCCCGGCGCGTGGCGCCGGGCATCGTGGAGGACGGCCGGCGGGAGCCGCGCTGTCACCCGGCCCGGAAGGGCGCCGGCCGCGACCGTCAGTAGCCGCTGCCGCGCTTGACCTGGGCCCGCTCGACCTCGGTGGTCGCCCCCTTGCGGTCCAGGGTGGCACACGCATCGGCGATGTCCTGGGTCAGGCGGTCGATCTGACCGCGGCTCAGGGTCTCCTTGACCAGGGCCCGCAGGATCTTCACCCGCTCCGCGTTGGGCGGGAGCGTGTACGCCGGCACCATCCAGCCGCGCTCGGCCGAGAGCTGCCAGGCGATGTCGGACTCGTCGTAGGAGTGCTCGCCGGCGAGGCGGAAGGCGACCAGCGGCAGCTGTTCGAGACCGCTGCCGATCACCTCGAACCGGCCGCTGTCCCGCAGGTTGTCCGCCAACGCGCGGGCGTTCGTCTGCATCGTCTCCATGACGTAGGTGTAGCCCTGACGGCCCAGCCGCACGAAGTTGTAGTACTGCGCGAGCACCATCGACGCGCCGGTCGAGAAGTTCAGCGTGAACGTCGCGTCGGTCTTGCCCAGGTAGTTCTCGTAGAACACGAGGTCCTCGGCCAGGTCCGACTCCTCGCGGAAGACCAGCCAGCCGATGCCGGGGTAGACCAGGCCGTACTTGTGTCCCGAGACGTTGATCGACCGGACCTGTTCGAGCCGGAAGTCCCACTTCGAGTCCGGGTAGAGGAAGGGCCACACGAAGCCGCCGCTGGCACCGTCGACGTGGATCGGGATGTCGAGGTCCCGCTTCCTGCGGATCCCGCGCAGGAGCTCGTCGATCCCGACGACGTCGTCCTTGTGGCCGGTGAAGGTGGTACCGACGACGGCGACGACGCCGATGGTGTTCTCGTCGAGGTGGGGCTCGACGTCCTCCGGGCCGATCGTGTACTTGTCCTCGGCGAGCGGCACGATCCGCGGCTCGACGTCGAAGTAGCGGCAGAACTTCTCCCACACGACGTGGACGTCACCGCCGAAGACCAGGTTGGGCCGGTCGACCGACAGGTTGGCCGCCTTGCGGCGCTCCCGCCACTTCCACTTCAGCGACAGCGCGCCGAGCATGATCGCCTCGGACGAGCCCTGGGTCCGGCATCCGGTGGTCCTGCCCGGCGCGTTGAAGAGGTCGGCGAGCATCCGCACGCAGCGCTGCTCGATCTCGGCGGAGATGGGGTACTCCGCGTGATCGATGAAGTTCCGGTGCAGGTTCTCGGCGATGATCCGCTGCGCCTCCGGCTCCATCCACGTGGTGACGAACGTGGCGAGGTTGCGCTGCGGGTCGCCCTCCATGACGAGGTCCTCGTCCACCAGCCGCATGGCGTCCGTCGCGGTCATGCCCGTCTCGGGAAAGGTCTCCGAGGGGGCGGGCACGGTCAGGAAACGGTTGCCGAACAGGGCTCCGACGTCACTCTTGCTCATGTCGGCGACTCAACCAGCTCCGGGCCGGGAGTCGCGCTCGGGACTCATGAGCCGAAATCGAAAACACCCGAACGGCCTACCGTCCCGGGCGGGCGGCGACACCCTCCGGCTGCGGCACCCCCGGTCCGCGGGGCGAACGTCCGCAGGGCCGATCAGGTGGCGGAGGCCGCGTCCGGCCCCGTCGGGCGGCTGCGGGACTCGTCGACGCGGTTGAATCCCACGGGCCCCGGAACTCACCGAGAGGACAACCGCGATGACCGGCGACACCACCGTGCTGCTGGGCCCCGCATGATGTCCTGGGCCACCCGGTTCCGGCTGCGGCAGTACGCCAAGGCGAGCCTGTGGATCGTCCCGCTGTTCGGGCTCCTCCTCGGCGTCGCGCTGGCCGAGGCGGCGGCGGCCGTGGACGGCGCGCCCTGGCTGCCGAAGAGCTGGGACTACTCCGCGACGACCGCGAGCACCGTCCTCAGCTCGGTGGTCGGCTCGATGATCGCGCTGCTGGGATTCGTCGTCACCATCGGCGTCCTCGTCATCCAGCAGGCCACCGGCACGCTCTCGCCGCGCTACATGCGGCTCTGGTACCGCGACCGGCTGCAGAAGGCCGTCCTGGCCACCTTCACCGGCACCTTCGCGTTCGCGTACACGCTGCTGCGGAGCATCGAGACCGACTCCGTGCCCAACCTCGGCGTGACCCTGGCCGGTGTCGCCGTCTCCGTGAGCCTCCTGCTCCTGCTGATCTACCTCAACCGCTTCACCCACAACCTGCGGCCGGTGGCCATCGCCGACATCGTGGGGCGCCAGGGCGAACAGGTCCTCGACCGCGCGGCGGCCCGCCTCCGGGCGTCCGCGCTACCGGGCGGGACGCCGCCGGCGGACGGCCCGGCGGTGCTCGTCCGCTCGGAACGCGGAGGGGTCATCCAGGCGTTCGACGCGCCCGGCATGGTCGAGCTCGCGGCTCGGCACGACTGCGTCCTCGTCCTGGCCGCCCCCGTCGGCGACTTCGTGCCCCCCGGCGCCACCGTCGTCCGGGTCCACGGCGGCGCGGCCACCCCCGACCCGCGCCGGGTGACCGGCTTCCTCGCGCTCGGCGCGGAGCGGACCATCGAACAGGACCCGGCCTTCGCCCTGCGCATCCTCGTCGACATCGCCATCCGCGCCCTCTCCCCCGCCGTCAACGACCCCACCACCGCCGTCCAGGTGCTGAACCACATCGAGGCGTTCCTGCACGCCGTCGGCCGCGTCGGACTGCGCGGTCACTACGTGCTCGCGGACGACCGCGGCCGGCCACGCCTCGTGCTGCCCGACCGGTCCTGGGAGGACTACCTCGAACTCGGCGTCACCGAGATCCGCGACTACGGCGCGAGCTCCGTCCAGGTCTGCCGGCGGCTCCGGTCCCTCCTCGAAGACCTCCTCGCGGCACTGCCCGACACCTGCCGGCCCGCTCTCCGTACCGAACTCCGCCTCCTCGGCGACGCGGTCGAGAGGGGCTTCGACGACGCCCCCCGCCGCGCCCGCGCACGGACGGCCGACCCCCAGGGTCTCGGGGGACGGCAGACCCGGGACGCGCTCCCCGACGCGCTCCCCGGCGCGCCGGCGGCCGACGGGCCCGGCCCCTAGGCCGCCGCCGAGGCCGGGGGCCGCCCGATCAGCCGGGCGGTCCCCCGGCCTCGAACTCCGCGACACCCGTCCGGGCCAGGAGCACGATCGCCTCGGGGTCGAGGGCGGCGTCGACGGTCAGCCCGGGCTCGTCCTCCCGCAGCGGCTCCAGCGCGTCGTACTGGGAGCCGAGGAGGGCGGGCGGCATGAAGTGCCCGGTCCGCCGGGCGATCCGGGTCCGTGCGACCGCCGGGTCCAGAGCCAGGTGGAGGAACCACACGCCGGGCCCGGCCGCCCGCAGGAGCCTCCGGTACTCGTACCGGAGGGCGGAGCACGCGATCACGGCCCCTTCCCCGCGCTCCGTCGCCGCGCGGACCCGGGCCGCGAGGGCCTGGAGCCAGGGCCGGCGCTCCTCGTCGTCGAGCGCCTCGCCGGCCGACATCCGCGCGATGTTCCCGGCCGGCTGGAGGTCGTCGCCCTCCACGAACGGGACTCCCCGGCGTCGCGCGAGCAGGCGGCCCACAGTGCTCTTCCCCGAGGCGGCGACACCCATCACCACCACGACCGCCGGGGTCGGCGCCGGTGTCCCCATCCTGCTCCTCGTGGTCCTCACCCCGGGGGCACCTCCCCCCGCAGCACCCTCCCGCACCGCGGGCGGATCCGGTCCGTCCACCGCCGCGCGGGGCGACCGGTGCACCCGGACGGGCCAGCGACCGGACCGGTCAGGGACCCGTCGGGGCCTGACCGGTCGGGCGCCGACGGGGAAGGACGGGCGGGCGGTACGCCCCGGGAGGGACGCCGCTGGGCCGGACGGCCCAGCGACCGGCGGGCCGAACCCCGACCCGCGGGCGGCGGCGGCACCGTGGCGCCGTACCGAACGCGAGCCCACGAACGGGAGACGACCATGGCCTCACCTGCGGACGAGCCGCGCTCGGAGCTGCCGCCCATCCTCCGGGGCCAGAAGGCCCTGGTCACCGGCGCGAACTCGGGGATCGGCAGGGCGACGGCGCTCGGGCTGGGCCGTGCGGGCGCCGACGTGGTCGTGAACTACGTCGCCGGCCGCGACGCCGCGGAGGAGGTGGCCGAGGAGATCAGGTCGTACGGCGTGCGGGCGTACGCACACGAGGCGGACGTCTCCGACGAGGGCCAGGTCGTCGCCATGGTCGGCCGGATGGTCGAGGAGTTCGGCACCGTCGACGTCCTGGTGGCCAACGCCGGGTTGCAGCGTGACGCCGCCAGCACCGAGATGACGCTCGACCAGTGGAACAAGGTCCTGGAGGTCAACCTCACCGGCCAGTTCCTGTGCGCGCGCGAGGCCGCGAAGGAGTTCGTGCGCCGGGGCGTCGTCCCGGAGGTGTCCCGCTCGGCCGGCAAGATCGTGTGCATGAGTTCGGTCCACCAGATCATCCCCTGGGCGGGCCACGTCAACTACGCGGCCTCCAAGGGCGGCGTCCTGATGATGATGCAGACCCTGGCGCAGGAGCTGGCCCCGCAGGGGATCCGGGTGAACGCCGTCGCGCCCGGCGCCATCCGCACCCCGATCAACCGCGACGCCTGGGACACCCCGGAGTCGGAGGCCGACCTGCTCAAGCTGATCCCGTACCGCCGGGTCGGCGACCCGGAGGACATCGCCCGTACGGTGGCCGTACTGGCCTCCGACCTGATGGACTACGTGGTCGGTGCCACGATCTACGTCGACGGCGGCATGACGCTCTTCCCCGGCTTCGCCACCGGAGGCTGACCCGCAGGTGGACACCGCGACCCAGCTCCTCGCCGGCACCCCGGCGCAGCTCCTCCCCGCCCGCGAGCTGATGGCGTTCACCCTCGCCTCGCACATCCTGCTGGTGCCGTTCGGCGTGGCGCTGCCGTTCATCACCCTGGTGATGCACCACCGCGGCCTGCGCCGGGGCGACGCGACGGCGCTGCTGCTGGCGCGGCGGTGGTCGGCCGTGATGGCCGTGCAGTTCGCCGTCGGCGTCGTCACCGGCACGATCCTGTCCTTCGAGTTCGGCCTGCTGTGGCCCGGCATGATGGGCCGCTGGGGAGACGTCTTCGGCCTCGGATTCGGCGTCGAGGCCTGGGCGTTCTTCCTGGAGGCGGTCCTCATCGCGATCTACCTCTACGGCTGGCGCCGGCTGAAGCCGTGGACGCACTTCTGGCTCGGCGTGCCGCTGCCGCTCACCGCCCTCCTCGGCGCGTTCGGCATCATCGCCGCCAACTCGTGGATGAACACCCCGCAGGGCTTCACCCTCGACGCGGACGGCGATCCCGTGAACGTCGACGTCCGGCAGGCGATCTTCACCCCGATCTTCGGGCCGGAGTACTGGCACTTCACCGTCGCGATGTTCCTCACCGCCGGGTACGTCGTCGCCGGGGTCTACGCGGTCGGCTGGCTGCGCGGCCGCCGCGGCCGCTACCACCGTCTCGGCTTCACCGTGCCGTTCACCGTCGCCGCCGTCCTCACCCCCCTGCAGTTCTTCCTCGGCGACAACATCGCACGGCAGGTCTTCCGGAAGCAGCCGGTCAAGTTCGCGGCCACCGAGCTGGTCTGGGACACCGACACCCATGTGCCGGAGTACCTCTTCGGCCGCCTCCAGGAGGACGGCACCGTCAAGGGCGGCCTCAGGATCCCCCAACTCGACTCCGTGCTGGCCGGATTCAGGCCGGACACGCAGGTCACCGGCCTCGCCTCGGTACCCGCCGCCGACCGCCCCACCGCCACCCAGGCCACCATCGTGCACTGGGCGTTCGACATCATGGCGACCATCGGCAGCCTCCTGATCGTGCTGGCCCTCTGGTACGCCTGGTGCTGGTGGCGCCGCCGCGACCTGCCGCGGTCCCGCTGGTTCTTCCGCTGCGCCGCCCTCGCCGGCGCCGCCAGCATGCTCTGCGTGGAGTGCGGCTGGATCACCACCGAAGTCGGCCGCCAACCGTGGATCGTCTACCAGAACATGCGCGTCTCGGAGGCGGTCACACCGACCCGCGCGGCCTCCCTGTGGGCGATGTTCGGCGTCGTCGTGGTGGTCTACGTCCTCGTCTTCGGGGCGTTCCTCACCGTGCTGCTCAAGATGCGCACCCGCTGGCGTCTGGCCGACGGCGGTGAGGCCGCGGCCGAGAACCCGGAAACGGACACCCCCTACGGCCCGCGCCACGAACCGGCCGGCGCCGGGGCGCAGCCGCCCCCTGCGGAAACCGGTCCCGGGCACACCCCCGGAGGTGCCGGGTGACCGCCGACATCCTCTCCTGGGTGCTCCTGCTGGCGATCGCCGCCTACGCCTGCGGCGGCGGTGTCGACTACGGCGCCGGGTTCTGGGACCTGCTGGCCGGCGGCGCCGAGCGGGGTAGGCGCCCCCGGTGGCTGATCGACCACGCCATGGCACCGGTCTGGGAGGTCAACAACGTCTGGCTGGTCTTCGTCCTGGTGCTGATGTGGACGGGCTTCCCCGAGTTCTTCCAGACCGTCTTCACCGCCCTGTGGCTGCCCCTGGCGCTCGCCGCCGTCGGCATGGTCCTGCGCGGCGCCGGGTTCGCCCTGCGCAAACCCGCCCGCCTTCTCGCCGCCCGCCGGGTCTACGGCGCCACCTTCGCCGTCGCCTCCCTGCTCACGCCGTTCTTCCTCGGCACCGTCATCGGCAGCGTCGCCTCCGGCCGGGTCTCCCCCGGTACCACCGCCTCCGCCGACGCCTGGGCCAACGCCACGTCGGTGACCGCCGGGCTGCTCGCCGTCTGCGCGACCGCCGTGCTCGGCGCGGTCTTCCTCACCGCGGACGCCCGCCGCTTCGGCGCCCACGACCTCGTCGGCCACTTCCGGCTGCGCGCCCGGATCGCCGTCGGGGCCCTGCTGGTCGTCGGCGCGGTGGGCCTCGTCGTGACCGCCGACGACGCCTCGTACGTGCACCACGGGCTCACCCACGGCTGGGGGCTGCTGCTCGTCCTGCTGTCGGCGGCGGCCGGAGCGGTCACCGTCGTCCTGGTCGGCGGGCCCGCCCCGGGCCGGGCCCGGTACAGCGCGGTGGCGGCCGTCGCCCTGGCGGTCGCCGCCTGGGGCGTCGCCCAGCGGCCCTACCTGGTGCCCACCTCACTGACCGTCCGTCAGGCCGTCGGGGCGAGTGCCACCCTGCAGTGGATGCTCGTCGTGTCGCTGGTCGCGCTGCTCCTGATCGGCCCGGCCGTGACCGTGCTCTACCGGCTCGACACGCGGGGCGTCCTGGAGCCGCTGACCGACGAGGACGTCGCGGGCTGACGGCGCTGCCGGGCGGTCAGCCCTCGGCGCCCGGGCCGAGACGGGCGAGGGTGTCCAGCAGCCGGTTCCGGTCGGCGAGCACCTCGGGCGGCAGCGAGACGTACAGCTGGATGGTGGTGACGCCGGGGCGGTGGTAGCGCAGGATCCGCCGGCGGCACTCCTCCGGCGAGCCGCTGACGAACAGCCCGTCGACCACCTCGTCCGGGAGCGCCCGCCGCGCGCCCTCGACGTCGCCCGCCGCCCAGCGCCGGTGGGTCTCGGCGAGGAGCTCGCCGTTCCCGAGCCACTCGTGGAACTTCCGGTACGGCTCCCGGTTGAGGATCCAGGCGAGGAACGGGCGGGTCGCGCGGCGCGCGTGCTCGGTGTCTTCGGTCGGGCAGACGAAGACCTTGACCACCAGTTCCTTTCCCGGCGGCTGCGGGCCGACGGCGTCCAGCACCTTCGGCACGTCCTCGGGGAACAGCAGGTTGGTGATCGCGCCGTCCCCCTCGGTGAAGCCGAGCCGCAGCATGCCGGGGCGCAGCGCGCCGAGGATCACCTTGACCGGCTCGGCCGGCGGCTCCGGCAGCCGGTAGCCGGCGATCGAGAAGGTGTCGAAGTCGCCGGAGACGTGCTCGCCGCGCAGGGCCCGGGTGACGAACCGCAGGACGTCCCGGGTGCGTTTGAACGGCTCGTCGAACGGGATGCCGTTGATGTCGGTGACATGGGCAGGCACCGAGGCCCCGATGCCCAGCAGTACGCGTCCGGGGGCGAGTTGGGCGAGCGTCGCGGCGGTCTGGGCGAGCACGGCGGGGCCGCGGGTGTGCACCGGCACGATGCCGGTGCCGACCCGCAGGCCCGGGGACCACGCGGCGGAGGCCGCCAGCGGGGTGAAGGCGTCGGAGCCGCCGCCCTCACCGGTCCAGACGTCGGTGTAGCCGAGGTCGGGGAGGCGTTCGACGAGGAAGCGGTGCCGGTCGAGGGACAGTCCCGGCAACGGGAGGGTGATGCCCCAGCGGGGCGGGTCGTGCGGACGGGGCGGCGAGGTCATCGGGACGGTCATCGGGGCGGTGGCCTTCCTGGGGCGGCCCGGTGCGGGCCGCCCCGGTGCGGGGAGGGGCGGGGAGGGCTGCGCGGGGCGGGGCGGGGTTCAGCGGCGGACCCAGACCGTGGTCAGGTCGAGGAACCAGGACTGCGGCTGGACCAGGCCCTGGACCTTCGGCGCGAGCGCCCGCGGGTTGCGGTCGTTGACGACGAAGAGCCAGGGCGCGTCCTGGGTGACCAGCGAGAGCGCCGTGCGGTAGTCGGTGGTCCGCTTCGCCCGGTCGGGCGAGGCGGCGGCGGACGCCAGCAGGGCGTCGACCTTCGGGTTGCTGTAACCGCCCGTCCAGAAGGGGCTCTTGGAGCCGACGAACAGCGGCAGCAGCGCCTCGGACTGGAACAGCGTGGTGGACTGCGCGACGGCGTCCGAGCCGAGCGCGACCTGGCCCTTGGCCTCGGCCCCGATCAGCGTGCCCCAGTCGGTGGTGCGCAGTTCGACCTTGATGCCGACGGCGGCGAGGTCGCGCTGGAGGGCCTCCGCGATGGGGACGGGCAGCAGGTTTCCGGAGCCCGCGGTGGGGACGGTGACCGAGGTGGAGAAGCCGTTCGGGACGCCGGCCTCGGTGAGCAGCAGCCTGGCCTTGGCCGGGTCGTAGGAGTAGAGGTCACCGGCCGGGTCGTACGCGCCGGTGGCCCGGGGCGCGGCCTGGTAGGCGGGGTCGGCGGTGCCCTGGAGCAGCTTCTCGGCGATCGCCTTGCGGTCGATGGCGTAGTTGGCGGCCTGCCGGACCCTCGGGTCCTGCCACGGGCCCTTGGCGGTGTCCAGGATCCAGTACCAGAGGTGGTCGTAGCTGTTGGCGGCGATGGTGGCCCCGTCGGACTTCAGGGTCCGGATGTCGTCCGGGTTGGGGTACTCGATCCAGTTGGCTCCGCCGGAGCGCAGGGCCGCGGTCCGGGCGGCGGCGTCCGGGAGGGACTTGACGATCAGCCGGTCGAGCTTGGGGGCGCCGCGCCAGTAGGCCGGGTTGGCGGCGAGCTCGATCTGCTGTCCCTCGGTCTGCGAGACGAAGGAGAACGGGCCGGTGCCGACCGGGTGCTCGGCGAAGTCCGCGGAGCCGGTCTTCCGGACGGCGGTGGGGCTGGCGATGAGGACGTGTGCGAGGTCCTCGGGGAAGTGGCCGTTGGGGTCCTTGGTGACGAGCTCGACGTGGTCGGCGTCGGTCTTGCGGTAGGAGGCGATCCCGCCCGCGTACTCCTTGGCGGCGGCGCCGAGCGCGTCGGTGTACTCGGGGCTGTTCCGGTCGAGGTAGCGGTCCAGGTTGAAGACCACCGCGTCGGCGTCGAACGGCGTGCCGTCCTGGAAGGTCACGCCCTTGCGGAGCCGGAAGGTCCAGGTCCTCGCGTCCGCGGCGACCTCCCAGGACTCGGCGAGGGCACCGGTGACGACCGGCGGCCGGTCGGTGTCCTTGAGCAGCTCGTAGCGGGTCAGGCCCTCGTAGATCTGGAAGCCGACCAGGCGCTTGCCCTCGAAGCCGGCGCCGCCGATGACGGTGTCGGGGTTGGGGAGCTTGCCGGTGGCCCCGATGACCAGGGTGCCGCCGCGCTCCGCACCGCCGCCCGTGTCGGCGGACCCGCCGGACCCCGGGCCGGACACGCAGCCGGTGGCGGCGAGCAGCAGGGCGGCGGCGGCCGGGAGGGCGGCGGCTCTGGAACGGACGGTGCGGTGGCGACGGTGTGTCATGGTGCTTCCTCGTTCGGTCTGCAGGTGTGCGGGTGCGGGGGGCTGCGGGGTGCGGGGGGGCGTGCGGGTCAGTCGGCGGGGTCCGGACGGGGGGCGTGTCCGGTGGCGGCTTCGAGCAGCGCGCGGGTGTAGGGGTGTGCGGGCGACGCCCAGAGGTCGGCGACCGGGCCCTCTTCCAGCACCCGCCCGTACCGCAGCACGAGCACCCGGTCGGCCAGGTGCCGGACGACCGCGAGATCGTGGGAGATGAAGAGGTAGCCGAGCCCGGTCCGTTCGCCGAGGCCGGTCAGCAGGTCCAGCAGCCGCAGCTGGGAGCCGAGGTCGAGCGCGGAGGTCGGCTCGTCGCAGACCAGCAGGTCGGGCCCGGGCGCCAGGGCCCGGGCGACGGCGACCCGCTGGAGCTGCCCGCCGGACAGCTCGCGCGGGTACCGGCGGGCCAGCGCGGGATCCAGCCCGACCTGCCGGAACAGCCCGGCGACGGCCTCGGCCAGTTCGGCCCGGGGCGTGCCGTGCAGCCGCAGCGCGAAGGCCACCGCCTCGCCGGCCCGCAGCGCGGGGTTGAGCGAGCCGCGCGGATCCTGCGGGACGAACTGGAGCCGGGCCCGGACGGAGCGGTCCCGGGCGCCGCGCAGCCGGTACGGGTCGCGGCCGGCGAACCGGACGGTGCCCGCGTCGGGCGCGAGCAGGCCCAGGGCGAGCCGGGCCAGCGTGGACTTCCCCGAACCGGACTCGCCGACCAGGCCCACGGCCTCGCCGGGAGCGACGCTCAGGCTGACCCCGTCGAGGGCGGGCCGACCGGCGAAGTGCCGGACGACCGAGCGGACCTCCAGCAGGGCGGGTGCGGGCTCGGTCATCGGCGGGCTCCGGGGTCGGCGGCGAGCAGGGCCGCGGTGAAGGGGTGCCCGGGCGCGGACAGCACCCGCGCGGCGGGGCCGGCCTCGACGACGCGTCCCTCGCACATCACCGCGACCTCGCCGCCCACCCGGCGGGCCACCGCCAGGTCGTGGGTGACGAGCAGCAGCGCGATGCCGCAGTCGGCGCGCAGGGTGGCGAACAGGTCGAGGATCCGGCCGCGCACCAGCGCGTCCAGGGCGGTGGTCGGTTCGTCCGCGATCACCAGGTCGGGGCCGCAGGCGATCGCGACGGCGATCGCGGCGCGCTGCCGCAGCCCGCCGGAGAGCTCGTGGGGGTAGGCGCGGGCCACCCGTTCGGGGTCGGGGATCCCGGCCGTGGCGAGCAACCGGACCGCCGCGTCGCCGGTGGCCCGGCGGGCCCGGGTGATCCGGTGCCGGCGCAGCACCTCGGCGAGCTGGGGACCGATGCGGCGCAGCGGGTCCAGCGAGCCGCCCGGGTCCTGCGGGACGTAGCCGATCCGCCGCCCGCGCACCCGGGAGAGCGCGCGTTCGTCCAGGGCCGACAGCTCGGTACCGGCGAGGCTGATCCGCCCGGTGACGCGGGCGGACCGGCCGGGCAGGCCGATCAGGGTGCGGGCCAGGGTGGTCTTGCCGCTGCCGGACTCACCGAGCAGGACGAGCGCCGCGCCGGGTGCGAGCGCCAGCGACACCCCGTCCACGGCCCGGACCGGACCCGGGTGGACGACGGAGAGGTCGGTGACCTCCAGGAGGTCGGTCGGGCTCATCGGACGGTCTCCGGCAGCGCGCTCCACCCGGTGTCGCCGACCCTCCGGCGCAGGGTGTCGCCGAGGGTGTTGAAGACCACCGACACCAGCAGCACGGTGAGCGCCGGCAGCACCGCCACCCACGGGTGGGTGAGCAGGCTCGGCCTCAACTCGTCGATCATGGAGCCCCATTCGGCGGTGGGAGGTGCGACGCCGAGCCCGAGGAAGGAGAGTCCGGCGGCGTACACGACGGCGAGGCCGACGAGCGAGGAGCAGTACACGAGGACGACCGGGGCCACCACGGGCAGCACCTGCCGCAGGACGAGGGACGGCAGGCCGGCTCCGCTCACCCGGGCGGCCTCCAGGTACTCGGCGGTCCGGATCCGCCGCACCTCGGTGAAGGCGACCCGGGCGACGGCCGGGGTGAGGACCACGGAGAGGGCGAGCACGGTGGCGCCGAGTCCCGGCCGGAGCAGGGTGGCCACGGCGATGGCCAGCAGGACCCCGGGGAAGGCGTACAGCACGTCCAGTGTCCGCAGCAGGGCCTGTTCGAGCACCCGGCCGCCGAGGCCGGCCGCGATGCCCAGCAGGGTGCCCGCCGTGCCGGCGACGGCGACCGGGAGGAGCCCGGCGGTCAGCGACGTCCGGGTGCCCCAGACCAGCCGGCTCAGCATGTCCCGGCCCTGGCCGTCGGTCCCCAGCGGGTGGCCGGGGGCGCCGGGATCCAGCAGGCGGTCCTGGAGGTGTCCGGCGGCGGGGTCGTGCGGCGCGACCAGCGGGGCGGCCGCGGCGAGCAGCAGGAGCAGCACGACGGCGGTGACGGGCAGGGCGAGGGCCGTGCGGCGCAGCAGGGCCCGGGCCGGCGGGAGCGGGGCCTTCGTCGGCGGGTCCTCCACCGGCGGGGGCGTCGGGGCCTTCGCCGGCGGGGGCGTCGGGGTCGTCCCGGGCATCGTCAGCTCCTCACCCTGGGGTCGATCAGTGCGTGCGCCGCGTCCACCAGCAGGTTGACGCCGACGAAGGCGACGGCCACCACCAGCACCCCGCCCTGGACGAGCGGCAGGTCGCGGGCGGACAGCGCGTCGTACAGCAGCCGGCCGAGGCCGGGCCAGGCGAAGAGCGTCTCCACGAAGACCACGCCCTCCAGTAGGTAGGCGAGTTGGAGCCCGCCGATGGTCAGCAGGGCGGGTGAGGCGTTGTGGACGCAGTGCCGCAGGACGGCCGCCCGGCTCAGCCCCCGGGCACGCAGCCCGTCGGCGAGTTCCCCGACGAGCACCGTGCCGAGGGCGGTCCTGAACACGCGGGCGGTCAGGCCGAGCGGTACGAGCGCGGACGCCACGGCCGGCAGGACCAGGTGACGCAACAGGTCGGCCGGGCCGCCGTCGCCGAACGCGTCGTGCGTACCGCCCGCCGGCAGCCAGCGAAGCTGCACCGAGAGCACCGCGATCAGCACCAGGGCCACCGAGTACTGCGGGGCCGAGACGGCCAGGGTGGACAGTGCCCCGGAGAGCCGGCCGCCGGCCCCCCGCGGGTCGAGCGCGCCGATCGCGCCGAGCAGGACCCCGCCGACCAGCACCAGGACGAAGGCCGCCGCGGTGAGGGTCAGGGTCTGCCCCAGCGCGGGCAGCAGCAGGTCGGTGACGGGCCGTTGGGCGGAGACGGACGTCCCGAGGTCGCCGGTCGCCGCGTGGCCCAACCAGGAGAGGTAGCGGACGGGAAGGGGCTCCTCCAGACCGAGGCGCCGGGCCAGTTCGGCGCGGGCCTCGGGCGGGGCCCCGGGGCCGAGGAAGGCGGTGACCGGGTCGCCGGGGACGAGGGCCACGGTGGCGAAGACGACGACGGTGACGCCGAGCACGGTGGGGACGGCGAGCAGCAGCCGGCGCAGCAGGAACCGGGTCATCCGCGGGCTCCCTGGCGCGGGGCGCCGGGCGGTCCGGCGACCGGCGGGTGGGCGGGGGCGGGCATCTGCGGGGGTTCCTTCCGGCTCCGGGCACTGGGTCCGGCCGGGCGCTGCCCCGGGTCGGCGCGGACCGGGCGGGGCGGGCCGTACGGGGTGGCGGTGGCGGCCCGGCGGCGGTGCGGGCGAACGGCCGGCGCCGCCGCCGGGGGCTCCGGCGGATGTCAGGAAGCCTGCGCGCCGCCGGGCCGGACAGCCAGTCAGGCGCTTGTGCTGTTACCGCTGGTCATAGGCTGCGGGCGCGGCCCGGGGGCGGGGGCGGCGGCGCCCCCGGCGGGCCGTCCGGCGCCCGTCCGGTACTCGTCCGGTGCCCGTCCGTGACCGTCGCGGCCGGGCCCGCCGGGGGCCCGGTCCTGCCCTTGACCAGCGGCGATCCCCCGTCCTAGGGTGGCGCCATGGCGTATCGGCGGACCGGCTTCACCCTGGCCGGCATCGGCGGCTCGTGGCACCGCAGGTGCTTCGACGAGCTCTGTCGGCCGCGCGCCGCGCGCTGACCCCGGGCCTCCGCCCGCTCCCCCGCGCCGGCGCCCCTCCTCACGACCCATTCCCGGCGGCCGCCCGCGGTACGCCCCTCCGAGGAGCAGAACCCGTGTCAACCCCCGTCGCCGGCGCGGAACTCGGCGCCTTCCTGCGCGCCCACCGCGACCTCCTCAAGCCCGCCGACGTGGGGCTGACCCCGACCACGCGCCGCCGCACCCCGGGGCTGCGCCGCGAGGAGGTCGCCTCGATGGCCGGCGTCGGACTCGCCTGGTACACCTGGCTGGAGCAGGGCCGGGTGCCCGCCTCGCGGCAGGTGCTGGAGGCCGTCGCCCGGGCGCTGCGGCTCGACCCGGCCGGGCTCCGCTACGCGATGCGGCTGGCGGGCCACCACGACGCCGCCGCCCACGCCGGCCCCGGGACGGACCGGCTCGCCGCCGCCGTCCAGCCCGTGCTCGACTCCTGGCCGGCCAGCCCGGCCGTGCTCGTCGACCGCCATTTCGACCTGCTCGGCTGGAACACCGCGTGGGCCGTGCTGTGGGGCCCGCCCGAGGCCGTGCCCGCGGACCGGCGCAACCTGATGTGGCTGATGGCCGTGGACCGCAGGCTGCGCGAGGTCCTGCACGACTGGGAGCCGCTGGCCATGAACGTCTTCCAGCACTTCCGCGCACAGGCCGGGCCGGCCCTCGCGGACTCCCGGACGGAGGAGGTCTACCGGCACCTGGACGCGGACGCGCCGGAACTGCGGCACTGGTGGGGATGCCACTCGGTGGCGGACCTGACCGCCCGCACCATCACCGTGGAGCCGACCGGCACCGGACCCGTCCGGCTGACCCTCTCCTCGTTCCACCCGGTGGACGACCCGTCGGCCCTGGTGCTGCTGCTCACCCCGGCCGACGCCGTCGGGCACCTGCGGATGGCGGCGCTGACCACCCGGGCGGGCGCTCCCGCCGCCGCTCCGGCAGCGGGCTGAGGACCCGGTCGCCGGGGCTCCCGGTTCGCGGCGCGCCGGCCGCAACGGGCGCGTCCGCCGGTCCTGGCCGATAGTGAGACCAAGGGATCGCCCAGACCTTGGACCGCACATGGACCGCTACCCACCCATCGCCGAGCACGGCCTGATCGGCGACCTCCAGTGTGCCGCGCTGGTGACCTCGCGGGGCGTCGTCGACTGGTTCGCCGCTCCCCGGTTCGACTCCCCGAGCATCTTCGCAGCGCTGCTGGACCACGACCGCGGCGGCTACTTCAGGCTCGCGGACGTCAATCCGGACGCCACCTGCAAGCAGCTGTACTACCCGGACACCGCCGTCCTGGTGACCCGGTTCATGTCGCCCGACGGGGTGGGCGAGGTCATCGACTGGATGCCGCCGGACGCCGGACGGATCCCGAGCGGGCGGCACGCCCTGGTCCGCACCGTGCGCAGCGTGCGCGGCACCGTGCGCTTCGCCATGGAGTGCCGTCCCCGGTTCGACTACGGCCGGGCCGCCCACTCCCTCGACCTCCGCCCCGAGATCGCCGCCTTCCGCGCACCGGGCGTCTGCGCGTACCTCCAGAGCACCTTCCCGGTCGAGCGGGACGGCGACGACCTGCGGGGCGCCGTCACGCTGAGCGTCGGCGAATCGGCCGCGGTCATCCTGACCGTCTGCGACGCCGACGGCCAGAACCCTCCGCCGCCCCCGCCGCCCACCGTCGACGGGATCACGAAGCAGCTCTGGGAGGTCGCCGACTTCTGGCAGCGCTGGGTGCACGGCTCCAACTACCGGGGGCGCTGGCCCGGCATGGTCAACCGCTCCGCCATCACCCTCAAGCTGCTCACCTACGCCCCCACCGGCGCGCCGGTCGCGGCCGCGACCATGGGCCTGCCGGAGCAGGTCGGGGGCGAGCGCAACTGGGACTACCGCTACACCTGGGTGCGGGACGGCTCGCTCTCCGTCCGGGCCCTGCTCGACCTCGGTTTCGTCGAGGAGGCCACCGCCTTCACGCACTGGCTCGGTGACCGGCTGCACGAGGCGACGGGGCAGGGCAGCGAGCCGCTCCGGATCATGTACCGGGTCGACGGCGAACCGCTGCTGACCGAGGAGATCCTCGGCCACCTGGAGGGCTACCTCGGCTCCGCGCCCGTACGGCTCGGCAACGCGGCCTCCGACCAGTTGCAGCTCGACATCTACGGCGAGGCCATGTACGCCCTGTCGGAGGGCCGCGAGATCGCCACCCAGGCCGGCTACCGGGGCTGGAAGGTGCTCACCCGGACCCTGGACTGGCTGGCCGACTCCTGGGACCGCCCCGACGAGGGCATCTGGGAGACCCGCGGCGGCCGGCAGGACTTCACCTACAGCCGGGTGATGTGCTGGGCCGCCTTCGACCGCGGCCTGCGCCTGGCGGACGCCTTCCGCCGGCCCGCCGACACCGACCGCTGGACGAAGGCCCGCGACGCCGTCCTGCTCCAGGTCATGGAGCGCGGATGGAGCGAGGAGGACCGGGCCTACGTGCAGCACTACGGCGGCGACGCGGTGCTCGACGCCTCGCTGCTCCTGATGCCCCGGGTCGGCTTCGTCTCGCCCCGGGACCCGTCCTGGCTGTCCACACTCGACGCCATGGACCGCACCCTGGTCTCCGACAGCCTCGTCTACCGCTACGACCCGGCGGCCTCCCCGGACGGGCTGCGCGGCTCCGAGGGCACCTTCAGCCTCTGCACCTTCCTCTACGTGGACGCGCTGGCCCGGGCCGGACGCCTGCGACCGGCCCGGTACACCTTCGAGAAGATGCACACCTACGCCAACCACGTCGGCCTGTTCGCCGAGGAGATCGGGCCCAGCGGCGAGCAGCTCGGCAACTTCCCGCAGGCGTTCACCCACCTGTCGCTCATCATGGCGGCCTGCACCCTCGACGAGGCCCTGGACCGCCGGTCCGGCTGACCACATCTTCGGAGACGGCCGGTACGGTGCGCCCGTCGACCGCACGGTGAACGCGGCCGGGTCAGGGGCACCTCGCCCCGGCAGCTGACCCTCCCCGTGGGGGTCGACGGACGGTACGTGCGCGTCCAGCTCGCCGGGACCGGCTACCTCTCGCTGACCGAGGTCCTCGTCGACGTCCCCGGCTCCGCCTGAACCACGTGCGGCGACGTCCCCCCGGGGCTCCCTGTGCCCCGGCCCGGGGAGCCCCGTCCCTCTCCGGGCCGGCCCGGGTACCGCCGCGCAGCCGGCCGACTTGTCCAGCCAACCCGTGTCGATGTTCTCCCCCTGTTCACGTCCGGACCGCCCGTCGAGGGCCGACAGGACACCGGTCGGGCCGAATCTGGGCTGGCCGCCGCTCCCCTCACCACCGTGACTCCGGCCACCACCCCCGGAGACGCGCAGGCCACCACCCCCGTGCCGACCGGCTCGGCGGACCGCTCTTCCGAGGAGGTGCCGGCGGACACCCCCATCGATAGGAGTAGGTCCGTGGAGCGACGTATCGGACGTCGGAAGTTCCTGGTCGGCGCGACGGCGGCGGCGGCCGCCACCGGTGCGGGCTGGCCGGTGCTCGGGAGGGCCGGTGCGGCCCAGGCGGTGCCTGCGGCGGCGGTGCAGGGGGCCGTGGATCCGCGTCTGGCCCCGGTGAAGCACGTGGTGATCCTGATGCAGGAGAACCGCAGCTTCGACCACTACTTCGGCCTGCTCAAGGGCGTGCGCGGCTTCGGCGACCACAGCGTCGTCGACCTGCCCGGCTCCACCTCCGCGCCCTCCGGCCGGACGGTCTTCCAGCAGCCGAAGGGCAGCGGATCGATCCTCCCCTGGCCGCTGAGCGGCGGCTCCAACACCTGGGAGCGCTCCGAGTGCAAGGTCGACGGCGGCGGGCACGCCTGGAGCGACCAGCACAACGCGTGGAACGGCGGCCGGATGAACAACTGGTACGCGGCCAAGAGCAGCACCGGCATGACCATGGGCTACCACTCCCGCGCGGACATCCCGTTCAACTACGCGCTCGCCGACGCCTACACGATCTGCGACGCCTACCACTGCTCGTCGATGACCGGGACCGGTCCGAACCGCAACTACCTGTGGTCGGGGTCCATCGGCGCCGGTCTGCCGGGCGCGAACCGGGTCAGCCACAACGGCGGCGACTTCCGCCGCAGCGGGCAGAACTGGCAGACCTACGCGCAGGCCCTGCAGCTGGCGGGCATCGACTGGAAGGTGTACCAGGTCTACGACAAGGCCGGTGACCGCAACTACGGTGACAACGCCCTGGAGTACTTCGCCCCCTTCATGACCTCCGACCCCGCCAAGGACGGCACGGGGGACAAGGTCCTGTGGCAGCGCGGCGTGGCCGGGGTCCCCTACAGCGGCGGCGACGTGGCCGACGCCCTGGTCGCCGCGCTCCGCGCCGACGTGGCCGCCGGGACCCTGCCGAAGGTCTCGTGGATCGTCACGGACTACGCCAACTCCGAGCACCCCAGCGCCAGCCCCAGCGTGGGCGCGACCATGACCAAGCGGGTGCTGGAGGCCCTCGACACGAACCAGGACATCTTCAACTCCACCGTCTTCCTGCTCACCTACGACGAGAACGACGGCTTCTTCGACCACGTCCCGCCCGCCGTCCCCGCCAACACCGGGGACACCACCGAGCACGTCAACGGCCTGCCGATCGGGCTCGGCTTCCGGGTGCCGATGACCATCGTGTCGCCCTGGACCCGCGGGGGCCGCGTCAACTCGCAGGTCTTCGACCACACCTCCGTCCTGCGGTTCCTGGAGGCCTGGACCGGCGTGCAGTGCCCCAACATCAGTGCCTGGCGCCGCGCGGTCTGCGGTGACCTCACCTCGGCCTTCGACTTCGACAACCCGGTCTTCGGCCCGCTCCCCGCCCTGCCCGCCGTGGTCCCCGCCGGCCACTCCCTGATGACCGGCACGGCGTGCAGCACCACCAGCGCCCCCACGCCCCCCGCGAGCGGCACGCTGCCCGCCCAGGAGCCGGGCAACAAGGCCGCCTGCGCGCTGCCCTACCAGACCAACGCCTACCTGGACCGCTACGAGGGCACCGACGCGGGCGGCACCCAGAAGATCTGGGTCGCCATCGAGAACCTCGGTGCCCAGGCCACCGGCGCCGCCCACTTCGCCGCCTACGCCAACGCCTACCGCGGCGGCGGCCCCTGGCAGTACACCGTGGGGCCGAACGCCGCCACCGCCGACTTCTTCAACATCGGGGGCGGCTACGGCAGCGGCAAGTACGACCTGACCGTCGTCGGCCCCAACCGGTTCCTGCGCCGCTTCAAGGGCAACACCGGGGCGGGCAGGGGCCGGTACGCCAGGGTGAAGAGCTGGTTCGCCCCCCACAACGACCCCGTCGCCCTGTGGTTCCAGCTCCGCAACGACAGCCCGGCCGACACCGCCGTCTTCACCATCACCTCGAACCACTACCGCACCGGCACCTGGACCTACACCGTCGGCCCCGGCCAGGCCGTGGACGACTACTTCAACCAGGTCAGCAACGGGCAGGGCTGGTACGACTTCACCGTCACCGTCAACAACGACCCCGCCTGGTCCCAGCGCTTCGTCGGCCACATCGAGACCGGCCGGCCGAGTACGACCGGCTCCGTCGCCTGACACCCCCGCACCGCGGACGACGACTCCGGGCCGGCGGGTGGGGTGACGGCTCCGTCCGCCGGCCCGGGCCGTCCGTACGGCCGGGGCCGGCGGCCCGCCGACGGCGCGCTCACCGGGCCCGCTCGACCCTCCGCTCGTCCCACACCGGCTCGGGCGTCTCCCGCACCACGCCGTCCGAACCGAACACCAGGAACCGGTCGAAGGACCGGGCGAACCACCGGTCGTGCGTGACCGCCAGGACGGTGCCCTCGTAGGACTCCAACCCCTCCTGGAGGGCCTCCGCCGACTCCAGGTCCAGGTTGTCGGTCGGCTCGTCGAGGAGGAGGGCCGTGGTGCCCGCGAGTTCCAGCAACAGGATCTGGAACCGGGCCTGCTGACCGCCCGACAGCTTCTCGAAACGCTGCTCCGCCTGCCGTTCCAGCTCGTACCGCCGGAGCACCGACATCGCGCCGCCGCGGTCCTTCGCGTGCTCGGCCCACAGGATGTCGAGCAGGCTGCGCCCCAGCAGCTCGGGGTGGGCGTGGGTCTGGGCGAAGTGGCCGGGCAGCACCCGGGCGCCCAGCTTCCAGTCACCGGTGTGGGCCACGTCCTCGCCGGCCAGCAGCCGGAGGAAGTGGGACTTGCCGGAGCCGTTCGAACCGAGCACCGCGACGCGCTCGCCGTAGAAGACCTCCAGCGAGAACGGCCGCATCAGGCCGGTCAGTTCGACGTGCCGGCAGGTCACCGCCCGTACACCGGTACGCCCGCCCTGCAGGCGCATCCGGATGTCCTGCCGGCGGGGCGGCTCCGGCGGCGGGCCGATCTCCTCGAACTTCCGCAGCCTGGTCCTGGCCGCCTGGTAGCGGGAGGCCATGTCGTCACTGCGCGCGGCGTACTGCTGCATGTCGTGCACGAGCTTCTTCAGCTGGGCGTGCTTGTCGTCCCAGCGCCGGCGCAGCTCCTCGAACCGCTCGAACCGGGCCTGCCGGGCCTCGTGGAACGTCCCGAAGCCGCCTCCGTGGATCCACACCGTGGATCCGGCCGGACTCGGGTCCACCGCGACGATCTTCTCCGCGGCGCGGGCCAGCAGCTCGCGGTCGTGGGAGATGAAGAGGACCGTCTTCGAGGTCTCCTTCAGCTGCTTCTCCAGCCAGCGCTTGCCGGGGACGTCCAGGTAGTTGTCCGGCTCGTCCAGCAGCAGGACCTGGTCCGGACCGCGGAGCAGCGCCTCCAGCACCAGCCGTTTCTGCTCCCCGCCCGAGAGCGTCCGCACGTCCCGGAACTGGGCCCGGTCGTAGGGCATGCCGAGGGCCGCGGTCGTGCACATGTCCCAGAGGGTCTCGGCCTCGTAGCCCCGGGCCTCCGCCCAGTCGCTGAGCGCCTGCGCGTACTTCATCTGCGCGGCCTCGTCGTCCACCGTCATGATCAGGTGCTCGGCCTCGTCGACCGCCGCCGCCGTCTTCCTGATCCGCGGCGGCGCCACCGACACCAGGAGGTCGCGGACGGTGCGTTCGTCCCGCACCGAGCCGACGAACTGCGACATGACACCGACGCCGCCGCTGGAGGTGACCGTCCCGCTGTGCGGCTGCAGTTCCCCCGAGAGCAGTCTGAGCAACGTCGTCTTGCCGGCCCCGTTGGCGCCGACCAGGGCCACCACGGCCCCGTCGCCCACGTGGAACGACACGTCACCGAGCAGGATCCGCCCGTCTGGCAGGTAGTACTCCAGATGCGAGGCTTCCAGGTGTCCCATGGTCCACGATCCTTCCTAACCGCGCGGGGGCGGCGCAAGTCGATTGCGGGGCCCCCGACCGCCCCGGAGGTGCGGATTCGAACAGCCCGCGCACGTCGGACGTGACCGAACGTAG
This sequence comes from Streptomyces sp. BE20, assembly GCF_036322525.1. Classification (NCBI taxonomy): domain Bacteria; kingdom Bacillati; phylum Actinomycetota; class Actinomycetes; order Kitasatosporales; family Streptomycetaceae; genus Streptomyces; species Streptomyces sp. BE20. The sequence continues at coordinate 21,652 of NZ_JAQYWW010000970.1, read as the reverse complement.
GGGGATCTGAGGGGTTAGAAGCGGACTACCGGACTGCTAACTTCCTGTAAGAAGCCTGCACCCGTCGCCCCCTTCACCGGCAGCAACACCCGGCAACTGCACCGGCCCGTCCCCCGCCGACCGGCCCCGCCCGCGGGTGTGCGGCGGCCCACCCGTTCCCCGCCCTGCGCCGGCCCCGCCGTCCCGGCCCTGCAGAGCCACCGAGACCTTCAGAACAGGAGTACGCCGTGGCGCTCGACACCGCACCGAACGCGATTCTGGAAGGCGGCCCCGCGGAGGCCTTCCCGGAGCACGAACGGCTCCGCTTCCTGGACGCGGAGCAGCACGTCCTCAAACTGCCGCGCGGGAACCGCTACGAGCACTTCCGCCGCTCGCACCGGACGGTCCGTCACCGGACGTCCGAGCTGTGGGTGTTCGAATGGACGGGTTCCACCTTCGTGGCGGAGTAGCCCGCGGCGCGAGGCCGCCTCGGTCCCGGTGGGGACGGGGGCGGCCTCGTGCTGCGCCCGGGCGCCGCGGCGGGCGCGGCGGGGCGGGGCCTGTTCAGAGGTCGACGGGGGCACCCGCCGCGTCCTGCTCGCGGTCGTACGCCGCGCGGGACGAGGCGATGGCGTCACGGTGGCGCTCCGCCCAGGCGGTGAGACCCGTCAGCGAGGTGTAGAGCTCGTCGGCCATCGCGGTGGCCCGGTACTCCACCTTGGGCGGCACGGTCGCGTAGACGGTCCGCACCAGCAGGCCGTCCCGTTCGAGGTTACGGAGCGTCAGGGTGAGCATGCGGCGGCTGATACCGGGGACGGCCCGTTCGAGTTCGGTGAAGCGGACCGGGCCGTGGCTGAGGTTGAGCAGGATCCCGATCGCCCACTTGCCGCTGATCCGGTTCAGCGCCTCCAGGACGGTGCACACCTCACGCTCGGCGCCCGGGGCTCCGACCGCCTCGATCACATCGGTGTTCCCTTGGAACATGAAAGTGCCTCCTTACGAGTGGACTTGATGGTCACACATGATGGGCGCTGTAACAAGAAGTGCCCTCAGGGAGCGCGGGCGCCACCGGGCGCCCCTCCCTGCCATTCCCCCGAAGGAATCCGATGACCACGCATGCCCCGCCGTCCCTCCAGCCATCCAGGTCACGCTGGTTGGCGCTGGGGGTCCTCTGCACCGGCAACCTGATGATCATCCTCGACGGCTCCATCGTGACCGTCGCCCTGCCGACCATCCAGAACGACCTGGGATTCACCCAGTCGGGCCTGGCCTGGGTCGTGAACGCGTACCTCATCGCCTTCGCCGGGCTGCTGCTGCTCTCCGGCCGACTGGGCGACCTGCTGGGCGGCAAGCGCGTCTTCGCCTGGGGCCTGGGCCTGTTCACGGCCGCCTCGCTGGCCTGCGGCCTGGCCTCCACCTCGACGGCGCTGGTGGTGTTCCGGTTCGTCCAGGGCGTCGGCGGCGCGCTCGCCTCGGCGGTCGTCCTCGGCATGATCATCACCCTGTTCCCCGACGCCGGTGAGCGCGGCAAGGCACTGGCGGCCTACGCGTTCGTCTCGGCCGCGGGCGCCTCCCTGGGCCTGATCCTCGGCGGCGTGCTGACCCAGAGCTTCAGCTGGCCGTGGGTGTTCTACGTCAACGTGCCGATCGGCCTGGCGGCGCTCGTCCTGACCCAGCGGGTGGTCCCCGGGGCGAAGGGGCTCGGACTGCGCGAGGGCGCCGACCTGATCGGCTCCGTGCTCGCCACCGGCGGCCTGATGCTGCTGGTCTACACGATCATCAAGGCCGAGGAGTACACCTGGGGCGACATCCGCACCCTCGGTCTGCTGGCCGGCTCGCTGGCGCTGCTCGCCGGGTTCGTCGTCCGCCAGGCCTACGCGGACAAGCCGCTGCTGCCGCTGCACATCTTCCGCTCGCGGTCGGTCTCCGGCGCCAACACCATCATGGTGCTGATGGTCGCCGGTCTGTTCGGCTACCAGTTCTGCACCGCGCTCTACTTCCAGAACGTGCTGGGCTACGACGCGCTCAAGACCGGCCTCGCCTTCCTCCCCGCCCCGGTCACCATCGCCGTCGTCTCACTCGGCTTCGCGGTGAAGCTGAACCAGCGGTTCGGCCCGCGCCAGGTGCTGGTCGGCGGCCTCCTCCTGGTGGCGGCGGCGCTCGCGCTGCTGGCCCGGGTGCCGAGCGACGGCACCTTCCTCATCGACATCGTCCCGCCGTTCGTCCTGCTCGGCCTCGGCTTCGGTGCGGCCATGCCCGCGCTGATCGGCCAGGCCATGTCGGTCAACTCGCCGAACGACGCCGGTATCGCCTCCGGTCTGGTGAACACCACCCAGCAGGTCGGCGCCTCGATCGGCACCGCCGTGCTCGCCACGGTGGCCGCCTCCCGGACGGCGACGCTCCTCGGGGAGCAGCGCAGCCCGGCCGAGGCGCTCACCGGCGGGTTCCACCTCTCCTACGGTCTCAGCGCCGTGTTCGTGGGCATCGCCGTCCTGGTGGCCGCCTTCGTCCTGCGCAGCCCCGCGTCCGAGCCCGCCCCCGCCGCGGCGGAGGGTGTCGAGGACGCTCCCGGACCGGACCTCAAGTCTGCGGATTCCCCCGTGCCGCAGATCTGACGGTCCCGGTGCGGCCGTTCCGGCCCCCGGAACGGCCGCACCGCCCCCGGCGGGTGGGACGCCGGGGGCACCACACCCGAACCGCCCGCACCACCCGAACCACGCGCTCCCACGCACCGCCACGCACACCCGCGCACCTCCGAACACACCGAGCGCGTCCCCCGGAACGGACGGCCCCCTCCCCGGAGTCAGGGCCCTCATAGGGGGACGGCCAGGGGGATCGGACCCGGACGGAGCCACCAGACTCGTCGCATCGTCCGCGGCCGGGGCCATCGCCTCCTCCCGCGGAGCGGGCAGGCCTGACGCCGCCCACCGTTCCCCCCGCCTCGCGCAGGATCGAGAAAGAACCCATGTACAGCAGACGTCGATTCCTCCGTCTCCCCGTTGCCGCCACCGTCGCCGGGCTCATCGGCCCGGCCGTCCTCGTGGGCTGCTCCGACTCCTCCGCCCCGCCCTCCGCGAAGAGCGGCGGCGGCACCCTGCGCTACGGCGCCGCCGTCGAGCCCGACAGCTGGGACCCGCACGCCGCGTCCACCGCCGTCACCGGCCGGCTGCTGCGGCCGGTGCTGGAGTCGCTGGTCTCGCTGGCGCCGGACGGGACGGTCAAGCCGTGGCTGGCCGAGTCGTGGACGGTGTCGCCCGACGGACTGACCTACACCTTCACGCTGCGCACCGGCGTGACGTTCAGCGACGGCACGCCGTTCGACGCGGCGGCGGTGAAGGCGAACTTCGACCACATCACGGCGCCCAAGACGGCCTCCAAGCGGGCGGCGGGCCTGCTCGGCCCCTACAAGGACACCGAGGTGGTCGACCCGCGCACCGTGGCCGTCCACCTGACGGCCCCGCACGCCTCCCTCCTCAACGCGGTGGGGAGCACCTTCCTCGGCTTCCACTCCCCCGTCGCGCTGCGCGACCACGTGGGCGACCTCTCCTCCGGCGGCCCGTTCGTCGTCGGCACCGGTCCGTTCACCTTCGAGTCGGTGACGCCCGGCCAGCAGGCCGTCTTCAAGCGCCGGCCCGACTACGCGTGGGCCCCGCCCACCGCCGCCCACCAGGGGCAGGCGAAACTGGAGAGCATCGTCGTCCTGCTGCTGAAGGAGGACGCCTCGCGGGTCGGCGCGCTGACCTCCGGCCAGGTCGACGCCGCCGAACTGATACCGGCGAACCGGCTCGCGGGCCTGCGCGGCCAGAACGGCGTCCAGGTGGTCCGCAAGGCGGTGCCCGGCGTGCCCTACACGTACTACCTCAACACCGCCCGCGCACCCTTCGACGACCTCCGCGCCCGTCAGGCCGCCCGGCACGCCATCGACTTCGCCGGCATCGTCAAGGGCATCTTCCAGAGCGAGTACGAGCAGGCCTGGGGGCCGCTGGCGCCCTCGACCCCCGGCGCCGACGCCTCGCTCGCCAAGGCCTGGGAGTTCAGCAAGGAGAAGGCCGAGCGGCTGCTCGACGAGATCGGCTACACCGGGCGGGACTCGGACGGCTACCGCACCAAGGACGGCAAGCGGTTCACCGTCGAGCAGCCGTACGTGCAGACCTTCGTGTCCGCCCAGAACCACACCTTCGACGTGGGCATCCAGGACGCGCTGAAGCAGGTCGGCATCGAGCTGAAGCTGGTGCCGCTCGACTCCGCCGGCTCCATCGGGCGCACCGGCAAGGGCGACTACGACGTCTTCGCCTTCGCCTGGCAGGGCTCCGACCCGAGCCTGCTGCAGAGCCTGTACCACTCCAAGTCCCAGTTCGGCGGCGGCGGGGCCAACGGCGCCCGGGTGCGCGACAGCCAGATCGACGGCTGGCTGGACCAGGCCCAGGCGACCGTCGACGCGGGGCAGCGGCTGGAGCTGTACCGCAAGGTGCAGCGGCGGATCGTCGAGCAGGCGTACTCGTTCCCGGCGTACATCGCCACCATGGACGTCGCCCAGCACGGCAAGGTGAGCGGTCTGGTCCTGGACGTCGACGCCAACACGGACTTCTACGGCATCGGGGTGGCCTGAGGTGTCCGACCGTGCCCGGTCCGTGCCGCCCTGGGCGAGGTTCGTCGCCCGGCGGCTGGCCGCGGGCGTCGTGGTGGTGTGGGGGACGCTCACGGTGACGTTCTTCGCCATCCACCTCGCCCCCGGCGACATCGTGGACGGACTGATCGGGCCGGGCGCGGCGGCCACGCCGGGCCTGCGCGACCAGATCATCGCCGAGAACGGACTGAACGACCCGCTGCTCGTCCAGTACGGCCGCCAGCTCGCCCAGTTGGCGAGCGGCGGCCTCGGCTGGTCGTACCAGCTCAACGAGCCGATCGAGCGGATGCTGGGCAGCCAGGTCGGGCCGACCGTCGAGCTGGCCCTGTCCGCCCTCGTCACCGCGCTGGTGCTGGCGGTGCTCGCGGCCACCCTGACGGCCGGCCGGGGCCGGGCGGTGCGCGGCGCGGCCGGCGTGGCCGAGCTGCTGACGGTCTCGATGCCGTCGTTCTGGCTCGGCATCATCCTGCTGACGGTGCTGTCGTACCGGTTCCAGGTGCTGCCCTCGATCGGGGCGGACGGGCCGGCCGCGCTGGTGCTGCCGACGCTGGCGCTGGCGCTGCCGCTGGCCGGGGTGCTGTCCCAGGTCATCCGGCAGGAGCTGGAGACCGCCGACGGCCGCCCGTTCGTCCTCACCGCGCGCTCGCGGGGCCTCGGTGCCACGGCGGTGCTGCTGCGGCACACCCTGCGGCACGCGCTGCTGCCGCTGACCACACTCGCCGGCTTCGTGCTGGGCAGCCTGTTCGGGGGCGCGGTCCTGGTGGAGAACATCTTCACCCGGCCGGGCCTCGGCCGGGTGCTGGCCAACGCGGTCGGCACGCGCGACCTGCCGGTGGTGACGGCGCTGGTGGTCATCTCCAGCGCGGCGTTCGTCGTCATCAACACCGTGGTGGACCTCCTCCACCCGTTGATCGACCCCCGCCTGCGCGAGGGGGGTCCCGCGTGAGCACCGCCACCGCACTGCTCGACCCCCCGGCCTCGGCGGCCGCCCGCCGGGGCGGGCTGCTGCGGTCGCCGGTGGGGGTGGCGCTGCCGCTCCTGCTGGTCGTGGTGGCGGTCGTGCTGGCCTTCCCCGGCCTGTTCGCCACCCACGCCCCCGAGGCGACGGACGTCGCGGCGGCCCTGCAACCGCCCGGTTCCGCGCACTGGTTCGGCACCGACCAGCTCGGCCGGGACGTCTGGTCCCGGCTGGTCCACGGCACCCGGCTGTCGGTGCTGATCGCCGTCGGCGCGACGGTGATCGGGGTGGGCGGCGGCGCGCTGCTCGGCCTGGTCGCCGGGTGCGGCGGGCGGCGCGTCGACTTCGTCCTGATGCGGGTCGTGGACGTGCTGCTGGGCTTCCCGGAGCTGCTGCTCGCTCTGCTCGTGGTGGCGCTGCTGGGCGGCGGAACCGTCAACGTGGCCATCGCGATCGGCATCGCCGGAGTGCCCAACTACGCCCGGCTGGTCCGCGGCCAGGCGCGGCTGGTGCTGCGCTCGGAGTTCGTGGAGGCGGCGCGGGTGCTCGGGGTGCCGGCCTGGCGGTCGGTGCTGCGGCACGTGCTGCCGAACGTCGGCGGACCGCTGGTCGTCCTGGCCTCCATCGGTCTGGGGTCGGCCATCATCTCGGGTTCCGGGCTGAGCGTGCTCGGTCTCGGTCCCGTCCCGCCGGAGGCCGACTGGGGATCGATGGTCGCCGACGGCAAGGACTTCCTTCAGACCGCCTGGTGGATCTCGATCGCGCCGGGCCTGGCCATCTCGGTCGTGGTGGTCTGCACCACGCTGATCGGCCGCGGTCTCCAGCTCAGGGCGGTGCGATGAGTACGGCGAGGACGACAGGTCCCACGGGGACGACGGATACGACGGACAGGGCGGGCAGGACGGAGCGGGCGGGGACGACGGGCGGGTTCGCCACCGTGGCCTCCCCGGCCGGGGAGGCCACGGCCGCCGGGCGGACGCCGCGCGACCTCGTCCGGGTGGAGGGCCTGCGGGTGTCCTTCCCCGGCGCGCCGCGGCCCGCCGTGGACGGGGTGTCGCTGGCGATCGGCCCCGGGGAGTGCGTGGCGCTGGTCGGCGAGTCCGGCTCGGGCAAGTCCGTCACCTCGCGCTCCCTGATCGGGCTGGCGGGCACCCGGGCGCGGGTCGGCGCCCGGACCCTGGAGGTCGGCGGGGCCGACACCACCGGCTTCGGCGAGCGGCAGTGGCGCGCGGTGCGCGGCCGGCAGGTCGCCATGGTCTTCCAGGACGCGCTCACCGCGCTGGACCCGCTGCGCACGGTCGGCGCCGAGATCGCCGAGGCGGCCCGGCTGCACGGCGGCGCCGGTGCGGACGGCGGCACGGCCCGGGTGGTGGAGCTGCTGACCGCGGTGGGCGTGCCGGAGCCGGAGGCCCGGCGCACCCAGTACCCGCACCAGCTCTCCGGCGGGCTGCGGCAGCGCGCGCTGATCGCCTCCGCCCTGGCCGCCGACGCCCCGCTGCTGATCGCCGACGAGCCGACCACGGCGCTGGACGCGATCGTCCAGGCCCAGGTGCTGCGGCTGCTCGGCCGGCTCAAGGACGAGGGCCGGGGCCTGCTCCTGGTCAGCCACGACCTCGCGGTGGTGGCGCAGTTGGCGGACCGCATCCTGGTGCTGCGGCACGGTGAGGTGGTGGAGAGCGGGGAGGCCCGGCAGGTGCTGTCCGCCCCGGAGCACCCGTACACGCGGATGCTGCTGGACGCGGTGCCCTCGGGCCGCCCGGCGACGCGTCCGCCCCGGCCGGCGGCGGGCGCCGGCGGGGACGAACCGGTGCTGTCCGGGCGGGGCCTGGTGAAGTCCTTCGGCCTCGGCGGCCCGAAGGCGCTGGACGAGGTCTCGTTCACCCTGCGGGCGGGCGAGGCGCTGGGCGTCGTCGGCGAGTCCGGCTCGGGCAAGACCACGCTGGCGCGGGTCGCGATGGGCCTCTCCCGACCGGACGCCGGGGAGGTCCTGCTGCACGGACGGCCCTGGTCGGCGCTGTCGGAGCGGCAGCGGCGGCCCGGCCGCTCGGCGCTCCAGTTCGTCCAGCAGGACCCGTACGCCTCCGCGGACCCGCGGTTCACCGTGGCGCGGATCATCGGCGAGGCGCTGCCGGGGCTGCGGCGCGCCGAGCGGACCCGGCGGTGCGAGGAGTTGCTCGCCCAGGTCAGACTCCCGGCGGAACTCCTCCCCCGGCGGCCGCACCAGCTGTCCGGCGGCCAGCGCCAGCGGGTGGCCATCGCCCGGGCCCTGGCGAGCCGCCCGGAGGTGCTGGTCTGCGACGAGCCGGTGTCCGCCCTGGACGTCTCGGTGCAGGCGGAGGTGCTGGAGCTGCTGGACCGGCTGCGGCGCGAGACCGGCATCGCGCTGCTGTTCATCACCCACGACCTGGCCGTGGTGCGGCAGGTCGCCGAACGGGTGATGATCATGCGCGGCGGGTCGGTCGTCGAGGAGGGCGAGACCGAGCGGATCTTCGAGGCCCCCGCCCATCCCTACACCCGGGCCCTGCTGGACGCCGTCCTGCGGCTGCCCCCGTCCACCGCGCCGGACGCGACGGACGGGACGGACGCGGCGGGCTCCGCGCCCGGCTCCGGACACGCGGGCACCCCGGACGACCAGGGCACCGGCCACCCCCCGGTGCTCCGCACCAGGCACGACACGAAGCTCGACACCGAGCCCGTCACGAAGTGGGAAAAATGACTGACACGACGACAGCAGGCGTCCTCGACGACGCCGCCGTCCACGCCGGCCCGGCGGTGGACGGGGCCGAGGTGTGGCTGCGGCGGGCCGAGGCGGTCGCCGTCCAGCTGGCGGCCGGCGCCGCCCGGCGCGACCGCGAGGGCACCGCCCCGCTGCGGGAGGTCCGGCTGCTGAAGGAGTCCGGGCTGGTGACCCTGCTCGGCCCGGTCGAGTACGGCGGCGGCGGCCAGGACTGGTCCACCGCGCACCGGGTGGCGCGGACCGTCGCGGCGGCCGACGCCTCCGTCGGCGAGCTGCTCGCGCACCACTACGTGTGGGTGTCGATCGCCGAGTTCATCGGCACCGACGAGAAGATCCAGCACATCGGCGAGGTGGCGGCCCGTGCCCGGTGGTTCTTCAGCGGCTCCGCGAAGCCCCGGTCGGCGCCCCTGGTGATCCAGGACGCCGGCGGCGACATGCTCTTCCACGGGCGGCTGGACCGCGCCCTGGGCCACCCGGTGTCGGACATCACCATCCTGGAGGGCTTCCTGGAGGACGGCGACACCCCGATCAGCGCGCTCGCGATGAGCGACCACCCGGGCCTGACCTTCGAGCCCGGGGCCGAGGAGTTCGGGCTGCGCGCGCTGGCGGCCGGCACCGTCGTCGCCGACCACGCCGACATCCCGTGGACCGGGGCGCTCGGCCACGTGGACAAGACCTTCGTGCCCCGCGTGTACAACACGTTCCTCACCCCCGCCTTCCAGCTCGCGCAGGCCAACGTGCTGATCGGCGCGACCCGGGGCGCGCTGGAGGCCGCCGCGGGGCACACCCGCGACCGGTGGTCGCGGGCGCCGCTGACCGAGGCCGCCGCGGCGGACGCGGCGCAGCACTACGGCGCACTCGCCTCCCTGCTCTGGGCGGTGGAGGCGTTCGCCGACGCCGTCGGCGCCGAGGCGGACGCCCTGCACGCCCGCCGCCGCACGGTGACCGAGGAGGAGCGCGGGTACCACGCCGTCCGGGTCGCCGCGCTGGCCGCGCAGGCCGGTGCCGCCGCCGACGCCGTCACCGCGGGCGTGTTCGGGGCGGCCGGCGCCGGGGGCGCCGAGGCGGAGGCCGGGCTGGACCGCTTCTGGCGGGACACCCGGGCCCGGCGGGTGCACGACGACGACCCGGGGCGCGGCCGGGTGGTGGGCCGCCACCTCCTGCACGGCGAAGTCCCCCGGCCCACCTGGTATGCGTAAGACCGCGAGAAGGAGCACCCCGGAATGACCAGCAGTTCCCGGACCCAGCTGTCCGTCCTCGACATCTCGTCCATCGACTCCGCCGGGCGCCCGGCCGACACCCTGGTCGACACCCGCCGACTGGTGGCGGCGGCCGACGAGCTGGGCTACGCCCGGTTCTGGGTGGCCGAGCACCACAACTCGCGCGGGATCGCCGGTTCCGTCCCGGCCGTCCTGCTGGCCGCCCTCGGGGAGCGGACCACCCGGATCCGGATCGGCGCGGGCGGGGTGATCCTGCCCAACCACGCGCCGTACGCCGTGGCCGAGTCCTTCCGGACGCTGGCCGCGCTCTTCCCCGGCCGGGTCGACCTGGGCATCGGCCGGTCGGGGGCGGATCCGGTGCTCGCCCACGCCCTGCGCCGGGCACCCGACGAGGACTTCCCGGCGGCGCTGGAGGAGTTGCTCGGCTTCGTCGGGGGCGGCTTCCCCGACGGGCACGTCTACCAGCGGCTGGAGGCCCTGCCGGAGCCGCCGCAGCCGCCCCGCGTCTGGCTGCTGGGCGCCAGTGTGCGCAGCGCGGTGGACGCGGGCCGGCGCGGGCTGCCGTACGCGTTCGCGCACCACTTCTTCAACTCGCGCGGCACCGAGGAGGCCCTGCGCGCGTACCGGGAGAGCTTCCGCCCGTCGTCCCGGGCGGAGCGCCCGCACGCCATCGTCACCGCCTACACCGTGTGCGGCGAGACCGCGGAGCAGGCCCGCCGGCTGACGTACCCGGCGCTCTTCCCGGTGCTGCGGCTGAACGGCGCCTCGCCGACCGCGCCGCTGCCCACCGTGGAGGAGGCGGCGGCCTACCCGTGGACGGACGCCGAGCGCGCCGCCGCCGACGCGCTGCTCAGCACGCAGGCGGTCGGCGACGCGGACGAGGTCCGCCGCGCCCTGGCGGACCTCCTGGAGCGCACCGGCGCGGACGAGCTGATGGTGACCAACAACGTCACCGACGTGGACGAGAAGATCCGCTCGCTGGAGCGGGTGCGGGAGCTCGCCGAGTCGCTGCCGGTCCCCGCCGGGGTCACCTCCTAGCGGCGGGCAGGGCGCGGTGCGCACGGGCCGGGCGGGCGGGGGACGCCGGCTCGCCGAGGCTGTCCAGGATGCGCCGGTGGTGGGTGGCGAGCCAGACCCGCTCGGGTTCTCCGGGCGGGCAGCGGTCGAGGGCGAGGCCGAGGCAGCTGACCGCGAGCGCGTCGTCGCCCGCGGCGGCGGCGCGCGCGGACGCCCCCACCAGCGCCTCCCAGGCCCGGCGCTCCATCGCCTCCACCGGGGCGCCGTCGGCCTCGGTGAGGGCGACGGCCCGGTCGTAGTGGAAGGCCAGCAGGGCGGGCCGGGGCACGTCCAGGAGGGCCGCCCAGGAGGCCGCCCGCAGGTGGCGCTCGACCAGGACGCGGCCCGGCAGCTGGGCCAGCGCGACGTCGCGGCTGACGGCGTACCGGAAGACGTACTCGACGTCGCCCGGCACGCTGCTGCGGCGCACCCGGCGCAGCAGTTCCCGCGACTCCAGGCTGTCCAGGCCGCGGCCCACCTCCTCGGTGTCCCGCAGGCTGACGGCGGCGACCGCGCCGCGCCACAGCGTCCCGCCGACGACGGCCGCGTCGCGCAGCACCGACCGGGCGGTCCGGTCGAGGTCGTCGAGCTGGGCGGCGGCGATGGCGAGGACGGCCGGGGGGTGGGCCACGGCCGGGTCGCCGCCGACGGCCTCGGCCCGGGCGTAGGCCTGCGCGAACAGCGGGTTGCCGTCGGCGAGCGCCGCGCGGCGGTCGTCGGCGGGCGAGGGACGGCGCCGTCCGGAGGCCGCGCCGATGATGGTGCCGGTGGCCGTGGTGGACAGCGGCGCCACGTGCATGAGGGCCGAACGGCGCTTGGCGCACCCCCAGGAGGGGGTGGTGTGGAGCAGCTCGGAGCGGGCGCCGGCGACCAGCAGCAGGGCCACCGGGCCGAGCCGGACGGTCAGGTCCTCGACGAAGGACCGGACGAATCCGGCGGCGCGGTGCAGGTCGTCCAGCACCACCACCAGCGGGCGTTCGGCGGCCGCCTCCTCGATCAGCTGGCGCAGCGCGCCGAGGACCTCCTCCCGGGGGACGGTCCCGCCGCCGGGCCCCTCGGGGGAGGAGGCCGGGGCGGGCAGGCCGAGGCAGGCGGCGAGAGCGGTGACGATCCGCCCGGCGACGGCGTGCGGGAAGAGGCCGCGCACGACGGCGGTCAGCGCGGGGACGACGACGGCCGCCGGGGCGCCCGGGCGGATGCCCGCGTAGGCGCGGACCACCCCGGCGAGCGGCTCGTACGAGGTGTGGGCGTCGAAGGCGGGCGTGCCGGCGTAGAGCACCCGGGGTGCGTCCTCCCCCGCCTCGGCGCGCAGCCCGGCGGCGAACTCCCCGATCAGCCGGGTCTTGCCGATGCCCGGCTCGCCGAGCACCGTGATCAGGTGGGGCAGTTGGCGGCGGACGGTGTCCTGGTAGGCGCCGCGCAGCAGGTTCAGCTCGTGGGTGCGTTCCAGGAAGGGCGGTTCGGCGGGGTGCCCGGGCGCCCCGGGGGCGGGGGGGCTCTCGGTCGCCAGGCGGTGGACGCCGGGGGTGCCGTCCACCGGGGTGAAGCCGAGGAGCGTGCCGCCGGCCTCGACGGTGGCGGCGCACGCCCACAGCTCCCCCCGGGGGACCTGGAGCAGCAGGTGGTGGCAGGCGTCCAGGACCTCGCCGGTCACCTCCACGGGCTCCGTCGCGCTGTCGTCGTAGGTGACCACCACCTCGCCGCTGCCGACCACGAGGTGGGTGACGAGCCGGGCACCGCCGGGGGCGGGACCGCTCCCGGCGGCGGGGCGGGGGCCGGATCCGGCCGGGCCGGATCCGGGAGCGGGCTCGGGGGACGCGAAGTGCCGCCGCAGGGCGAGGGCGGCGCGCAGGGCCCGCTCGGCGTCGTCCTCGTGGGCCCGGGGCACGCCGAAGACGACCAGCCACACCGACCCGAAGGCGCGGCGCACGAGGCCGCCGAACGGCGCGGTCTCCCGCCGGATGACGGCGGTCAGTTCCTTGGTGGCGTGGTCGATCCGCTCGGGGGCGACGGCGCCGCCGTCGGCCGTCCACCGGGCGCGGACCATGACCACACTGGCCCGGCGCCGCTCGACCCGCTCCCAGGAGGGGCGGTAGGCGTGCTCGGCGACGGGGGCGGCCTCCCCGTCGGCCGGTTCGGGCGTCGCGTGCGCCCCGGGGGTCTCCGGGGCGGCGGGCGGCGGCGGGACGGACGCCGCAGGCCGGGGACGGCGCTGCACCGGGGCCGGGGTCCGGTGCCCGTCCGGGTCCGGGGCCGGGTGCGGGACGGCCGCCAGGGCCCCGCCGGGGGACGGGGCCGCGCCGGCGGGGCCGCCGCCGCCCGGGCCGCCGGTGAGCCGCAGGGCGAGTGCCGGGTCGTGGCTGAGGATCGCGCGCTGGAGCCGCCGCAGGTCGCGGCCCGGCTCCAGGCCGAAGCGGTCGGCGAGGAGGTCCCGGGTGCGCCGGTAGCGGTCCAGCGCCTCGGGCTGCCGCCCGCAGTTGTAGAGGACGACCATGAGCTGGGCGACCAGCCGCTCCCTCGTCGGCTCGGCCTCCAGCAGCGTCTCCAGCTCTCCGATCAGCTCGCGGTCCCGCCCCATCGCCAACTCCGCCTGGATGCAGTCCTCGTGGACGGCGAGCCGGGTGCCCTGGAGGGCGGCCAGCTCGGGCCAGGTCAGCCCGGCGTCGGTCACGTCCGCGAGCACCGGTCCGCGCCACAGTCCCAGGGCCCGGCGCAGCAGTCCCGAGGCCTCCGCCCACTCGCCGGCCGCCAGCCGGGCCCGTCCCAATGTGACAAGCTCGTGAAATTCGGTGAGATCGAGCTGTTCCGGCTCGATTCTGAGGGTGTATCCGGGCACTATGGTATTCAGTGCCACATTCCCGCCCGCCGGATCCCCCACCGCCTGGAATGTACGGCGAAGACCGGCCACCGAGTTCTGCACCATTTTCCGGGCCGTGGACGGACGCTCGTCCCCCCAGAGCGCGGCGATTATCTCGTTGATTCCCACCACGCTATTCGCGCGGAGAAGGAGAACACCGAGCAGTGCCCGCTGCTGCAGACCGCGAACAGGCACCTCGACACCGTCGGAGAGCACTTCCAGCGGCCCCAGAACGTTGAATCGCACCCTGCCCCCTCGACTCGCGGTAAATCCGGAAAGCACCATTCCACAAATATGTTCCCGATGGTACATCAGGGCGCCCGGAGTTCTCCATTGACAGCACGTCAACTCCAATCCGGCATACCGGTCGACAACCCGCGTCGGTGACCAGCCCGGGCATTTCGCCGCCCCGCGCCGCAGAACGGCGGCAGTGCCCCGCTCATGGGCGGTCAGTTCCCCGCCGATGGGCGGGAAGTCCCCATGATGGGTCCGACCGGGAGGGGCGACCGCCGCCACCTCCCCGGGGAGCCGTCGGCGACCGACGGCCGAACGCCTACAAGAGATGAGGTCGGGGGTACCCGGTGCCTTCCCTGCTGGAACGTGACGCGCACATCGACCGACTCGACCACCTGCTCACCGAGTGTCTCGGCCGGGCGGGCCGGGCGGCCCTCGTCGACGGCCCCCTCGGCAGCGGCAAGACCGAGCTGCTGCGGGTGTTCGCCGCCCGGGCCGCCGACCGCGGGGTCCTCGTCGTCAGCGCCGACTGTTCCGCCCAGGAGCGGGACCTGCCCTTCGGCGTCGCCGACCGGATCGCCCGCTCCGCCGCCTGGCCGGCCGGGCACGCCGAACGGCTGGCGGCCCTCGCCGACCCGGCCGTCCTCGCCGACCCGAGCGACACCGCACACGGCCCCGACCCGGCCGGCCCGCCCCCACCGAAGCTGCTGCGCGCCTGCCGCGACCTCACCGCCGCGCTGCTCGCAGCCGCCGCGGACAACCCGGTGCTGATCTGCGTCGAGGACATCGGCCACGCCGACGAGGCGTCACTGCACTTCCTGCGCCACCTCGTCCGGCACCTGCCGCAGAGCCGCGTCCTGCTGGTGCTCACCGACGGCAGCACGCCGTGGCCCGCGCGCCGCCGGCTGCACGCCGAGCTCTTCCGCCACCCGCACGTCCACCGCCTCGCACTGGCCCCGCTCTCCCGGGCCGGCGCGCTGCGCCTGGTCACCGAAGGGCTCGGCGAGGAGTCCGCCCGGCACAGCGGCCCCGAGCTGGTCGACGTCGCCGGCGGCAACCCGCTGCTGCTGCACGCCCTCGTGGAGGAGCACCTCGACCGGGCCGACCCCGAACCGCGCTACGGCCCCGCCCTGCTGAGCTGCCTGCACCGCACCGAGCCCGGTGTGCTGCGGGTCGTCCAGGCCCAGGCCGTCCTGGGCGACGACGCCCCGGACGAGGACGTGGCGCGCCTCCTGGGCGAGCGGGAGAGCCCCGACGCCGTGGCGCGGATCCGCTCCGCGCTCGCCACCGCCGGGCTGCTCGACGGCGACGGGCGGCTGCGCACCGCGGCGGCGCGCACCACCGTCCTGGAGGACCTCGCCCCGCACGAGCGGACCGACCTCCGGCTGCGGGCCGCACAGCTGTGCTACGAGTCGGGCAGCCCCGCCGCCGAGGTGGCCCGGCACCTGGTCGAGGCCGGACGCGCCCCGATGCCGTGGGCGGTGGCCGCACTGACCGAGGCCGCCGAGCACGCCCTGCTGGACAACCGCTACCGCACGGCGGTGGCCTGCCTGCGCCTGGCCCACAAGGAGGCGGTCGAGGAACCCGACCGGGCCGTCCTGCGGCACCGCCTGGTGCAGGCCGAGTGGCAGCTCAACCCGTCCACGGCGGCCCGGCACCTGGCGCCGCTCACCGCGGCCGTCCGGGCCGGCCACCTCGGGCTCGCCGAGGCACTCGTCCTCGTCCGGCACCTGCTCTGGCACGGGCGCGGCGAGGAGGCCGTGGCCGTCCTGGACCTGCTGCGGTCCCGGACCGGCCCGGCGCAGCGGGCCACCCCGGCCGAGACGGGGGCGCTGCGCGACGTCGAGACCTGGCTCGCCTACACCCACCCGGGCCTCGCCCGGGGCCGCCGCGTCCCGGCCCTGCCCGCCGACCTCCGGCACACGGTGGCCCCGGACATCGACCCGCAGCTCCAGGCCGCCGCCGCGCTCGCCGGCGCACTGACCCGCGGCCGGGCGGCCGAGGCCGTCGACCACGCCCAGCAGGTGCTGCGCGACGCCCACCTGCACGGCCGGACGGCGTGGGCCGAGGAGGCCGCGCTGCTCGCCCTGCGGGTACTGCTCCAGGCCGGGCGCGCCGACACCGCGGCGGTCTGGAGCCAGCGGCTGCTGACCGCCGCCGCACGGCGCGAGGCGCCCACCGCGACGGCCCTGTACGCCGCCGCGCACGGCGAGTCGGCGCTCCGGCTCGGCGAGCTGGTGACGGCGGCCGAGAGCAGCCGGGCGGCGCTGACCCACCTCAGCCCGACCGCCTGGGGCATCGCGGTGGGCCTGCCGCTGGGCACGCTGGTGATGGCGGAGAGCCGGATGGGCGAGCACCGGTCGGCGGCCAAGCACCTGACCCACGCCGTCGGCGAGGCGATGTTCCAGACCCTGTACGGGCTGCACTACCTGTTCGCCCGCGGCGACCACTACCTGGCGACCCGGCACGGCCACGCCGCGCTCGCCGACTTCCTGTCCTGCGGCGAGCTCCTGCGCACCTGGGGCCTGGACGGCGCGGGCGTGGTGCCCTGGCGCACCCACGCGGCCGACGCGTGGCTGCGGCTGGACAACCGGGACCGCGCCTGGCGGCTCGTCCACGAGCAGCTCAGCCGGTCCGACGCCGACCTCCCGCACACCCGCGGTCCGGCGCTGCGGCTGCTCGCCGCGGCCGGGCCGCCCGGGCGGCGCGGCCCCCTGCTCACCGAGGCGGTCGACCTCACCGAGACCTCCGGCGACCGGTACGAGCAGGTCCGGGTGCTCACCGACCTCAGCCGCGTCCACCAGGCGACCAACAACAAGCGGCGGGCCCGGCTGCTGCTGCGCCAGGCCCTGCACGTGGCGAACATGTGCGCCATGAAGCCGCTCGCCCAGGAGCTGCTCTCGGTCTCGGCGGACCTCGGCGAGAGCGGCCCGGCCGCCGACGGCGCCGAGGACGCGGGCGGGGTCGGGGCGCTGACCGAGTCCGAGCGGCGCGTCGCCTCACTGGCCGTGCTCGGCTACACCAACCGCGAGATCGCCGGCCGCCTCTACATCACGGCCAGCACCGTGGAACAGCACCTCACCCGGGTCTACCGCAAGCTCGGGGTCCGCCGACGCAAGGATCTGCCCGCCGATCTGTGGGCCAACCTGAGGAAGACGGGATGACACCGATGACCACGACACCGACGGCGCACGAAGACGCCGCGCTCGCCCTGGCGCTGGCCGGTCGGGCCGCCGGCCAGCAGCCGCAGTGGCCGGACCCGGACCGGGTGCGGGAGGTGCGCACCGAGCTCGGCGCGCTGCCGCCCCTGGTGCAGCGTGCCGCCGTGGACCGGCTGCGGGAGCGGCTGGCCGAGGTCGCGCTCGGCCGGGCCCTGGTGGTCCAGGGCGGGGACTGCGCCGAGACCTTCGCCGGGAACACCCCCGAGCACGTACGGTCCAACCTGCACGTCCTGCTGCACTGCGCGACGCTGTTCGAGGTCGCGTCGGGGCTGCCCGTGGTGCCGCTCGGCCGCGTCGCCGGGCAGTACGCCAAGCCGCGTTCCAGCCCGGTGGGGCCGGACGGCCTGCCCGCCTACCGGGGCGACATCGTCAACGGCGAGGCGGCGACGGCCGGGGCCCGCACACCGGACCCGCAGCGGATGCTCACCGCGTACGCCGGGGCCGGGGCCGCACTCGACGTGCTGGAGGCGGTGTCCGCCGCGACCCGCACCGAGCTGTTCACCAGTCACGAGGCGCTGCTGCTCGACTACGAGGTGCCGCTGGTGCGCGACGGGTACGGCCTCTCCGGCCACTTCCTGTGGATCGGCGAGCGGACCCGCGACCTGGACGGCGCGCACGTCGCCCTGGCCCGGCGGATCGCCAACCCGCTGGGGCTCAAGCTGGGCCCGACCACGACGCCGGAGCAGGCCGTCGCCTACGCCGAGGCGCTGGACCCGGACCGCACTCCCGGCCGGCTGACGCTGATCAGCCGGATGGGCGCGGACCGGGTGACCGACGTCCTTCCGCCGCTGGTGGAGGCGGTGGAGGCCGCCGGGCACCCCGTGGTCTGGCTCTGCGACCCGATGCACGGCAACACCGAGGTGTCGGCGTCCGGGCTGAAGACCCGCCGCTTCGAGCGGATCGCCGCCGAGGTGACCGGCTACTTCGCGGTGCACCGGGCGTTGGGCAGCCACCCGGGCGGTCTGCACCTGGAGCTGACCGGGGACGACGTGACCGAGTGCCTCGGCGGTCGCGAGGACCTGCGCGAGGAGCAGCTCCCGGAGCGCTACCTGACCGGCTGCGACCCCCGTCTGAACGGCCGCCAGAGCATCGACCTGGCGCGGATCGTGGCCGAGATCCTGGTGGAGCGCCCCGCCCGGCGGACCCCCGTGGCGGTCTGACCGCGCACCGCCCGCCGGGTGGGCCGGGCCGCGCCCGCCCCACCCGGCACCCCGAGGCCGACGGCCCGTTCCTCGACGCGGACGAGGAACGGGCCGTCCGTGTGTCCGCGTGTCCGCCGCCCCGGGGCCGCGGCACGGCGGGGCCGGGGCGGCGGACACCTCGGCGGGGCCGGTGGCTGTGAGGGGCGGTGACTGTGAGGGCCGGTGACTGTGAGGGGCGGTGGCGGCGGGAACGACGGCGCCCGCCGGGCCGCCCGGGTGGGCGGGCTCGGCGGGCGGTCCCCGGCGGGCTCAGGAGTGGCGGGGCGGCGGGTCAGACGCCCAGGTCGGTGCGGAGCGCGGCGAACAACCCGGCCAGTGCCGTCCGGTCGGCCGCCGCGCCGTAGACGTAGAAGTCGGGCCGCACCAGCACCGCGACCGCGCCGGCCCCCGGCCCCGCTCCTA
Organism: Streptomyces sp. BE20; assembly: GCF_036322525.1. Taxonomy (NCBI): domain Bacteria; kingdom Bacillati; phylum Actinomycetota; class Actinomycetes; order Kitasatosporales; family Streptomycetaceae; genus Streptomyces; species Streptomyces sp. BE20. The sequence continues at coordinate 3,159 of NZ_JAQYWW010000970.1, read as the reverse complement.
CTCCCGCTCCCGCTCCCGCTCCCGCCAGGTACGGCAGGTAGACCCCGTCGACGTCGCCCACCGCGCCCGGCGGCGGCTCCTGCCCGCCGTCCTCGACGACCTGCACGGCGTGACCGCCGAGCTCCGCCAGCCAGGCGCCGTCCTCGGCGGAGAGGAGCGTCTCCGGCGGTTCGGTGGTGAGCAGCACGAAGCCGCGCCCCACCACGTCGTCGAAGCGGCCGGCCGGCCGCCCCGCCGCCGTGACGCGCCCCTGGACGACGAGGTCGCCGGCCGGGAAGCCGCCGTGCCGCAGGCCGGCGGTGAGCGGCTGGACCGGGGTGCGCGGGCGCGCGGCGCCGACCGCCGCGCCCTGCCGGGCGCGCTCCTGCGCGGCCAGCATCACGGTGTCGCGGTCGCGCGCCGCCGCCGGGTCGCTCTGGCAGATGACCCGCCCGAGGTCCATCGACATGGTGAGCGCGTGCCGCACGTGCTCGCGCCGCTCGGCGGCGTAGGTGTCGAGCAGCCCCTCGCCCGCCCGGCCGGTGAGCACCAGGTCGAGCTTCCAGGCCAGGTTGGCGGCGTCCCGGAAGCCCGAGCACATGCCCTGCCCGGCGAACGGCGGCATGAGGTGGGCGGCGTCCCCGGCGATCAGCACCCGGCCGCGCCGCCACTGGTCGGCGTACCGCGCCTGGAAGGTGTAGACGGCGTGCCGCAGCAGCGTGGAGTTGCCGGGGCCGATGTCGAACAGCGAGAGCAGCTTCCAGACGTTGGCCTCGCTGCCGAACTCCTCGGGCGACTCGTGGTCGAGCCGCATGAACTCCCAGCGCCGGTGGCCCGGACCGGCGGAGACGGCGGTACGCGGCCGGGCCGGGTCGCAGACCTGGAGGTTGTTGGGGACGAACTCCCGGCCGTCGTGCGGGACGACGTCGCAGGTGAGCCAGTCGTTGAAGAACGCGAAGTCGGTGGCGGTGAGCCCGGCCTCCTCGCGCACCACGCTGTTCGCCCCGTCGCAGCCGATCACCCACCGGGCGGTGAGCGTGCCGCCCTCGGGGCCGTCGACGGTGAGGGCGACCGCCTCGCCGCGGTCGGCGAGGGCCGTCACCCGGTGGCCGCGCAGCACGCGCAGCCCCGGTTGGCGCTCGCCGTGGGCGGCCAGCACGGCCTCCAGGCCCGGCTGGTAGACGGCGCTGGAGTCGGGCCAGCCGGAACGGCCGGCGTCCTCCACGTCCACCCGGAAGAGCGTGCGGCCGTCGGCGTTGTGCCACACGTAGTCCCGGGAGGACTCGACGTACTCGGCGAGCGCCTCCTCGACACCCGTGGCGGCGAGGATGCGGGCCGACTCGCCGTCGAAGGAGACCGCGCGCGGCATCGGGTAGGGCCGGGGGAACCGCTCCAGGACGGTGACCCGGTGGCCGCGGGCGGCCAGCAGCAGCGCGGCGGTCTGACCGACCGGCCCGTAGCCGACGATCGCGACGTCGGTGTCGGTCCCGGTGTCCCCGGTGCCGGTGTCGGGGCCCGGTGCGGTGTCCGGTACGGCGGAGGCGGCGGGTGCGGTCGTCATGCGGCGGCCGTGCCCTTCCGCAGGATGTCCGCGAGCACCCGGGCGTGCTCCTCGGGGTCGGCGAGGCCGCGCACCCGCTCGGTGCCGTCCTCGACGACCACCAGCCGGGTGCCGATCAGGATCCGCTGGCCACCCTCGAAGGCCCGGCCGCGGACCACGATCCCGGAGCCGGCCAGGGCCCGGGCGAAGCGGTCCAGCTCCGGCGAGGGGACGAGCCACTCCGCGAACGCGCGCGGCTCCGGGTGGAAGCGGTAGACGGCGCGCCAGTCACCGGTCCGGCCGCGGCGCTGGACGACGTGGTGGCCGGTGTCCGCGCGCACGATGCGGAAGTCGGTGCCGCCCTGCGACTGCACCTCGTCGAGCACCACCCGCAGCGGTTCCAGGTAGGACGGCCCGACGAAGCCGACGTCGACCAGCCAGAACTCGCCGTCCAGCCGCACGAAGCCGAGGACGTGCTCCAGATCCGGCCCGAAGGTGTCGTCGACCTGGCGGATCCCGGCCGAGAAGAGCCCGGTCTCGTAGCCCAGTTCGCGGAGCAGGGCGAGGAACAGTCCGTTGAGCTCGTAGCAGACGCCGCCCCGGCCGCCGAGGACGAGGGCGTCGAACACGGCGTCGACGTCGATGTCCACGCCCGCCCAGAGGGCCTCGCCGCGCGCGGTGTTGAGCGAGGAGTCGTAGGGGATGGCGATCAGGTGGCGCCGGTGCAGCTCACGCAGGGTGGCGGCGTCGGGTACGAGCGGCCCGTCGTAGTCGAGGGCCTTGAGGTAGGCGGCGACGTCGATCACGGCGGTCACTTCCCTTCGGTGTGCTGCTCGTCGAGCAGGACACGGAGGTGGCTGGCGAGCCTGCCCGGGGTGGGCTGGTCGAAGACGAGCAGGGCCGGCAGTTCGAGCCCGGTGACGTTCTGGAGGCGGTTGCGGAGTTCGACGGCGGTCAGCGAGACGAAGCCGATGTCGAAGAAGACGTCGTCGGTGCCGACGGAGTCGGCGCCCTCGTGCCCGAGGACGGCCGCGACCTCCGTGCGGACCACGTCGAGCAGGACGGCTTCCCGCTCCTCCGGGCCGCCGTCCGCCAGGCGGCGGGCCAGGGCGGCGCCGGGAGCCTCCTCGGCCTCGGCGGCGGTGCCGGTCTCGGCGGTGTCGATGTCCATCGGGGATTCTCCTGCGTGGGTCGTCACGGGCACCGACTCCAGCCAGTAGTGCCGGTGCTGGAAGGCGTAGGTCGGGAGTTCGGAGGGAGCGAGGGGTCCGGCCCCGGCGTAGGAGGCCGACCAGTCGACCTCCACCCCGCGGACGTGGAGTTCGGCGGCGGAGAGCAGGACGCGGTCCCACCCGCCCTCGTCGCGCCGCAGCGTGCCGGTGACGGCCGCCTCGCGCACGGAGGCCGCCTCCAGCGCCTCGACGATGCTGTGGGCGAGCACCGGGTGGGCGCTGACCTCGACGAACGCGCGGTACTCCGCGGCGGCGAGGGTCTCGACGGCCTCGGCGAAGCGCACGGTCTGCCGCAGGTTGCGGTACCAGTACCCGCCGTCCAGCTCAGGACCCTCCAACCACCGGCCCTCCACCGTCGACAGGAACGGGATCGCGGCGGGCCGGGGCCTCACCGCGGCCAGGAGCTCG
>NZ_JAQYWW010000969.1:0-815 GCF_036322525.1 Streptomyces sp. BE20 | reverse complement strand
GGCTCGGCACTCGCCGTCCTGGCCGCCCCCGACTCCGACATCGGTCTCGTCGGATACGAGATGGCCCTGCTCGTCGACCGGGCCGGCGCCGTCCTCACCCCCGCACTCCGCGCAGAACTCCAGGGCAGTCTCCTGCACTGAGTGCACTGAGCGGGCATCCCACCCGTCCCACCTCCCCGCCGGGTCCGACCCGACCGGACCCGGCGTTCCACCCTCAGCTACCCTCAGGCAGCTGATTTCGCCTCAGCTGGCAACCACCCCAGCTGGAACCGGCTGCCCCAGGCTGCAGCACAAGGAGGACCCATGACCCCGCCTTCGACACCCGCCGGCTCGTACGGCAGCGGGTACGGCAGCGGCTACGGCGGGCAGTCCGACGGCTACGAGCAGCAGCCGCTGGTCCGCCCGTACGCGATGACCGGAGGCCGCACCCGGCCCCGGTACCAGCTCGCGATCGAGGCGCTGATCTCGACGACGGGCTCCGCCGAGCGCACCGGCGGCCTGCTGCCCGAGCACGCCCGGATCGTGAACCTCTGCCGTGAGGTCAAGTCCATCGCGGAGATCTCCGCACTGGCCGGCGTCCCGCTCGGTGTCGCCCGCATCCTCGTCGCCGACCTGGCCGAGGCCGGCCTCGTCGCCATCCACCAGCCCGCCGCCGCGGGCGAGTCGGGCGGAACGCCCGACGTCACGCTGCTCGAAAGGGTCCTCAGTGGACTTCGCAAGCTCTAACGCGGCCGCCCCCACCCGCGCCACCACCTCCGCGAAGATCGTCGTCGCCGGCGGCTTCGGTGTCGGCAAGACCACGCTCGTCGGCGCCG
>NZ_JAQYWW010000968.1:0-2607 GCF_036322525.1 Streptomyces sp. BE20 | reverse complement strand
TTCTGCGTGGGCGGCGGCGCGGCGCCCGTGGTAATCGTCATACGGGCGATTGTGCTGGGCTCAGGTGACCTCCGGTAGGTGTCAGCCCTCGGCCGGCTCTCCGACGAGGCACGACGTCAACACGCCGGCAACCCCGAGACCGGCGACCGCAACGGCGCCGCACAGGACCGCCGAGCAGCCGAGGACACCCTCCTCGGACACCCGCCTGGCAGGCACACCGGATCAGCTTCAGTAACTCACCGTGACGGTGACTCCTGGGTGGAATCGGGGGCGAGGGCCGCGTGGTGTGTGCGGCCCTCGCCCCGGGTGTGGGGCACCCCGTTCCCGCCCTCGTCGTCCGGATCTGCACGTGGTGGTGAGCCGTGCGATGTGCTCTGTCACCTGTACGCGATGCTGAGCTGCGCTGTTGATGGGGAATCGAACCCCTGCGTTGCTCTTCACGCGCCAGGGGCCGGATGGACCGCCGGCCCGCGGTGTGTGCACGCCTCCGTGACGACTACCTGCTTCCCACACCCGGCTCGTGGGGTCAGTCCTCGATCAGGTCGATCTCCCAGTTGGTGCGCTGGATCAGGGTGTCCACCTCGCGGATCTCCTTGGCCAGAACGTCCGCCCGGGCGCGGAGCTCGGCGACCGGCAGGGCCGAGAGGAACCTGAGCTCGGACCGCAACTGCCGCGCCGCCCCGCGCTGGTCGCGCCCTGAGGCGGCGTCGGCCGCGTCGGTGGTCACCGAGTGACGCAGCCGCAGGACGTCCCGGCGGGCGAGGGCGTCGGTGAGCGTGCCGCCGCCCTCGACGAGCGCGGTGGAGTTGGTCCGGTTGATCTGACGGATCAGCCGCTCCAACTCGTCCAGCACCTCCGCGGCCTGGGCCAGGACCTCCACCGCGTTCTCCGCCGGCTCCTCGCCCTCCTGGTAACGGGCACTGCCCACGACACGCGCCCGCAACTGCTCCACCCGCCGCGTCGCAGCCGCGCGTTCCACGAGCGCCTCAGCCAGCTTCACCGCGCCATCCCCCCTGCATCCTCCCGGTCGTCCGACAAGTATGCACACCGGCGCCTGACAGTCCGGCGCTCGGGGTCGGGCCGCCCGGACCGACCCCGGCGCAGGGCGCGGAAGGGACACGTGGGACAGGAGCGGAGGCGGGGCGGCATTTGATCCGCCCGGTTCCACGAGTGGCCGATACGGACGCAATGCCCTGGGCTACAGTGTTCGGAAAGGAGGGAATCAATGACGCGGAACCGGGCATTACGAATTTTCGGATTCGGTATTACGCTCCTTCTGTTCTCGGGGGTTTTCTTTTATATATCTCTTAATCATGCGGCTTCTAGTATCGGTCCCCGTCCGACCGCCATGGGGAACCGGCCTTCGGCCGAAGGGCCGGCCTCTACGCCTGGCCGAGGGTCCTCGTCGACTCCCGCCCCCGCACCGGTGGCGACCCAGTACGTGCCGGTCACGGTCGGCGGGGATTCGGAGATGGCGCCGTGGATCGCTCTGGTCACCGCAGCCACAGGAGTCCTGGCCACGGTATTCGGCGGAATCACCGCGGTACTCACGGCGAGGCGGCCGGCCTCGCCGGCTTCGGTGGCTTCCGATGACCCGCCGGAGGTTTCGGCTCGACCCCACGAGCGGCGGTCGCCGCTACCTCCTCCACTGATCCGACCCCTGACCCGACAGCAACCGCCGCCCGCGGGTGACGATCCCGTCTGAACCGCAGGGTGCCTCGGAGCGCATTTCGGCCCTGCGCCGTACTACGGCGTGGCGCGGGGCGGGTCGGGCGGGTCCTCGGGGGCGGCGGCAGTGATCCGCACGGTCGGCGGGCCGGGGCGGCGCGGGGCGTCGGCGCGCACGACGTCAAGGGCGGGCCCGTGGCGAGGTCGCCTCCGATCCGGGTGGAGTACCGCTCGGCCCGCTGCCCGCCCCCGGTGATCGTGCGGGTCGGATGTGCAGATGCCGCGTGGAGCCCGGTGCGGTGCCGTGGCACGCACGGGCGTGCGACCTACGATGAGCCGGTGTCCGACACCGAGTTCCCTCCTGGCCTGCTCGAACTCCAGCGCCGTTGGTCGGCGGCCGAGGCCGCCTGGGCCTCGGCGCCGACGGACCTGACGCAGGCCGCGTTCATCGCGGTCGGCACCGAGCTGGGCGCGCACCCGTACTGGGTCGGCGCCGAGAACCGGCACAAGGCCGCCATAGAGCTGAAGCGAACCGTCCTCGCCGACGCCGTGTAGGCACCCGACACCCCGATCCCGGCCCTGCCGTGGCGCGGGCACTGACTTCCGGCCGGCCGGTGGCCGCCTTCCGCCGCCGGCGACACCTGCGCGGCGACGCTGCCGGCGCCGGACGGCCGGGCCGCACCACGGGACGGTCCCCGATGCCGGCGAGCACGTGCGCGGCACGATCACTCACCGCGTCGAGGAGTTCGCGCAGACGGTCGAGGTCGCCACCGAGTCGAGGATGCATACCCACAGCCCAGAGCCGGGCCCGCTCCCCCAACCAGCACTACGTCCCACACGAAGGATCCTGACGACCCACCAGGCGAGGACCCCTCAGGACCCTCGCCGGACCGTGGCCGCAGGAACCACAGGCGGCCGGAAGCCCGCGAGTCCTGCGGG
>NZ_JAQYWW010000967.1:0-308 GCF_036322525.1 Streptomyces sp. BE20 | reverse complement strand
TGGGTCACCCGGTCCTGGCGGTGGTGCGGGGCAGTGCGGTGAACCAGGACGGCGCGTCCAACGGTCTGACCGCCCCGAACGGCCCCTCGCAGCAGCGGTAGATCCGCCAGGCGCGGGTGTCGGCGGGTCTGTCGGCGCGGGACGTGGACGCCGTTGAGGCGCACGGGACGGGTACCGCGCTGGGTGACCCGATCGAGGCCCAGGCGCTCCTCGCCACCTACGGCCAGGACCGTGCGGAGAACGAGCAGCTGTGGCTGGGGTCGGTGAAGTCGAACCTCGGTCACACGCAGGCGGCGGCCGGTGTCGCG
>NZ_JAQYWW010000966.1:0-312 GCF_036322525.1 Streptomyces sp. BE20 | reverse complement strand
CGCAGGCGCGGGGAGCAGTGCTGGGCATCGGCGTACGCCTGGATGAAGGCGGGAACAGCCCCGCAGGCGCGGGGAGCAGGAGTTCACCATCGCCGGCTGCACCTACACCGCGGGAACAGCCCCGCAGGCGCGGGGAGCAGGTCACCGTCGGGCCGTAGCCCTCGGAAAAGTAGGGAACAGCCCCGCAGGCGCGGGGAGCAGAGTCGGCCTCGTCGGCTCGCTGGCGGACAGCGAGGGAACAGCCCCGCAGGCGCGGGGAGCAGGGCGTCGGCTCCCGCAACGCGCCGGTCACCCGGGGAACAGCCCCGCAGG
>NZ_JAQYWW010000965.1:0-4603 GCF_036322525.1 Streptomyces sp. BE20 | reverse complement strand
GCAACGGCAGCGGCTTCTCGGTCCGCGAGGTGATCGAGTCGGTCAAGCGCGTGACCGGCCGCGAGATCCCGGTGCGGGTCTCCGGCCGCCGCGCGGGCGACCCGGCCGTCCTGGTGGCCTCCGCCGAGCGTGCCCACCGCGAGCTGGGCTGGACCCCGCGCCGCCCGAACCTGGACGACATCGTCGCCGACGCCTGGAAGTTCACCCTGGAGCGCCACCGGTGAACGCCCGCCCGGCATGACGCGGCCGCGTCGACGCGAGGGCGCGCAGGCGTGAGGGCGTGCAGGCGTGCGGGCGTGCGGGCGGACTCGCGCGGCTCGCGCGGCCGTGGATCCGGCACCCGCCCGTCAGGCCGCCGGGGTGAGGCTTCCGCGCCCGACCGGCGGCTCCGCCCGACGCCCGCGGGCGCGACGGGACGGCAGCCGGATCAGTCGACAGCCGTACCGTGCGAGCTCGTCGACCCCGGTCGCGCACATCGCCTCCTCCGCTACGCAGAGTGACCTGCCTCGCCCAGCCTCCCGCCCCCTCCCACGGACCCGCCCCGCACGCCCTTCCGGGCGACGACCCGACCCGCGCGGCACAGCGAAGGTGTAGGGTAAAACCTAAAGCCTTTAGGCAGCAGCCTGAGAGGCAAAGGCGAACGGAGCGAACCTCATGGCCCGGGTGGGACTGACCGCCGAGCGACTGACCCTCGCCGGGGCGGAGCTGGCCGACGAGGTCGGCTTCGAGCACGTCACCGTCTCCGAGCTCGCCCGACGCTTCGACGTCAAGGTCGCGAGCCTGTACTCGCACGTCCGCAACTCCCACGACCTCAAGACCCGGATCGCTCTGTTCGCCCTGGAGGAGCTCGCCGACCGCGCCGCCGACGCGGTCGCCGGACGCGCCGGCAAGGACGCCCTGGCAGCCTTCGCCGACGCCTACCGCGACTACGCCCGGCAGCACCCCGGGCGGTACGACGCCGCACGGTTCAGGCTCGACCCGCAGACGGCCGCCGCCAGCGCCGGGGTGCGGCACGCCCGGATGACCCGGGCGATCCTGCGCGGCTACGACCTGGACGAGCCGGACCAGACCCACGCGATCCGCATGCTGGGCAGCGTCTTCCACGGCTACGTCAGCCTGGAGGCCGCCGGCGGCTTCAGCCACACCGCCGTCGATCCTCAGGTGTCCTGGGACTGGATCATCGACTCCCTCGACACCCTGCTCCGGACCCTGACGACCCGCTGAGCACCCCGGCCGTACCGACCCCACCGGCCCGCCCGACCCCACCGGCCCGCCGCACCGAACCGGAACCCCAGGAACCATGAGCACCGACAGCACGCCGACCGCCGCCCCGACCACCACCCCCGTCACCTCCGACCTGCTGCGCGGGCACCTCGACCTCGAACGGACGGCGCACGGGCTGCTGCCGCACCGGCTGCCCGCCCGGGCCCGCCTCCAGATCCCCGACGAGCAGCTCGCGACGGCACAGGCCCAGCCCTCCGGCGTGCGCCTGGCCTTCCGTACCAGGGCCACCACCGTCGAGCTGGACACCCTGCCCACCAAGCGCGCCTACGCGGGCGTGCCCGCCACACCCGACGGCGTCTACGACCTCGTCGTCGACGGCCTGCTCACCGCACAGGCCACCGTCGCCGGGGGCCACACCCTGATGACCGACCTGGCCACCGGCACCGCCGAACTGATCGAGGGCCCGCCCGGGACAGCACGCTTCACCGGCCTTCCCGCCCGCGACAAGACCGTCGAGATCTGGTTGCCGCACAACGAGATCACCGAGCTGATCGCCCTGCGCACCGACGCCCCGGTCGAACCCGCGCCGCCGACCGGGCACCGGCGCTGGGTCCATCACGGCAGCTCCATCAGCCACGGCTCGACCGCCGGCCGCCCCACCTCCGTCTGGACCGCCCTGGCGGCTACCGAGGGGGGCGTCGACCTGGTCAACCTCGGCTTCGGCGGCGGCGCCCTGCTGGACCCGTTCACCGCCCGCGCGATCCGTGACACCCCCGCCGACCTGATCAGCCTCAAGATCGGCATCAACATCGTCAACACGGACGCGATGCGGCTGCGCGCGTTCGGCCCGGCCGTCCACGGCTTCCTCGACACCGTCCGGGAGGGGCACCCGACCACCCCGCTGCTGGTCGTCTCCCCCGTCCTGTGCCCGGTCCACGAAGACACCCCCGGCCCGCTGGCCCCGGACTTCTCGACCGGCACCCTGCGCTTCAAGGCCACGGGCGACCCCGCCGAACGCGCGGCCGGCCGCCTGACCCTCACGGTCATCCGCGAGGAGCTGGCCCGCATCGTCGCCCGGCGTGCGGAGGACGACCCGCACCTCCACCACCTGAACGGCCGCACCCTCTACGGCCGGGCCGACTACGACGAGTTGCCGCTGCCCGACGAGGTCCACCCCGACGCCGCCGGCCACCGCCGCATCGCGGACAACTTCGGCCGGCTGGTCTTCGGCCCCGGCGGGATCTTCGCCGCCCCGCGCGTCTGACCCGCCGCCCGGACGGTACCGGACGGCGGGTCGGACGCCCGGCGCGGCCGGCTCCGACACGGCCCGTGCCGTGCCGGGCCCTGCGGGGGCGGGGCGGGGCCGGTCAGGGCCGGTGGGTGGCGCGCAGCCGGGCGAGGGTGCGCAGGCCGCGTTCCACGAGTTCGGGATCGTGGTTCGCCGCGCCGTACTGGATCCCGGAGACGGCGTCCAGCACGCAGTGGACGGCCAGGTGCTCCTGCTCGGTGTCGGTGAGGTCCCGGCCGTAGCCGTCGAAGAGCGCCTCGGCGAGGTCCGGGCGGTCGGCCCAGCTGTCGGCGAGCCGCACGAAGTCCCGGACGGCCGGGCCCGGCTCGGCACGCTCGAAGTCGATCACGTACAGGTCCCCGGACGGCTCCCACAGGAGGTTGCGGAACTGGAGGTCGCCGTGGGTCGGCACCGCGTCGAGGGGAGGGAGCTCGGCCGCCCTCGCGGTGGCCGCGCGGGCGAGGTCCTCGTCGCCGGGAGCGAGGTGGCCGCGGGCCCCTTCCAGGTGCCGCTCCAGTCGTTCGAGGACGCGCGGCGACCCGTCACCGGGCCGGGCGGGCGCGGCCCCGTGGATCGCCGCCGCGAGCTCCCCGATCCGGCGGAAGACCCGCTGCTGCTCCTCACGCCCGTGCACGGCCCCGTGCAGGGAGCGGCCGGGCACCGCGGTGACGACGACGGCCCGCAACGCGGGGGCGACGGCCACCAGGCGTGGCGCCGCCCCACCCAGGAGGGGGACCCAGGTCCGGTAGGCGGCCACCTCACGGTCGTGGAAGCGCGGGCTCTCACGATGGACCTTGACGAACCACTCACCGCCGTCCCGGCCGTGGACCCGCCACACCCGGCTGCCCGCCCGTGCCCAGGAGGCGTCCGTCCACGCGGCGATGCGTCCGACGGCGGCCTCGGCGAACTCCCTCAGCTCCGGGGCGGGGCTGTCCGCGGCGCCACCGCCGCCGATGCGGGCGGCGAGGGCGGTCATGTCGTCGGCGAATCCGGCGCCGAGGTCGATGCCGGTCTCCTCGGCGATCACCAGCAGGGAGAACAGGCAGTCGGACAGCTCGTGGGCGATCCGCTCCCGGTCGGCCGGGACGTCGGCGCGGTGGCCCTGGTACGCCATGACGAGCTTGGCGAGGTCCCCGACGTCGCCGACGAACCCGAGGGCGAAGTCCGCCAGGTCCCATGTGCGGCCCAGTGTCCGCCGGTTGGTCTCGTCGTACAGCCGGCGGACGTCGCGGGCGGCGGCGACCAGTCCGTCCCAGTCGGGGCGGACACGACGGTTCGGTTCCACACGTCTCCTCAGCGGGTCACGGGGCGGGCAGGGCGCCCGACATGTCGACTTTCCTCGGCTCGCGGCTCGCGGACGCGGCGGGTCGGACGATCACCGGCTCCTGTTCCCCGAAGCGCACCTTCACGGTCACGCGGACAACCTAGCGCTGTGACCGACCGGTTCGCCGGGTCCGGACGAGCAGAAGCCCGGACGGTCTACCTCACCCATCCCGCCCTTCACGGCACCGAAGTACTCACAACACCCTCCAGCCCGGCGGTTGTCGCGACACGACGCCCCTAGCGCCTGCCTGGCCGCGCCCGTTCGCGGGACGGCTCGATCACCGGCCGAGCACGCGGACGGGGCGGCGGGCTCCGACGGGGTGTCGGGGTCCGCCGCCCCGGAGCCGGGGCGAGCCACGGGGAACCTGCCGCGCAGGTCGCCCCGGCTACGCCGGGTCCCGGTCGAACACCGCCTTCGACCAGCGGTAGCCGAGCGCCGCGAGGCCCAGGCACCAGGCGACGGCGAGCCACCCGTTGTGGCCGATCTCGCTGCCGAGCAGCAGTCCGCGCAGGGTCTCGATGGCGGGCGTGAAGGGCTGGTACTCGGCGATCGGCTGGAACCAGCCGGGCATGGAGTGGATCGGGACGAAGGCGCTGGAGATGAGGGGGAGGAAGATCATCGGCAGCGCGTTGTTGCTGGCGGCCTCGGCGTTCGGGCTGATCAGACCCATGCCGACGGCGATCCAGGTGAACGCCAGGGCGAAGAGCACGAGCAGTCCGAACGCGGCCAGCCACTCCAGGGCGGTGGCGTCCGTGGAGCGGAAGCCG
>NZ_JAQYWW010000964.1:0-349 GCF_036322525.1 Streptomyces sp. BE20 | reverse complement strand
GGCTGTCCGCCAAGCCTCCCCCCACTTCTGCCGCGCACGGGGCGGCTCCGGGCAGGCGGGACAGGCGCCCGCTGCCCGTCGCCGACACCTTTTCCCCCGCGATAGCCGTGGGAGAAGGACGAACTTCCTGCGGCTCGCCGGTGGCCGGGGCGGCGCTGCGGCCCCGGCCACCGGCGGAGCAAGGACTCCGGCCGCCAGTCGAGCCGGGGAGGCGGTCGGCGGCCGGTCCTACCCTCGGCAGATGGTGCTCACGTAACGCAGCGGTAGCAGCGTCGGTCTGCCCGAGGAGGCCCGCCCGGAGACCTATCTGGCCGGGATCGACCCCACCACCACTCAGTGGGTCACGGTC
>NZ_JAQYWW010000963.1:0-1102 GCF_036322525.1 Streptomyces sp. BE20 | reverse complement strand
GGCTCGGCACTCGCCGTCCTGGCCGCCCCCGACTCCGACATCGGTCTCGTCGGATACGAGATGGCCCTGCTCGTCGACCGGGCCGGCGCCGTCCTCACCCCCGCACTCCGCGCAGAACTCCAGGGCAGTCTCCTGCACTGACGGACCGTCGGATACCGTCCTGGTATTCGAAGCACCTCCGCGCCCGTCCCGGGCCCGCTTCGGCGGGCTCGGGATCGGACGTAGTACGGCCTTCGCACCACCGGCTCGGGACCAGTGCCCGAGCTCGCACCGCACCGCCGCACCCTGTGAGGAGAGGATCCGTGACACCGCCCGACGACCGCAGCGGCCAGTACGGCGTTCCGTACCCTGGCACAGGCCATGACGCCTTCGGAGCACCCGGCGTCGGCCACGGTCAGCAGTACGGCCAGCCGCTCCACGGCCAGCACGACCAGCACTACGGACAGCCGCAGTACGGCGGGCCGTACCCGCCGGGGCAGTACGACGAGTACGGCCGGCCCCGGCAGCCGCAGCCCTCCTACGACGCGCCCCCCGCGGGCTACCCGAGGCAGGACGGGACGGCCGGCCAGCAGCCCGGCCCCGGCCTCGGGGGCCGGTCGGCCGTCGGGCACCAGGGCGGCCGGCCGGCCCAGCGGCCCGGGCACGCTGACGAGTTCGACGACGAGCAGGACTCCGGCCCGCTGATCCGACCGTTCGCGATGACCGGCGGACGGACCCGGCCCCGCTACGAGCTCGCCCTGGAGGCGCTCGTCTCGGCCGACGTGGATCCGCAGCGCCTGGCCACCCTGCTCCCCGAGCACCAGCGGATCTGCACCCTGTGCACCGAGGTGAAGTCCGTGGCCGAGGTGTCGGCGCTGCTCTCCCTTCCGCTGGGAGTGGCCCGCATCCTCGTGGCCGACCTGGCCGAGGCCGGCCTCGTCGCCATCCACCAGCCCGCTTCCGGCGGCGAATCCGGAAACCAGCCCGACGTCACGCTGCTCGAAAGGGTCCTCAGTGGACTTCGCAAGCTCTAACGCGGCCGCCCCCACCCGCGCCACCACCTCCGCGAAGATCGTCGTCGCCGGCGGCTTCGGTGTCGGCAAGACCACGCTCGTCGGCGCCG
>NZ_JAQYWW010000962.1:0-352 GCF_036322525.1 Streptomyces sp. BE20 | reverse complement strand
GGCGCGCTGGGGGGCGGCGGCGTGGCGGGCGGCGCGGGCGCGGGGCGCTGGGGGCGGGGGCGGGGGCCGGCCGTGGGGGTGTGGGGCTGGGGGGGGGGGGGGGGGGCGGGGGCGCGGGCGGCCGCCCCCCGCGCCCCCCCCCCCCCCCCCCCCCCCCCCCCCCCCCCCCACCGCCCGCCCCCCCCCGACCACACCCCCCAAACCACCCCCGAAGCCACAAACCACATCACCAACGAACCCCCCCCCCCACAACCCCCCCCCAACGCCCCCCACCCCACCCCCCCCGCACCCCCGCGGGCCAGTAACAACACCCCGGGGGCGCGGGGGGGGGGGGGGGGGGGGGGGGGCGGGC
>NZ_JAQYWW010000961.1:0-20513 GCF_036322525.1 Streptomyces sp. BE20 | reverse complement strand
TTCTGCGTGGGCGGCGGCGCGGCGCCCGTGGTAATCGTCATACGGGCGATTGTGCTGGGCTCAGGTGACCTCCGGTAGGTGTCAGCCCTCGGCCGGCTCTCCGACGAGGCACGACGTCAACACGCCGGCAACCCCGAGACCTCCGGGGCGCAGCAGGCGCTGCGAGCGGTCGGCGGTGGCGGCCTTGAGGACGCCGGGCGCGCCGGGCGCGCCGGGCGCGCCGCAGTCCGTCGCGGTGGGGCTTCTCTCCTGGCCGGCGGTCAGGGTGTCTCGCCGGAGGGGCGGGGCCTTGGTGCGTGGCCCCGACCTTCCATAACGAGCGGGACCGGTGGCCGACCGTTCGGTCGGCCACCGGTCCCGCTCCGTACACGCCTCGGACCCGGCCTCCGCACCGCAAGGCCGTCCGAGGCGTCCCCCGTGCCAACAACCTTGCGGTGGATGCGCATTGTCCGAAAGGGCCCTCTGGGCAGGACATTCAATTCGGACAATGATGCGGGTGCGGCGGGACGGGCCCGCCCGGGGGTGGTGGCATGGACGCGCGGCCGAACGGAACGAGGCGCCAGGCCCGACTGGGCAGGCCGGAGCGGTTCGTGGACCCGCAGGCCGGCCCGGTGGAGCGGCTCGCCTGGGAGCTGCGGCAGTTGCGCGACCGGGCCGGTGCCCCGAGCTACCGTGCGCTGGCGAAGGCCTCGCACTACTCGGCCAGCACGCTCGCGGAGGCCGCGAAGGGCGAACGCCTGCCGTCGCTGGCCGTGGTGCTCGCCTACGCGCGGGTGTGCGGCGGCGGGCAGGCGGAGTGGCAGGCCCGCTGGGAGGCGGCCTCCCGGGCACTCCGGGGCCCGTCGGCGGGGGCGGGGGCGGGCGGCGAGGACCGTGCGGACGGAAGCGCTCCGGCTCGCGACCCGTACCTCGGGCTGGCCCCGTTCGGCACCGCAGACGCCGGCCTGTACTTCGGGCGGTCGGAGCTGGTGGGCGATCTGGTGCGGCTCGTGGACCGCCACCGGCTGACGGCGGTGGTCGGCGCCTCAGGCAGCGGCAAGTCTTCGCTGCTGCGGGCGGGGCTGCTCCCGCGGCTCGACGAGTCCTGGCACACCGCCCTGCTGGCCCCTGGCGACCGCCCGCTGCGCGCACTGGCCTCGGCGGTCTGCGCGCTGACGGGCGGTGACACCGAGGCGCTCGCCCGCGTCCTGGCCGGCGAGCCCGAGGCGCTGGGGATCGCGCTGGACACCTGGCTGGTCACCCAGCCCGCCGACCGGCGCGCGGTCCTCGTCGTCGATCAGTTCGAGGAACTCTTCACCACCTGTCCGGACGCCGGGGAACGGGAAGCGGTCCTGGCCTGCCTGGCCCTGACGGCCGACGACCGCACGGCCTGCGACCCCGTGGCAGGCCACCGGGCCGCCGCGGGCCGGGTGCGGTTCGTCATCAGCGTGCGCGCCGACTTCTACGACCGCTGCCTCGCCCACCCCGAGCTCGCGGGCGCCCTGCGCCGCGGCGCCCAACTGCCGGTCGGTACCCCCACCCGGGGCGAGCTGCGGGACATCGTCACCGAACCCGCCGCCGGAGCGGGCGTCGTGGTGGAACCCGAACTGCTGGAGGCCGTCCTCTCCGAGGCCACCGACCAGCCCGGCGCCCTGCCGCTGGTGGCCCACGCGATGCGCGAGGCCTGGACCAGGCGCAGCGGGGATGTCCTGCGGCTGGCCGACTACCAGGCCACCGGCGGCATGCGGGGAGCCATCACCCAGACCGCCGAGGCGGTGTACGCCGGCCTTCCGCCCGGACACCAGGAGGCCATGCGGATGCTGTTCCTGCGGCTCACCGCCCCGGGCGAGGGTACCGAGGACACCCGCCGCCGCCTGGCCCGCGCGGAACTCGACGGCCTCGCCGACGCCGGGACCATCGACGACCTGCTGCACCGGCTCGCCGCCGCGCGGCTGATCGTCCTGTCCGACGGGACCGTCGACGTCGCCCACGAGGCGGTCATCCGCTCCTGGCCGCGGTTGCGCCACTGGCTGGACGTCGACCGCGAGGCCCTGCGCGCGCACCGCCGGCTCACCCAGGCCGCCCGGACCTGGCACGAGCTCCACCGCGACCCGGGGGCGTTGTACCGCGGCGCGCAGCTCGCCGGTGCCCGGGGCTGCTCGCGGTCGGGCGGCTCGACGCTCAACCGTCTGGAGGCCGCCTTCGTGGCGGCCAGCACCACTGCGGACGACCGGCTCGGCCGCCGCAGGCGCTGGACGGTCGTCGCGCTGGCCGCGCTGACGGTCCTCTCACTGGTGCTGGCCGCGACCGCGTACGTCCAGAAGACGCAGTCCGACGCCCAGCGCCGGATCGCGGTCTCCCACGAACGGGCCGCCCAGTCCCGGCAGTACCTGGAGAAGGAGCCCGAAACCGCTGCCCTGGTCGCACTGGAGGGCTACCGGGCGGCCCGCACCACCGAGGCTCGCGGCAGTCTGCTGAGCGCCTACGGCGCCTACACGTCCAGGCAGTTCGCCGGTCACGGTAGCGCCGTCCTGGCCGTGGCGTACTCACCTGACGGCCGCACCCTGGCCACCGGCAGTGCCGACCACACCGTGAAGCTGTGGGACACCGCCACCCACCGCATGCTCGCCACCCTGACCGGCCACGGCAGTACCGTCATGACGGTCGCCTTCAGCCCGGACGGCCGCACCCTGGCCAGCGCCGGCGCCGACCGCACCGTCCGGCTGTGGGACGTCTCCTCCGGGCGTACGACGGGCATCCTCACCGGCCACACCGGCGCCGTCTGGTCGGCGGCGTTCTCCCCCGACGGCCGAGCCCTCGCCACCGGTGGCGCCGACCGCACCGTCCGGCTGTGGGACGTCTCCTCCGGGCGTACGAAGGGCGTCCTCACCGGCCACACCGACTCCGTCCGGTCGGTGGCGTACCTGCCCGACGGCCACACCCTGGTCACCGGCGGTGCCGACCGCACCGTCAACCTGTGGGACACCGTCACCCCCCAGATGTCGAACACCTTTCTCGGCCACACGGGCGCCGTCACCACAGTCGCCGTCAGCCCCGACGGCAGCACCCTGGCCACGGGCAGCGCCGACCGCACCGTCCGGCTGTGGAGTCTGACCTCGTACACCGGCACGGCCGTCCTCGACGGGCATGTGCAGGAGGTGAGCCAGGTCGCGTTCACCTCCGACGGCCGTACCCTGGCGACGATCGGCCAGGACGGCACCTTCGCCTGGTGGGACGTGGCCGAGCGGCGGATGACCGACACGTTCCACGAGACCAACTCCGCCGCCCCCGCGCTGGCCCTCTCCCCCGACGGCACCGAGCTGGCCACCACCGCCGCCGACCACACCGTCCACACCTGGGACGTCAGGACCCGCCGAACCACCGCCACCATCGGCACCGCGGACGGCACCAAGACCGTCGCCGCCTACGCTCCCGACGGCCGGACGCTCGCCGTCGGCCACGTCGACGGCTCCGTCACCCTGTGGGCCACCGACCCGCCCCGTCCCCTCGCGACCTTCGCGGCACACGACCAGGACATCATGCACCTGGCGTTCTCCCCGGACGGACAGCTGCTGGCGACCGTGAGCTCCGGGAACACGGTGCGGCTGTGGGACGCCGCGTCGGGCCGCCCGGTCGCCTCACTCGAAGGCCACACCGGCAGCGTGTCGAGCGCCGCGTTCTCCCCCGACGGCCGCACCCTCGCCACCAGCAGCTACGACCGCACGGTACGGCTGTGGGACCTGGCCACCCACCGGCCGACGGCTGTCCTCCAGGGGCACACCAACATGGTTGCCCAGGCCGTCTTCTCCCCCGACGGCCGTACCCTCGCCACCAGCAGCTACGACCGCACGGTACGGCTGTGGGACCTGGCCTCGCGGGCGGAGTTCGCCGTCCTGCCCGAGGACACCGCCGCCCTCACGGCCCTGGCGTACTCCCCCGACGGCCGCACCCTCGCCACCGGCAGCGCCGACGCCACCGTACGCCTGTGGAACGTGGCGCAGCGCCGCAGCGTCGCGACCCTCACCGGCCACATCAACACCGTCTTCTCCGCCGCCTTCAGCGCCGACGGCCGCACACTGGCCACCACGGACGCCAGCGGCAGGGTCTGCCTGTGGGACGTGGCCGGGCAGCGGATCACCGCACGGCTCGACGGCCACACCAGAGGCGTGCACGGGGCCGCCTTCAGTCCCGACCGGAGCTCGCTCCTCACCGTAGGATCGGACGGGGTACGGCTGTGGCCCACGGACGCGGACCGGATCGCCGACCGCGTCTGCGAACTGAGCCGGACCAACCGGTGGTTCGGGCTCTTCCCTGAAGCGGCCCTGGGCGACGTCTGCCGCTGAGCGGAAGCCGGCCGCACCACTGCCCCGGCGCCGGCCGGGGCGAGGCGGGCAGCACCGTCGCTACGCGCCGGACGAAAGATCACATCACTCGGCTGCCTCCGTCCCACAGTGGTGACCATGCCGAACCGAGTAGCCGTCCTGTCCGACATTCACGGAGTCCTGCCGGCCCTGGAAGCTGTACTCGCCGAACCGGACGTCAGCACCGCCGATCACATCGTGCTCACCGGCGACATCACCGCCGGCCCGCAACCCGCCCAGGTTCTCGACCTCCTGACCAGCCTCGGCGACCGCGTCATCTGGATCAGCGGCAACGCCGACCGCGAACTCCTCGAATACCGCCGCGGACAACGCGAAACGATCCCCGATCCGATCGCTTCCTGGGCAGCCGAACAGCTCCGCGAAGACCATCTCGACCTCCTCGGCTCGCTTCCACGATCACTTCCCCTGTCCGTGAACGGCCTGGGAAGAGTGCTGTTCTGCCATGCGACCCCTCGCGACGACGAGGAGGTCGTCCTGGTCGACTCCCGCCTCGACCGCTGGGAGGAAGTCTTCGACGGACTCGATGCCGACATCCGCACCGTGGTCTGCGGCCACACCCACATGCCCGTTCGTCCGCCTCGCCCATGGCCGACTCGTGATCAACCCCGGCAGCATCGGGATGCCCTACGGCCGAACCGGAGCGCACTGGGCCCTCCTGGGCCCGGGCGTCGAACTGCGCACCACACACGTCGACCTCCAAAACCGCAGCCACCCGGCTCAGCCAGGACTCGTCCTGTCCCGGCATCACCGGATGGGCCGACTACTTCCTGCACGCTCGCGCGACCGACGCCGACGCCCCCCCGCAGCCTTCGCCCCGCGGGACGGACGCGACCACAACCCGTGGCACTCGCCCCCCTCCACAACATCCGGGAAAGGCTCACACGGCGACCCGGATCGGTGCTGCGCCGTGCTGTCCGGCCGGACCGGCGCGCCGACGAGCCGGGGTGATCCCCCCGGTCGGCTTCCTGTTCGCCGCCGACGCAGCCCCGATCGTCAGTCGAGGCCTTCGACGATGCGGAAGTCGCGCTCGACGCCGTCGGCAAGTGCGGCCAGCGCCACCTGGTAGGCCGCACTCGCGTGTGCGGCGACCGCCTGTTCGAAGCTGTCGAACTCGATCAGGACGGTGCGCCCGGCGATTCCGGCGTCGTGTGCAACGACCCGGCCGCCGCGAACGAGCACCCGCCCGCCCGCAGCCTTGACGGCTGGACCAGCCAGCTTGTTGTAGGCAGCCAGCTTCTCGGGGTCCGCAATGGTGCGGTAGGCACTGACCCAATAGCCCTTGACCACGGTACCTCCTGTGTTCGGAATCGATTCTGAGAAACATGCTCGGGTCCACGGCCGGCGCGCTGTGGGCGAGCGAGCCGGCGGAGACGGCGTCGACGTCGGACGGCTTCGATCCTCAGCTTCCCGTTCGACGCGACCGGCCCGGGCCCGACACATCGACCGGGGCTGTGATCGGATTGGTCCCGGGTGAGCGTCGGCGGGCGAGGGCGAGGCCGACCGTCGTCGTGATCACCATCGCGGCGACGCCGACCAGCGCCGCGGTCGTGTAGGCGTCGTCGTTCGGGAAGAGGCGACCCGTGGCGGTGCCGGCGGCCAGGACCAGACCGCCGATGGCGCTGCCCAGGGAGTACCCGACGCTGCGGACGACGTAGTTGAAGCTCATGGCGCTCGACGTCTCGCTCTTGGGGGTGACGGCCAGGATGACGCCGGGCACGGCGGCCGAGAAGCTGCCCACGCCGAAGCCCAGCACACCCATGGCCGCGAGCAGTTCGGCCAGGGTGGACCGGGCGGTGGCGAACAGGACGAACCCGCCGCCGACGACGGCGGCGCTCCCGGCCAGGAGCAGGGGGCCGTCGATCCGCGTCCGGACCCGCGGCGTGAGCTTGCCGGCGACGAACCCCAGCACGGAGAACGGGATGAGGACCAGCCCCGCCACGAGGGTGGTCAGTCCGAAGCCGTACCCGGCGCTGTGCGGCGTCTGCGCGTAGCGGGTGATGAGCGTGAGCAGGAGGTACATGCCGCTCCCGCCGACGAACATGGCGATGTTCGCCCCGGCGACCGCCGGGTGCCGCACCGCCCGGACGTCGACCAGGGGTGTCTTGGTTCGCAGTTCGGAAACGGTCCAGCCGCCGAGCAGGAGTACGGCGGCGACGGCGAGGGCCACCGCCACGGCGAGGTGTCGGCTCCACAGGCTCCTCTCGCCGGCCAGGAACAGGACGAGGAACAGTCCACCCGCCAGGACGAGCGCACCGGCCACGTTCAGGTGAGCGGAGCGGCCTTCGGGAGCTGCGGGCACGGAGCGCCACGCGGTCACGAAGGCGATGGCGGTGACGAGCACGCCGAGGCCGTAGGCGGCCCGCAGTCCGCCGAACTCGGCGAGCAGCGCGGCCAGCGGGTAGCCGACGCCGGCTCCGATGACGGAGACCACGGAGATCAGGGCGATCGTGGCCGCGCTGCGATCCTCGGGAAGATGGTCGCGGGCCACGCCCATCATCAGCGCCGTGAGACCGAGTCCGGCGCCTTGGGCCGCTCTGCCCACGAGCAGCCAGGCGAACGGCAGCGGCAGCACGGTGAGCGCGCTGCCGACGACGACGATCGCCAGCGTGGCGAGAATCGTGGCCCGCCGGTGCGGGCCGGCTCCGAGCCGGCCGAGGACGGGTGTGGCGACGGCGCCGCCGAGCAGGGCGATGGTCAGCGTCCACTGCGCGCTGTCGAGGGAGACGTGGAACGTGGTCGCCACGCTGGTGATGAGCGGCGTCCCGAGGCTGGCGACCGCCGCCACGACCAGGGCGATGAACATCAGGGCGGGGACCAGCGGACGTGCCTCGGAACGTATCGGGGCCGTGCTCATGGGCCGGTCATGAGCCTGGGCCCCGGTCACCGGTCCGAGTCCTCTCGGGTGCGGCTTTCGAGCTCCGCCAGATGCAGCAGCGCCGGAAGGGCTGCTGCCAGGGCTTCGACCTCGTCACCGGTGAGTTCCTCGATCAACCGCGCGTACGCGGCGACGCCCGCCCGGCGTCGCGTCCGGACGTACGACGCGCCGGCCTCGGTCAGGCACACCAGCGTGACCCGCTTGTCGGACGGATCGCCCTTCCGCTCGACCAGCCCGGATTCCTCCATCACCCGGACCAGGACGGTCATCGCGGGCTGGGTGACGCCCTCGGCCACCGCCAGATCGGTGATCCGTCGCGGGCCGGTCCTGTCCAGGGTGGCCAAGGTGGCGGCGGACGTCAGGCTCATGTCGCGGGGAAGGCGTCTCACGGCCCTGGTGGCCAGACCGTAGAGGGCTGACCCGATGGCATCGGAAGCGCCGTGCGCGGCGTCTCGGCGACTCATGCCTAAAGCATAACAGGTTTATATGAATCCTTTATGCATCTCCCGGCCGGGGTTCGGCGACACATCCCGGCGGCATCCTGAGTGGGCCCGGACAGTCGTGGAGTCCACACCGACCAGAGACAGGTCCACCTCACCGCGCCTCGCGGCACGCCAGGACCGGGCACGATTCCTGGGCCGTGCTGGATTGAGAAGCGCAGGCCCCTCACCAGGACAACCTCACGATCCGGAGTGGCAGTCAGGTCGGTGCTCCCGCCGGGTGTTGCCTCTTCGATCCCGTCCGGCAGCTTGATGGATCCGTCGATGATCGTCGGCCGGGACGGCGCACGGCACGCGGTGCAGGTACTCCACGAACGCGGCGGCAGCGCGCCCGAGGCCGTCCACGACCTCACGGTCGACGGCCCGCGAACCTGCGGCACGACGGGCTCCCCGAACACGTTTCGCCGGCCCTTCCCCCAGGCGGGAGGCATGCCCTGTGGCTCGTGGGGCAGACGGGAGTGGCGGTGCACGGTCTGCCCCACACAGGCCGTGCACCGTCGTCAGTGCCCGTGCGGTGCGACGGCCACCGGAAACCTCCGCACCGTGCGATCGGGAGCCGTTCGCCGCCCTGCGGTACCGGCCCGGCCAGGCCGGGTCAAGCACAGCTCCGTCCGCGTCGGTACGCCGGGCGTGCCGCTCACGGAGTCCCGTCCTGCAGCGGCTTCACACCGGCCACGCCGTAGAGGATCCTCTCGGACTTTCCGCTGCGCATCCGCACGCCGTAGCCGCGTCCCACGGACCACGAGACGAGGTCCCGGACGACCGGGACGACACCGAAGACATCGACGGGAACGCCGTGCGCCGCGCACGCCTCGACGATCCGCCGGGGGGCGATGAACGCCCGGTGGTCGTGGGAGCCCTTGGGCGCGGCCCAGGTCAGCGGCAGGCCTTCCCCCAGCGTGATGACCGAGAGCCGGGCCAGGAAGGTCTCGGCGATGGTGTCCATGACGAGGGTGCCGCCGGGCTTGAGCAGCCGGCAGCACTCGGCGATCACGTCGAAGGGGCGCGCCACGTGTTCGAGGCAGTACCCGGCCACGACGACGTCCGCGCAGCCGTCGGGAAGCGGGATGTCGTGGATGTCGTGGATCAGGACCTCGTCGACGCCGTGCCGCAGGGCCACCTCCGCGCTCCTGACGGACACGTCGACGCCGATGTGCCGGTAGCCCTTGTCCGCGATGTGCGGGTGCAACAGACCTCCGCCGCAGGCCACGTCGACCAGCACGGCGCCGGGGCTGCGGGCCGGGGGGATGTGCTCGGCCCGGGTGCGCGCGCACCAGTGGAGGATGGCGAGCGGGCCCCGGCGCTGCCACCACAGCGTCGACCAGGAGTCGTACTCGGCCGGCTCCGCCGTGTCGGGACCGCCGGTGATCGTGGGGGTCCCGGAGGACGTCCGGGAGCGGCGCGTGTGCAGGGCGACCGCCCAGAGCGCGAGCGCGTCGGCGCGGACGTTCGCGGGAGGTCCGTCGCCGCTCCGCCGCTGGTGACGCAGCAGGAAGGCGACGGCGGCGTCGGTGCGCGGCCCGTCGAGGACCCCGGTGGTGTGGGCGGCGATGACGCACCGGGCGGTCTGCGCCACCGTGCTCGGCGCAGCCGTGGCCGCGGTCGCCGTACCCGGGTCACTCGGCCGTCCGGGGGTGCCGGGGGCTCCCGCGGTGTCCTCGCTCCACCCGCCGTCCGGGTTCTGCTGCTGGTAGATCCACTCCATCGCGCCCTCCACCGCGAGGTGCCCGGCTCCGATTCCGGCGGCTACGAGCCCGAGCAGGACCTCGGAGGTTTCGCGGAGTCGGCCGCCGCGGCCGTCGTTCCAGAACCCTTCGACGGCCTGCTGCGCCAGCAGGAGGCGCACGGCGCGGCCCACGGCCGGATGCCAGCCGTATCCCTCGGCGCACAGCGCCTCGACGACGTGGGCGGTGACGCCCGGCGCCGGGGGTGCGACGACGCCCGGGCCGGCCGCGGCCCACCGGCCGGGCCGAGCGGAGCGGTGGATGCCGTCGCGCGACCAGCCACCGTTCGCGGACTGCCGTCCGAGGAGCCACAGGACGCCTTCGGCGACGGCGGTGTCCACTTCGCGGGCGCGCGGCGCGTCGACGGCATGCAGGGCGGTGAGGACGAGCGCGGTGCCGGCCACGTCGGACACGCTCATGGGGGCGAGGACGGGCCGGTCGGCCGTGCCGCCGTCCCGGCCGGACAGCAGCCGGTCGAGCGCGCGGTCCACCGCCGGGTCCGAGCCGGCCCGCTCCCCCGCCGCGGCCAGGGCCCGCAGGACGACGGCGGCGTCCACCGCGGCCGCGGGGCGGGCGAGGACGTCCTGCCGGGCCAGGGCGTCGAGCGCGGCGCGTACGGCCGGGTGCCGGGTGCCGTGGCCGAGGGCCCACAGGGCGAGCGCGCAGACGGCCGTGTGCGGCCGGTCGCCGCCCCAGTTCCCGGCGCTCTCCTGCCCGTCGAGCAGGAGGCGCTCCGCCTCGCCCAGCGCGTCGCGACGCAGGGGCGGCGGAGCGGTCCGGCCGAGGGCCTGGGCGGTGCGCAGCACGGCGGTGACCGCGGCTCCGCGCAGGCCGGCGCGCTCGCGCCGACCGACCCGCAACGGCTCTGTTTCGATGGGGAGTTCGCGTACCGGGCGGACGGATCCCAGCACGCCGACCGCAGCGGCGAGCGCGCGAGCAGGGCCGTTCGAGCCGCCGGCGGCGGGGGCCCGGGAAGGGACGAGCAGTTCCGGGGGCAGGAGCCCGAGACCGTTCCAGCCGACCGCTCCGGTGATCGCCAGCAGGAGGTGGGCGGGTTCGGGCTCCAGCGCCCGGATGCCGCCGTGCCGCCCGGTGAACCGCGCGGCGCGGTCGAGGACCGCGTGGTCCGCGGTACGGCCGAGGGCCTGGAGGGCGAGGCGGGCGAGCACGGTCGTGGACAGGTCGGAGGGCCCGCCGACCTGTCGGGGGAAGCCTCCGTCGGCGTTTTGCCGTGCGGTGATCCACTCGTGCTGCTTCGCTTCCCGGACCGGGTCGACGGCGTCCAGGAGGCGGTGCACGAGGAGGCCGACGGCCTCCCCGTGGACGTCTCCGGCCGCGCCGTCGACGCTCGCGTCGGCCTCCTCGTCCTGCCGGTCGGCCAGGGCCACGCGTGCGGCCGCGAGGACCTCTTCCGCCGTACGCCCGGCCCCGTCGGCTCGCGGGTCGCTGCGCTGCCCGGTCACCGGGCCTCGCTCCCCTCGCGGGCGCCGTACGACGGGCCGGCGGGGCGGCGGAGGGACACGGCGGCTGCGGGCGCCGGGAGTTGGGGCGCGGTCGCCATGAAGGCAGAGAGTTCGGGTGCGGTGTCCAAGGTCAGCGGGCCTCCTGTTCGTCCGGGCGGACGGTGGCGGTTCACCATGTGACGGGCAGGGTCTCGGGTCCCCGGAAGATCAGACCGGTCTTCCACTTCACGGAGTCCGGCTCGCCGGCGAGCCCGATGTCGGGCATCCGCGCCAGCAGTGCGCCCAGCGCGACCTGGAGCTCCATCCGCGCCAGGGCCGCGCCCACGCAGCGGTGCGGGCCGTGACCGAATGCCAGGTGCTGGCGGGCGGTGGAACGGGTGAGGTCGAGGAGGTCGGGCCCGTCGAAGATCCCCGGGTCCCGGTTGGCGGCGTTGGTCGAGGTCAGCACCGGCCGGCCGGCCGGCACCGTGCCGCCGCCGAGGTCGACGTCGGTCGTGGCGTAGCGCGGGTAGGCGGCGCAGACCGTCAGCGGGGTGAACCTGAGCAGTTCCTCGACGGCGTCGGGGAGCAGTTCCGGGCGGGCCTTGAGGAGCGCCAGCTGGTCGGGGTGGGTGAACAGGACGTAGGCGAAGTTGGCGATCTCGTTCGCCGTGGTCTCGTAGCCGGCGATGAGCAGCAGCATGCACAGGAAGACCAGTTCGTCCTCGGACAACCGGTCGTCCTGGTCACGGGCCGCGACCAACTCGCTGATCAGGTCGTCGGCCGGATCTGAACGCCGAGCCTGGACCAACCCGCCCATGTACGCCAGGAGTTCACCCATGCTCTCGATCCGGGCCTGTCCGTTGTCGCCGCCGACGAGCTGGTTGACCTCCGTGACCCACCCGTGGAACCGGTGGCGGTCCCGGTACGGGACCCCGAGCAGGTCGCAGATGACACCGATGGGGAACGGGACGGCGAAGTCCCGGACGAGGTCGGCCGGCGGCCCGGTCCGGACCATCGTGTCGACGAGTGAGGCGGCCAGCCGTTCGGCCGACGGGCGCATCAGTTCCGCGCGCTGGGCGGTGAACGAGGCCGCGATGAGGCGGCGGATGCGGGGGTGGTCGGGCGGGTCCATGTCCATCAGGCCCAGCGGCACCAGGTCGGGGGTGACCCGGGGCTGGTCGGTGCCCTCCGGCACGGACCGGCGAAAGCGCGGGTCCGTGAACACCGTCCTGACGTCCTCGTAGCGGGTGACCAGCAGGCCCGGATCGCCGTACGGCATGCGGACCGGGCACAGCGGTTCGCTCGTCCGCGCCCGCTGGTAGAGCTCGTGCAGGTCGAGCGCATGGACCGGCGTGAACGGATAGGGCCGTTCCTGCCCGGTTCCCTCTTTCTCCGCACGCCCCCCGTCGCGGCTCTCGGTACTCATGCCCCACCCCCATTGTCCGGAAGTCCGTTTCCCGGCTCCACCGGGCCGATGACGGCGGACACTAACAGGCCGGTGCCGGGTTCGCAGGGGTCACCGGTGTCCCCACCGGACATCGGTGTCTCTGGACGGAGGCGCATTGCGCGACTTCAATCTGCCGGGTGTCCGGAAGTCGGCCGGGGACCGCGGCCGCCGCTCGTTCCAGCGCACTGCGAACCCGACGACGTCGCACTCGGACCCGTTTTCCAGGGCCGTCCGCCAAGGGGGAATAATCAAGAATGCCGGAATCCCGGTTGGAAAGGTCCGAGCCCTCGACCGCCGCTCCCCCGACTTCCGCACGCCCGCTCCCACGGGTGCGGGCGTGGGTTTCGGCGATGGGGCTGCAAATGACCGCGGTGGTGCTGCTCCAGGTGCTGTTCGCACTCTCCGTGGCCCGCCACCTCGGCCCCCTCTCCACGAGCCGGGCCCTGCTCACGCTGGCCCTGTTCGTGCCGGAGTCCGTCTCCCGGCGCCTGCTCAACGACTACGACGATTTCAAGCGCGGTGTGGACGTGCCGGAAACGGCCCGGCGGGGCAGCGCCCTGGCCACCGGCCTTTCCATGCAGCGCGTACGGGCGGTCGGCCTGGCCTGCTTCACGGCCGGAATCCTGGCGCTGGGCTGGCTGCTGTACACGGCGAATCCGTGGTCGTTGGCCCTGCTCCCGCTCTCGTTCGCCGTGCTGGTGTATTCCGGCGGGCCGGTCCCGCTCGGACACCACGGGCTCGGCGAACTCATGGACTTCGTCGTCTGCGGTTTCTACGTCGTGGCCGTCGTGATCTGGGTCAACGTCCGGCAACTGCCTTTCGCGGCCGTGATGGCGGCGGTCGCCGCGGGATTCCTCTTCGCCGCGACGATGTTCCACAACGATCTGCGGGACAGCGTCGAGGACCTCCGGGCGGGAAAGCGCACCCTCGCCCATGCGCTGTCACCGCGCGCCTCCAAGATCTGCTACGCGGTGTTCGTGCTCGCACCGTACCCGTGCCTCGTCCTCGTCGCGCATGCGCTCGACTCCTGGCGATTCGCCGCTCCCCTGGCCACCCTTCCCTACGCGGTCTGGCTGGTCGTCGGGGTGACGCGGTCCCGACTGGGAGGAACGATGCCGTCGTGGATGCACCTGCCGCGGCTGCTGGCGTCGGTCTTCGCCCTGCTCTCCCTGGCCGTATGGATATGACGAATCATCACATAACTCCGACCGTGGTCGAGGTGGTCACCGAATGTCTGTCCTGTGCCCTCCAGCGGTGCACTTCCCCGAGCACGAGGTCACCCTCGCGGACACGCTCGCGACGGCACGCCGGCTGCATCCGCGGCATCCACGCCTGGACACCGTCCTGCGTCTGATCGAGAACACCGGGGTGCGCACCCGTCGTCTCCTCCAGCCCCTGGACCTCACCCTCGCCCACCCCGGCGTCGCCGCACGCACCGGCCTGTACTGGGAGGCGGTGCGCACCCACCTGCCGGCCCTGGTCACGGAGGCGCTGGAGCGGGCCGCGATGTCCCGCGACCAGATCCACGCCGTGGTCTTCGTGTCGTGCACGGCCTTCACCATGCCGTCCCCGATCGTCTGGATGATCAACGAGTTGGGGTTCTCCACCGACGTCGACCAGATTCCGCTCGCGCAGCTCGGTTGCGCCGCGGGCAGCGGCGCGATCAGCGCCTCCGCCCGCTACTGCCGGGCCCACCCGGACCGCAACGTCCTGATCGTGGCCTTCGAACTGTGCTCGCTGTGCTACCAGCCGACCGATACCGACGTGGGCGCGCTCCTCTCGGCCGGCCTCTTCGGCGACGGCTTCGCCGCGGCGGTGATGCGCGGCACGGCCCGCTCGGGCCTCAGGATCGAGCGGTCGGCGTCCGAGACCATCGCGAGCACCGCGGACTGGATCTCCTACGACGTCCGGGAGACCGGATTCCACTTCCGCCTGGACAGCCGGGTCCGGCACACCATGCGCGCGGTCACTCCGGCCATCGGCAAGGTGGTGGAGGAGGCGGGCTGGAGCACCGGAGAGCTGGACTTCGTCCTGGCCCACGCCGGTGGCCCGCGCATCCTGGACGACCTCACCCGGTTCCTGGACATCGATCCGGCGCTCCACCGGTTCAGCCGGGCGGCGCTCTCGGAACACGGCAACACCGCGAGTGTCCTGATCTTCGACGCGTTGGCGCGCTTCTGGGACGACGGGGCGGCCCGGCCGGGTGCGCGCGGCGTCATCGCGGGCTTCGGCCCCGGGGTCAGCGCCGACTTCTCCCTGGGGGTGGTCCTGTGAAAGGCGGTCGAGGTCCTGCCGGGTCCGTACGCGGGAGGCCGGGCGCGCCGCCGGTGGTGCTGATCACCGGCTGCTCCTCCGGCATCGGCCGGGCGGTCGCCCTTCGGGCCGTGCGCGCGGGATTCACCACCGTGGCGACCGCCCGGAAGCCCGAGTCGCTGGCCGAACTCGAAGCCGCGGGCTGCCTGGTGCGCGCACTGGACGTGACCGACGCCGAGGCCCGCCACCGGGTGGTGGAGGAGCTCGACGAGAAGCACGGCGGGGTCGACGCGCTCGTCAACAACGCCGGCTACGGCGAGTTGGGCCCCTTCGAGGAGGTCCCGCTGGATCGCTGGGACCGGCAGTTCCAGACCAACGTCTTCGGTCCGGTGGCACTCACCCAGCTCGTCCTGCCGGGGATGCGGGAGCGCGGGTACGGACGCATCGTGAACGTCAGCTCCCTGGCCGGAAAGATCGTGCTGCCCGTGGGCGCCGCGTACCACGCGAGCAAGTTCGCCCTGGAGGCCGCGATGGAGGCGCTCTGGCTGGAGGTGCACCGGTTCGGCATCGAGGTGAGCCTGGTACTGCCGGGCGCCGTGAACTCCCGCTGGGCGGACAACGTCCCGGAGCAGAACGAGTACGCCTCCGGCGCGTACGGCGACCTGGTCTCCGAGTTGGCGCGGCAGATGGCCGAGCGACTGCCGCGCGGCGCCTCCGTCGAGTACGCGTCGTCGGTGGTGATGCGCGCGCTCACGGAGAGCCGTCCGCGTCTGCGCTACCCGGTGGGAGCCGACGCACGCGTCCTGCTGCCGCTCAGCCGGATGGTGCCCGCGCGACTGTGGTCGGCGTGGGTGCGCAGCCACTTCCCCTCGATCCGGCACCCCGCGCCACGGCCCGTGAACCCGCCGACGGTCGACCGGACCCGCCGATGACCGCGGCGCCGCACCCCGGGCGCGGGATCCGTGCGCCGGGGGCCGGGTTGGCACGGACCGGTTCCGCCGTCCGGCCGTCGGACACGGGGTCCCGCGTGGCGGCGGCCGGGGTGCTGGTCGGTGCGGCCGGGCTGGCCGCGGCGTTCAGGGGGCCGCGGCGGGCGCACTGGAGCACGCTCGCGCTGACGCACGGCGCACTGGGGCTGGCCGCGTCGGTCGTGGAACCGTCCGCCCGGCACCGGTCCGCGGGGCGGGAGGACGTCGTGACGGCCCTGCGCATCGGCGCGGGCATGGTCGCGGGGAGCGTGCTGATCGACGCGGTGGTGCGACGCGCCGTGCCCAGGATCGCGGCCGACGCGGAGTCCCTGCGGGCGCTCACCGCCACCGCGGACCCGCTGCGGATGTGCGCGCATCTGCTGCTCGTGATCGCCCCCGCCGAGGAGCTCTTCTGGCGGGGCCTGGTGCAGGGCCGCCTCACACGCCGGCTCGGCGCCGGCCGGGCCGCCGCCGCCACCGCCCTGCTGTACGGCCTGGCCCACGTACCGACCGGCAACGCGGCCGTGACCGGCGCCGCCGCCGGCCTGGGCGGCAGCCTGTCGCTGATGCGTGCCCGGGGCGCGAGCCTCGAACGCCTCGCGCTGGTCCACGCGTTCTGGGTGGTGCCGACGCTCCTGGCCGAGCGCGCCCGCGGCGCCGACGGCACCCCCCGGGGTCCCGCCGCACCCAGGCCCGCGCCCGACCGCGGCACGCACCACCGCGGCACCGCCGACGAGAAGGGTCCCGCCATGACGACAGCCCCGGCCGGCCGACGGATCGGCCGGACCGTGACTTTGTGGGGGCGGTTCGCCCAGCGCGTGAACAACGCGGTGCACATCGCCCTGTACGAGCGGACCGGCGGGCGGCTGGGCGGGCGGATGCTCGGCAACCAGGTCGGCATCCTGACCACCGTACGGCCCCGCGACGGCGGGCCGTACTCCGTCCCCCTGTTCACCTTCCGCGACGGGGCGGATGTCATCGTCGTCGCCTCGTACCGGGGGTCGTCCGGCGATCCCCGGTGGTTCCGCAACCTGCTGGCCGATCCGGACGCGGTCCTGCGCGTCGGCGGCCGCGTGCAGGCGGTGCGGGCGCGGGTGCTGGAGGCGGAGGAGCGGGCCGCCGCGTGGCCGCGCGTCGTGCGCGGCTTCGCGGGGTACGCGGACTACCAGCGCCGCACGACGCGGGAGATCCCCCTGGTCCGGCTGTCCCCGCGACCGGAGCACGGCTGAGGTGCCTGCCCCCGAGGAAGCCTCCCCCTCCCCCCTCGCCGTTCACGCGGGCCAGGCGCTGTACACCCGGTCCTTCCTGCGGATCTACGACACCCTCGTCTACCGCGTCAACTCCCCGCTCACCTGGCGCTGTCCGAAGGAGCGCCTCGTCGCGCTCTACGACCGGCACGTCTCGGGCAACCACCTGGACGTCGGCGTCGCCTCCGGGGTGCTGCTCGACGAGTGCCGCTTCCCCGTCCCGGCGCCGGACCTCACGCTGATGGACCTCAACCCGTCGTCGCTGGCCGCGGCGGACCGGCGCCTGCGCCGCTACCGTCCGCGGCTCCACCGGGCCGACGTGCTGCGGCCGTGGGGACTGCCGCACGGGTCAGTGGACTCCGTCGGCATGTGCCACCTGCTGCACTGCCTGCCGGGGACGCTCGCGGACAAGGCCGTGGTCCTCGAACACGCCAGGCTGGTGCTGAAGCCGGGCGGCACGCTGTTCGGCGCGACCATCCCGGGCTCGGGGGTCGACCACAACCGATCGGCTCGGCTCCAGCTGGGCCTGGCCAACCGGCACGGGATCATGTCCAACCGGCTGGACCGACCGGAGGACCTCGATGCGGCCCTCGCCGCCGTCTTCCCCGAGCACGAAGTCGTGGTGACAGGCTCGGTGGCGCTCTTCTGGGCGCGAACGGGATAAAGAGGACGCAGCCCTGTGATCGACGGGGAAGGGCTGCCCGGCATTCGCCATGGCGGGACAATCCCCCGGCCCCGCCGAACCGTTGACCCACTGCAATGCCGCAGACATGCTTGTCGTGTAATTGTCAGTAAGGACTTGTCGAGACGGCATTGTATTCGCACGTGAGCTGGTGCGGGCACACTCGTTCCTGAGTGGCCCGAAGTGGACCACCGTGAGGGGGAAACTCGGTGTTCGGTCCAAATCGGACGAACGTGGCACGCACGCTCCAAACATCGAAGGACGACAGGCGCAACGGCGGCCGATACCCCCCACCGCAGCGCCCCGGGAAACGGCCGGGACAAGCCCTCGCCTCCGAGAGGGGTTTGCCGATTTCCGACCGCGCTCCGGCCGGGGCCTCCGTACCACCCGGTGGAGCCCCCCAGTCCGGCCGGGTTCCGGCTCCCGGCGGACGGGAGCAGGCGGAGCGTGGCGAGCCGGCCGGAAGAAGACCCGGCGCAGCAGCAGATCCGGACACACCGCCCCAGGAACACGGACACTTCCACGACGCGTACGAGGCCGTGCGGATCCTCTCCGGCAAGTGGGTCTTCGCCGTACTGATCCAGCTCGCCGGAGGGCCGCACTACCACAACGACCTGGCGCGTTCGACGGGCATGGCCGAGAACAAGCCCCTGGACCGCGCCCTGCGCCGCCTCCTCCACATGCGCCTGGTCGCCCGCACGGTACACAACGCCGGCGGCTCCGCACCCCGGGTGTCCTACCAGCTCACACCACGCGGCCATTCCGTACTGCCGATCATCGACGAACTGGCGGGGTGGTGGCAGGCGACGGAACGTCCCGAGGGCTGAGGCCCGTGCTCCGCGCCAGGCCCCGGCACGGCACGGCGGCCGACAGCAGCCGGACGGACCACGGCCTCACCGCCGACGGCGGTGAGGCCGTGGTCCCGGCGAGGACACGAGAGCATGCACCGAACGGACCCGCCCTGCCGCGCAGCACCTCTCCGCGCATCGGCCACCCTCGCTCAAGGCGGGCGGCAGCCGTTCCGGGCGAATCCGGTCCGTCACAGCCCCGCCATCGGGATTCGACGGCAGGCCGAGCGTGACGACGCGGCCGGTCCGCTTCTCCCCGATTTGCTGGACCGCCATCACGGACAGGCCCTGATTGAGACGCCGGCGGCCGCCCGTATGCCGCTCGGCCCCGTCGGCGCTCCCCGGTGACCAGAAATACTGTCGGGAGATTGTCGGACGATCACAGGGATCTCGTCTCGCAGAGCGTCGCTTTCCGTCGGACAGGTACGCCGGTCGCGCCGCTGCTCCTCGCAAGGGAGACTCGCATGTCGGCACCCCACCGAGCCGGCGGCCCGCTGATTGAATGCCGAGCGGTCCGCTTTTCGTATCTGCCCGGAAGGGGTCGTGGCTGTTGCCCGGCCGGCGGAGGTGGCGCGTGCGGCACGAAGTACTGCGGCGCCGCCGGTCAGTGCGCGGCGGCCGCCGCGCGCAGCGCCGCGAGGACGCGGTCGGTGTCCGCGCCGGTGGTGCGCCAGTTGCTGAAGGCCGCGCGCACGGCCGGCACCCCGTCCAACACCGTCGGCGTCAGGAACGCCTCCCCGGAGGCCGCGACGCGGCGCAGCAGTGCGTCGATGTCGTCCTGAGCGGGTCGGCCGGCGAGGGTGAAGCAGACGACGTTGAGGCGTACCGGTGCCAGCAGTCGGAATGCCGGTTCCGCGGCGAGGGCCGCGCCGAGTCGGGCTGCTTCGGTGCAGGTGCGTTCGACGATCTCGCGGTGTCCCGTGCGGCCGTAGGCGGTGAGGGCGAACCAGGTGGGCAGGGCGCGCAGCCGTCTGGAGTTCTCGGGGGCCAGGTGGACGGGGTCGGGGTCGGCGGTCGGGGCGCCGAGGTAGGGCGAGGTGTTGTGGAAGGCGGCGATTTGCAGGTCCTGGCGGCGGGTGAACTGCACGGCGGCGTCGTACGGGACGTTCAGCCACTTGTGGAGGTCGACGCAGACCGAGTCGGCCGCGTCCAGGGCGGCCACGAGGTGCTCGTGGGCCGGTGAGAGCGCGGCGAAGGCGCCGAACGCGGCGTCGACGTGCAGCCAGAACGGGTACTGCTCGCGCAGTGCGGCGATGGCCTGCAGGTCGTCGAAGTCGACGGTGTTGACCGTGCCCGCGTTGGCGACGACCACGGCCGGGCGCCCCTCCAGCGACGCGAGTTCATCGGCGAGGGCCCCCACGTCGACCGCCTCCCGGCCCTCCAGCGTCCGCACCCGCCGCAGTGCGCCCCGGCCGAGCCCGAGCACGGACAGTGCCTTGCCGATGCTCGAATGCGCGGCGCCCGACAGGACCTCGACCGGCCCGAGAGCGGCAAGGCCGTCCCGGGTGACGCTGACGCCACGCTGCTCCCCCATCCACTCGCGGGCGACGGCGAGGCCGACGAGGTTCGACATGGTCGCGCCGCTGACGAAGACGCCCGTGTGGGCCTCGCTCAGTCCGAAGAGACTGCGCAGCCAGCCGAGCGTCTCCTGCTCCAGGTCCGCTGCGGCCGAGCCGATGCGGTTGCTGACGTTCTGGTCGAAGGCGGACGTCAGCCAGTCGCCGGCGAGGGCCGCCGGGGTCACGCCGCCCGTGACGAAGCCGAGGTAGCGCGGGCCGGCACTGCCGCTGAACCCCGGCTCCCACCGCTCGGCGAACAGCTTCAACGCGCCGTCGGCGCCGCTGCCCTCCACCGGGAGCGGCAAGCCGGCACCGGGGGCACCGGTCGCCCCGTCACCGGCCCGCACCACGGGACGGTCCCCGATGCCGGCGAGCACGTGCGCGGCACGATCACTCACCGCGTCGAGGAGTTCGCGCAGGCGGTCGAGGTCTTCACCGAGTCGAGGATGCATACCCACAGCCTAGAGCCGGGCCCGCTCCCCCAACCAGCACTACGTCCCACACGAAGGATCCTGACGACCCACCAGGCGAGGACCCCTCAGGACCCTCGCCGGACCGTGGCCGCAGGAACCACAGGCGGCCGGAAGCCCGCGAGTCCTGCGGG
>NZ_JAQYWW010000960.1:0-352 GCF_036322525.1 Streptomyces sp. BE20 | reverse complement strand
GCCGTTGACGTCGGCGCGGTCGGCGGTGACGACGCCGAGGTCCTTGTTGGGGCCGTGGTAGACGTCGAGGCCGGTGTCGGGGAAGTCGATCCAGCCGGAGTCGGGGGTCCGTCCCTTGACCGATCCGGTCCTCACGTCCTGTACGTCGGCGGTCTCGGCGGTGACGGTGCCGAAGTCCTGGGCGCCGTTCTTGTGGACGGTGGTTCCGGTTTGGGGGAAGTCGATCCAGCCGTTGCCGGCGGCGCGGTCGCCGACCCACTTGGTGTTGACGCCGTTGACGTCGGCGCGGTCGGCGGTGACGACGCCGAGGTCCTTGTTGGGGCCGTGGTAGACGTCGAGGCCGGTGTCGGGG
>NZ_JAQYWW010000959.1:0-353 GCF_036322525.1 Streptomyces sp. BE20 | reverse complement strand
GCCCTGCGCCGCTACCCGCACCCCACCGGGGCGAACCCCATCAAGGTCACCAACGACGCCGCCGCCCACCTGCTCCGCAACCTCCACGGCAACCACCACGACGCCCTCCGCACCCCCCTGGCCCCCCCCACGCCATGCCCCCCCCGTCCCCTCCCCGCCCCCCTGCCGACCGGTGCCCCAAGGGCCCCCCGGGCCCCGGGGAGGCGGGGGGGGTCCCAACCCCCCCGGAGGCCGGGGCGGCGCCGGACCGGCGGGCGGCGTAGTCGAGGTCGAGGTCGCGCAGCAGCACGCCCACCGCCCACTCGTCACCGGCGATGTGGTGCAGCGCGAAGCTGAGCACGTGCCGCTCGGGG
>NZ_JAQYWW010000958.1:0-301 GCF_036322525.1 Streptomyces sp. BE20 | reverse complement strand
CCCGCCGCCCGTCTTTCCGGGGCGGCGCCCTATTCCCCCCCCCCCCCCCCCCACCCCCCCCCCCCCCCCCCCGCGCTTATACTGCTACGGCGACCACCGAGTTCTACACTGCAGTGCACACTCGTTCCCGCCCCGACGCTCTTCCGATCTCCCGACGGCGGCGGGGCCGACCGGCTTCAGATCCGCACAGACACCGACAGCCCTCCTGACCCGGAGTGAAATCACCTTTGGCCTCAGCTACCGGACAGAAGACGGGGGGCCGCCCTGGGGGGGGGGGGGGGGGGGGGGGTGGGGGGGGGGG
>NZ_JAQYWW010000957.1:0-228439 GCF_036322525.1 Streptomyces sp. BE20 | reverse complement strand
CGCCCACCACCGCCTCCCCCTCGAACCCGACTTCGAGTACGCCGTCCTCACCATGTCCGGCCACACCGAGGTCGACGGCGTCCGCCTCGACCCCGGCGCCATGCTCTACCTCGGCACCGGCCGCCCCCACCTCCCCCTCCACGCCCACACCGACGCCACCCTCCTCCTCCTCGGCGGCCACCCCTTCGAGGAGAAACTCGTCATGTGGTGGAACTTCATCGGCCGCACCGGCGAAGAAATCCTCCAAGCCCGCAACGACTGGGAAGCCGGCACCCGCTTCGGCGACGTCCACGGCTACGACGGTGCTCGACTGCGGGCGCCGGAGCTCCCCGACATCCCGCTGAAGGCCCGTGGGCGAGTGCGATGACCTGGGAAGATGCATCGAAGGAAGCATCTGTTCCCGTCGCTGCCGACTGGACCGTTCCGGCATCGGAAGGGCAATGGCAGAACGAGTTCCGCTGCCCGCGCCTGCCTCCTCGGGGGGGCAAGGCGCGGGGCGTGTCGATTCTCAGGTCTACGCGCGTTTTGCAAGGTCTGCCCGTATCGATGCTGACCTTTTGCTGACTTTTCTGACTGATCGTCAGTGGCGGGTCGGCCTGGTCGGCCATCTCTTGATCAAGCCGGCCTCGCCGTGTTCGGGCTGGGCCACGATCATGTTGCTGACCACCGAGGATCTGGTGGTGCTCGGCGACCCTTTGGGCTGGGTGAGGTTCGTGAGTGCCGCTTCCTGTCGGACGGCTGCCTGATTCCGTGGATGCAGGGCAGCCACCTGTTGGGCACGGCTCTCTCGATCGAGCAGGCTGCCGCAGCGCCGGCCGAGCGCAAGATGCTCTTGAAGAGGCGCCGGAAAGAGCGCCCGGCTGGTGAGGTGGGGCTGGCGCGTCCGGGGTCGGGGCGGCCGCTCGCAGGTCTACTCCCGTCCGATCAGGGCCGGGGTGGTCGCGCCCGCGTCGGCCGCGTTCGGGTCACCTACTGGCCTGCTGGGCGGTCGGCCGGGTGCCCACCAGTTGGCGTCGCCGAGCAGGCGAAGGGTCGCCGGGACGAGCAGGGCCCGTACGAGGGTCGCGTCCACGGCCACCGCGACGAAGATGCCGATCGCGATCTCCTTGACCATCAGGACGCCGCTGGTGGCGAAGGCCGCGACGACGGTGAGCATCAGCACCGCAGCGGAAGTGATGATCCCTCCGCTCTGACGCAGCCCGGTGACGATGGCCGCCTCGTTGTCGCCTGTGCGGCGGTAGTGCTCGCGGATCCGTGAGAGCAGGAAGAGTTCGTAGTCGATGGAGAGGCCGAACAGCAGGGCCAGCATGACGACGGGCTCCAGGGCGCCGATGTATCCGTTGGGCTGGAAGTCCAGCCGGCGGGAGAGGTGGCCGTCCTGGAAGATCCAGGTCACGACGCCGAATGCGACGCCCAGGGAGAGCCCGGTGGTCAGCAGTGCTTTGAGCGGCACCACGACCGAGCGGAACGCGAGGAGCAGCAGCGCGAAGCTGGTCAGGGCGATGCAGAGTCCGATCAGTGGCAGCCAGGTCCGGAGGGTCTGCCGCAGGTCGACGGTGGCGGCCGCCGGGCCGCCGACGTCGAACGCTCCTCCGTCGGGTGCGGGCAGTGCCCGGACGGACTCGACGAGGTCGGCTGCCGGGCCGCTCTCCGGGCCGCTGTGCGGGGATTTCGGTCCGGAGACGGTCACCACTGCCGACCGGCCCGATACGGCTGTGACGTGCACGGAGCTGGCACCCGGCAGCGCGGTGAGCTGCTGCTTCCAGGTTTCGAGGGCTGCGCTTCCCTCCGGGGAGCTCAGGGAGTGGGAGAACTGGGTGACGACCTGGATCCGGTCCAGCCCCAGTGCGGGGAAGTCGCGCGAGAGCGCCTCGGTGGCCTGCCGGACGGGTGCGCTCTGCGGAAGCGTGCGGTGGTCGGTGGCGCCGAAGCGTGCGTGGGTCATCGGCAGGGTCAGTACCGCCAGCGCGACCAGAGCGCCCGCCAGGTAGCGTACGGGCCGCCGGATCACCGTGCGGCCGAGTCGCGCCCAAGCGCTCTGCTCCGCCGTGGACTGCATGGCCGCCACGGGGTTGCGCAGCCATCGGGGCACGGGCAGCCGTAGCGTGTTCACCCGGTGGCCCAGAACGGCGAGCGCTGCGGGCAGCAGCGTCAGCGAGGTCAGTACCGCCAGGAGGGCGGTCACCGCTCCGGCAACCCCGACGGAACGGGTGTAGTCGAAGGGCAGCGCCACCAGCGCGAGCATGGCCGCGGCGATGGTCAGGCCGGAGAAGAGCACCGTGTGCCCGGCCGACGCCATCGTCGCCGCCAGCGCCCGGGCCGGCTCGCTGCCACGGTCGAGTTCCTCACGAAAGCGCGCGACCATGAACAGGGCGTAGTCCACGGCCAGCGCCATCGCCACCATCGTCACCAGGTTGAGGGTGAGGACGGAAACCGGCATGACCAGGGTGAGCAGCCTCAGGGCCGCCGTGGCGGCCACAATGCTGGCCGCTGCGACGGCCATCGGGAGCACGGCGGCCGTCAGGCTGCCGAAGACGAGCCACAACAGTAGGACAAGGACCGGCGCGCAGAAGAGTTCCGCTCGGGCCAGGTCGCTGCGAGCGAGGTCGGTGGTGTCGGCGTAGAACGGCGTCTGCCCGACGTAGGCGACATCGATGCCGGCGGGATGCGCGGTGCTGCGCACCGTGCGGTACGAGGCCATCTTCGCGGTGTCGTCAGTGCCACCCAGGCTCAGGACGACGGCCGCAGAGTGCCGGTCCTCGGAGAGGAAGGCCCGGCTCCCGGTGTTCCAGTAGTCCTGGGCGCCGGTCACCACCCCCGGTGGCAGAGAGCTGAGCGAGGCCTGGACTCCCTCTCGGAAGGCCGGATCGTCGGCCGTCCACCGGTCGCTGCGGTAGACGGCGACGGCATCGGTGCCGCCGTGGCCGAAGTTCTCCCGGATCGCCGCTGTCGCCGCCGCGGATTCGGCCCCCCTCGGGGTGTCCCCGCCGTTCGCGAGGTGTCCGAACACCCCCAGATCGAACCATCCCAGCAGGCACATCAGCATCAGGGCCGCCGCCAGCACGGCGCGGCGGTGACGAACGATGAGATCGCTGAAGGCGGCCGGGATCACACTCCTCCTGGTTCGGCTCCGAGAACCCACCTGTACGGGATACGGGATTACCGCACCTCAGCCGTGCGGCGCACTCCGTTCAGCCCGATTGTCCCGTCGCCGTCACCCGATCGGGTGCACCGGAGCGAGCCCCGCGCCGGGCGCGCTCCCACAACGCCGACGGAATGCGGTCGGCGGAACGCCACATCAGCCCGCATCGCAGCGCAACGCCTGGAATGCCCCGCACGGGTGACAGCCCGTCCACGCCGAAGGCCTCTCGCTCCTGCGGCACATCAACGAAATGCGAGCATGACCGAACCACATCACGGCGACCACCGACATGCCGCAGAGTCACACGACCGATCGAGGTACCCATGACCGATGCCGCTCGCAGCCACCCGCTTGCGACGATCGACCGATGCTTCCTCGCCTACGAACTCGAGCGGCCTGCGGCTTACTTGCAGATCGGCGGTGCCGCGCACATGTCCGGCCCGTCGCCCGGGTTGGACTTTCTGCGGGAGCACGTGAGAGGCCGCCTCGAACAGCTTCCCGTCCTGGGCCAACGAATCACCGGGAGCGGTCCGGGCGCGACCTGGGAGGCCGACCCCGGATGCGATCTCACCCGCCATGTCCGGCAGTTGAGAGTCGTCCAGGGCCCGCGCGCAGCGAGTGAGGCCGTCGGCCTCCTGCGCACGTTGCCGCTGCCGGCCGACGCACCGCCGTGGGATCTCTGGCTCGTCCACGGTTATGCCGAGGAGGAGTACCTGCTGTGCTACCGCGTCCACCACGCCGCACAGGACGGTCTCGCCGCCATCCGCACCATCGCCGCTCTGTTCAGTCCCCGACCACTGGCGACTGCTTCCGCGGCGAGCAGGCCTGCGAGGGGAACGAGACGGGCAGGGCCGCGCGACGTGCTGAGACTGGCAGCCGCCGTGGGAGCCGATCTGCTTCCCACCTCGCCGTGGTGGGCGGCACGCCATCCACGCAGCGGACAGCAGCTCCTGTCGACCGGCCACGTGCCGCGCCGGCTCATGGCAGACGTCGGATCGGCTGTCGGCGGCGGTGTCAACGATGTGTACCTGGCTGCTCTGGCCGCCACCTTGCGCCGCTGGGTACCCACCGACATCGCCTCGGCTCCGCCGCGTCGCGCGTTGCACGCCATGGTCCCGGTCAGCACCCGTGCGCTCGGCGAACCCGGCGCGGCGCGCAATCAGTTCGGCCTGGCGCGCATTCCCCTGCCCTGGCACGAGGCGTCACCGCTA
The DNA here is from genome assembly GCF_036322525.1 of Streptomyces sp. BE20. Lineage (NCBI taxonomy): Bacteria > Bacillati > Actinomycetota > Actinomycetes > Kitasatosporales > Streptomycetaceae > Streptomyces > Streptomyces sp. BE20. The sequence goes on along the minus strand of NZ_JAQYWW010000957.1, from coordinate 224,086 downwards.
CGACGTCTTCGGCAGATCGTGGACCACGACAGTGAGGTGCTCACAGTCCGCGGGCGCCGCACGAGCCGTGCACTGTTCGACCGGCTGGGCCCCGGTGCCATGCTCGGGATGATGAAGCTGCTCAGCAACCCGGGGTACGCACCGCTGATCGCCTCCCACGTACCCTTTCCCCACCAGCTGGTCCTGGGGGACAGCGAAGCTGTCGCGGTGATCCCGCACATGCACCTGCCCGACCGCCACCCCCTGTCCGTGTGCCTCTGCACCTACCGGGACACTGCCCAGGTCGCCTTCGTCGCGGACCGGGCCCTTCCCGGCGCCGAGCAGCTCGGCCGGCTGTGGGCCGAGGAAGTACTGCTGCTCGCTCGTGAGACGGGGGTGACAGTGCAAGACCGAGGACGGCTACGACCGACTTGCGTGCGACCGGGGAGCTGACATCCCGACTGCAGGCCCACCATCCCGTAGCCGTGGTGGGCCCGGCGGGACGCTTGCGATGTCCGTGTGCAGCAGAGTCCCCGGGGAATCGACTCTCGCCCTGCGGCAGCTCGTGAACAGAACCACCGGTTGAACCCGCGGCATGTGGCGTGCTCCGCAGCGACTTCCGCTGGTGGTCCAGATCGAGGACCACCGATCGTGCGCCCGGCCGGCGCCGGGGTGCGACTATCGGCAGCGGGTGGTCGTGGTCGCGCAACGAGTAGCGAATGTTGGTCTTCTTCGGACCAGATTCGAAGATCCACAGGTTTCCGGCGGCGGTGTGGGATTCGCTCATCCTCGATGACGGGGTCCTGACAGCCGCTGGTCCGTGGCTGTAGGCGGCGGCACCGGCCGTGCCGTGCGAACCGGGGAGAACGAGGAGTCGACCGTGACGACAAGCGAGATCGAGACGACCGGACCGGGCACGGCCCGCGAACCGGAGCCGATGCCCGGAGGGCTCGCGGTGGCCGGGGAGCGGGCCCGGGAGCGGGTGCGGGAGAGGCTGAGTGCGGCGGTCGGCGCGGACGGCGCGGTGCGCAGGCCGTGTTCCAGTCGGACGCTGGAGTCCGCGCTGTTACTCCTACTGCTGCGCCGGCGCGGCGGCCACCCGCGCCAGGAGCAGGAGCTCGCGGAGTTCCTGGCCGCCCCGCAGGCGCAGGCCGACGGGTTCGACGCGGCGCTGGCGCGGGCGGTCCTGCACGGCCGGACGGTCGGCACCGACGTGGTGGGCGGTGAGCTGCTGGCCGGGTTCGACCACTTCACGCTGGCGCGCAAGCGGCTGCTGTTCGACGTCTACCTGGCCGTGGCGGGCGCGGTCCCGTTCGAGGCGTCGATGCTGCGTCCGTACCGTGCGGCGGACCCGGGCGCGGACAACACGGTCACCTGGATCGAGATGCTCATGCTGAGCGTGCGGGTCCTGGTCGCCCACGGTCTCGGCGCGGGCGACCAGGTCGACGACGGTGAGCGCGAACGGCTGCTGGAGCTGCTGGGCTCCAGTCGGGCTCCGGTGTGGGAGAACTACACCGCGGCCCACCTCCTGGCACTGCTGGCCGTCCAGGAGTTCGCCCCCGGGCACCCGCTGGTCGAAACCGGCGTGGCCGCGGTGCTGGCGTGCCGCAACCCGGACGGCGGGGTACCGAGCATGTCGAACCTGGACGTGTTCAACACCGGCCCCGCGGGGCTCGCGCTGGCCCGGGCGGGAGCGGACCGCGCGCTCCTCCACCGTATGTGCGACTACCTGATCGACCAACAGATGCCGGACGGTGGATGGACGTTCGCCGAGCGCATGCGGCACACCGACGTGGACGCCAGCTCCTACGCCGCCGCGTGCCTGGCCGCCGTCGACCCGCTGCGCCACCGCGAGGCCCTGCTGCGCGCGGGCGGGTACTTCCGGGGCATCGCCGGGAGGGACGGCGGCTTCCCGACCTACATGAAGGGCGACCCGTCCGAGGCCGGCATGACCGCCGGCGCGGTCAGCGCGCTGGCATGGAACGCCACCGACCACGGCGACCTGCTCGACGGCGCGGCCCGCTGGCTGCTGGACGCCCAGCACCAGGACGGCACCTTCGAGCGCAGCTGGAGCCTGAGCGAGGCGAACACGATCTGGCGGGCGACGTGGGCGCTGCACTCCGTGCCCGAGGCGACCCGCACCACCCTCAAGGCGCGCATCGCCGACGCCGACGCCGCCTCCCACCGCTTCCTCGCCGAGGCGCAGAACGCGGACGGCGGCTGGGGCTACCGGCCGGGCGATGCCAGCGACACCACCAGCACCTGCTACTCGCTGCTGGCCCTGGCCGCCATGGGCCGACGCCTCCAGGACGACGCCGTCGTGCGGGCGGGCGTGGCCCATCTGCTGTCCCGACAGGAACCCGACGGCTCCTTCGTCGCGCTGCCCGACCAGGTCGCCCCCCGGCCCCTGCTGTTCGACGCGCCCGTCTTCACGGACACCTGGGTCCTGCTCGCCCTGACCGGCTTCGACCGCGACGGCACCCGATGACCGGGCACCCCGCACAGGCGGGCACCGCCCGCGCACCGATGCCCCTGCCCGTCGACCGTCCCGGACCACTGGACCCGCCCGCCGAACTCCAGCGCCTGCGCACCGACCTGCCGGTGGCACCGCTGGCCTTCCCCGACGGCCCACCGGGCTGGCTGGTCACCCGCTACGACGACGTCCGCGCCGCCCTCGCCGACCCCCGGCTCAGCTCGCGGCGCCCCCACCTCAACTCCCACATCCGGGCCAGCCTCATCACCCCCGAGGAAATGGCCGCACTGCGCCCGAGCGACCTGCTCACCAGCGATCCGCCCGAACACACCCGGCTGCGCCGGCTTGTCAACGGCCAGTTCACCACCCGGCGGATCAACCAACTCGACGCCCGGATCCAGGCCATCGTCGACCAGCACCTCGACGCCCTGGCCACCGCGCCCCGCCCGGCGGACCTGATGGCCACCGTCGCCCTGCCCGTCCCGTCCCTGGTGATCAGCGAACTCCTCGGCGTCCCCTTCGCCGACCGCGACCGGTACCAGCGCCTCACCGCCGAACTGCTCTCCCTCGACCGCACCCGCGACCAACTCCTGGCCAGCAAGGCCGAGATGAAGTCCTACCTGCTGCACCTGATCGGTCTCCGACGCGCCGAACCCGCCGACGACCTGCTCTCCGGCCTGCTCCAGGCCCAGGCCACCGACGCCACACTGACCGACGACGAGATCGCCGCCCTCGCCCAACTCGTCCTCATCGCCGGCCACGAGACCACCGCCAACGTCATCGGCCTCGCCACCCTCCTCCTGCTGCGCCCGCCCCGCCTCTGGGACACCGTGCGCCAACGCCCCGACCTCGTGGACGGCGTCATCGAGGAAACCCTGCGCTACGCCACCGTCCTGCAGTTCGGCCTGCTCCGCGTCGCCCGCGAACCCCTCACCGTCGCCGGGCAAACCATCCAGGCGGGGGAGCGGGTCGTCCTCCACCTGCCCGCCGCCAACCGCGACCCCGCCCGCTTCACCGACCCCGACCACTTCGACCCCCACCGCCCCGACGCCGCCAAACACCTCAGCTTCGGCCACGGCCCCCACCACTGCATCGGCGACCAACTCGCCCGGATCGAACTGCGCACCGTCCTCACCACGATGCTGCACCGCTTCCCGGACCTGCGCCTGGCCGCCGACCCGGACGAGATCCCCACCCACCAGCACCGGGTCGTCCACGGCCCGGCCCGCCTCCCCGTGGACTTCACCCCATGACGAGCCATCAGCGCAGCAGCTCCCCGGTGACGGCGACGGCGACGGAGGCGCCGGAGGGCCGCACCGCCTACGCCGCCTACGCCGCCTACGCCTTCGACTTCGACGGCACCCTCGCCGACACCAGCGACATCAACCACGGCTCCGTGCAGGCCTCGCTCGCCGCCCACGGCATCACCGTCACCCTCGACTGGGTGGCCGCCGAACCCGTCTTCACCGCCCGCCAGTTACGCAGACGCCTCGCCCTCTCCGCGGCCGCGCTGCCCGAGGAGACCTTCGCCAGGGCCGCCCGCGCCTACTGGTTCGCCAACACCGACCGGATCAGACCGATCACCGCGGCCAGCACCACCGCACGCGCCGCCGCCGAACACGCCGCGATCGCCGTAGTCTCCGCCAACTACAGCGACATCGTCCGACACGGCCTGGAGGTCGTCGGGCTCGACGACCTCCCCTGGACCGTCGTCGGCCGCGACCATGTCGCCCACCCCAAACCCGCCCCCGACGCCTATCTGCACGCCGCCCGCCTCCTGGGGGTCGAGCCGGGCCGCTGCCTCGCCCACGAGGACACCGACGAAGGCGTTACCGCCGCCACGGCCGCCGGCATGCACGTCATCGACATCAGGCACCGACCCTGGCGGTAGACGCGAAGGCGGCCTGGCCGCCAGAGCCGGGCCGGCCACGCACCGGGAACGCGGCGGCCGACGCCGGTACCAAGGGCGCTGAAGGCCGGCTCGGCTGACCCGGACTCGCGGCCCGGGTGAGCGTCAACCGCAGCGGTGACGGTCGGCGGGGGGCCGGGTGGCAATACCGTTTCTCACCGTGGGTATCTGATTGGCTACAGTTGGACGGGATGCTCCTGTCCAACTGCCCCCGAGGAGTGACGCATGGCGACAGGCGTTGTGAAGTGGTTCAGCACGGAGAAGGGCTACGGCTTCATCGTGCGTGACGACGGCGGTCCGGACGTGTTCGTGCACTGGGCCGAGATCCGGGCCGAGGACGATCGCAAGGACCTGGCCGAGGGAGAGCAGGTCGACTTCACCATCACCCGGGGCCCCAAGGGGCCGCAGGCGGAGCAAGTCACCCCGATCGGCTGAGCGGACCACCGCTCGGAGCCGGCGCTCAGCAGCGATGCCACGGAGGTCGTCGTGGAGGGGTGCTGCTGGTGGAGAGCGTCGAGCCGGTCACCGCGAAACGGCCGCGGCGCGTTGCTCGCTGCGGATCGCGACGGGCAGGCCCTCGGTGGCTCCGCCCCGCCCCTCGCGTGACAGGTCGGTCGGCGCGGGTGCCGGTGGCCGTGCGGCATCGCACGGCCACCCGCCGCCAGCGTGGGCCGCCACCCAGGGGTGAACACGCAGGCTTCGCGGGTGGCGATGTCGTCGCTGTCCTCCACAAGTTCCCGGCGAACTCCGGCGGCCGGTAGCCCGGGCGCGCAGTACAGGGGTACCGGCCGACCGACCGGGCCTCCGCCGGCCCGGTCTCGGCGCCGCCGATCTCCAGGCTGGAACCGCGGTCGAGTTTCGGATCGCCGTAGAGGCGGACGTGGCCCCAGGACAGTTGGCGACGAGGGCGGGCGATGCCAGGGGGCGGCAGGCTCGGGCGGTCGGCAGCACACCTCCGGCGGTCAGGACCTGGCAGCGGGACCTCGACGCCATCGCAGAGACCGGCGTACTCGCCGGAGGGCCCCTCGTAGTCGTGGCAGGCTCCGTCGGCCCCGCTGCCCTCGCGCCCGTCCACGAGGCGGGCAGGCTGGGAAGGCGGTGCGGGCCGGACCATGACTTCCCGTTCGGCACAACTGCTGTCACCTGCCTGCGTGCTTGACCGTCGTCGAGCGCTGTTGTGATCTTGGGGGTATGAAGAAGTCGGGCGAGCCGGACAGTGTCGTGGTGCGGGCGGACGGGCTCCGGGTGGTGCGAGGCGGCCGTACGGTCCTGACGGACGTGGGGTTCCGTGTGCCGGCCAGGTCGGTCACCGGGCTGCTGGGGCCGAGCGGGTGCGGGAAGACCACGCTGCTGCGGTCGGTGGTCGGGATCCAGTCCGGCCTCGGCGGACGTCTGGAGGTGCTGGGCCTGCGGGCCGGATCCGCTGCCCTCCGGGGCAGGATCGGATATGCCTCCCAAGCCCCCTCGGTCTACCCGGACATCAGCGTCCGGTCGAACCTGCGCTACTTCGCGACGGCCCTGGGTGTGCCTCGGGCCCTGCGGACAGCGGAAGTCGACCGGGTGGTCGCGGCTGTGGATCTGATCGCCTGCCAGCGCCGACTGGTACGGCGTCTCTCCGGCGGCCAGCGCGCCCGGGTGTCGCTGGCGGTGGCACTGCTCGGCTCGCCGCCCCTGCTGGTCCTGGACGAGCCGACGGTCGGGCTCGACCCGGTACTGCGACGGGAGTTGTGGGAGCTGTTCGCCTCCTTCGCGGCACAGGGCATGACCATGCTGGTCTCCAGCCACGTCATGGACGAGGCAGACCGCTGCGACCGGCTGCTGCTCCTGCGGGAGGGCCGTGTGCTGGCGCACGGAGCGCGGGAGGATCTGCTGGTCCGCACGGGTACCGACCGGGCGGAGGACGCCTTTCTCGTCCTGGTCGAGCAGGATCGCCCGGTGCCGGCCCTTGCCGCGGACGGCCGGTAGCGACGGCGCGCAACGGCCCCCGGTCGACCGCGCGACCGGTGGCGTGGGTTCGGCCGCCGGCGCCGGTCGAGCTCGGCGAAGCAGGCGTTCCCCCGAACGAGTTGACCCAGCGCGCGGTATCACTCGTCCGGACGATCGTGGAGTGGACGGGCGGGGGGCGGCGGCTGCCAGGATCCGTGTGTCGCCGCGCGGGCCCGTGGGCCCGGTCCGGCCGTCAGGTGCAGGCAGGGCCCGACAAGAGGTCGGCGCGGCCGCCACGACCAAGGAGAAGGAGAGTGACCGAGGTGGCACAGCCGTCCGCGTCTGTGAGGGTCGTCCGCGTCGGGCCGGTGGACTTCGAGGTCGAGTTCAGGACCGGTCCCTCGCCGCGCACCGCTCCGGTGCTGGTCGTCCGGGCGCCGGCCGAGAGCCCTCGGATCATGGCGCAGCAGGCCGAGGCGGTCGTTTCGTGGGCCGATCTGGTGGGCGTGCGGATCGGCGGCGTCACGGCTCCCGGCGTACTGCCGGCCGGCGTCGGCATGGAAGACCTCGCGGACGGCCTCGGGGAAGTCCTCGACGAACTCGGCCTGGCCCGGGTGAACGTGTGCGGGGGCTCGTTCGCGGGGGATCTGGCGTACCGCTTCGCCGTGCGCCACCCCGACCGGCTGGAGCGGGTGGTGCTCACGGGCCCGGGCGGCCGGGTCGGCGATCACCTGCCCCCGGGTATGGGCCCGCTCGAGCTCGCCGAGCGCCTGATGGAAGCAGGCCGCCCCGCGACGGCCGACTACATCGCCTCGGCGCTGCTGTGCCTGGACCCCGCGCTGCCCGTGCGGGGGCGCGCGGTGCTGCGCCGGGCGATGTTGGAGCAATTGCACCGCTCCGACGACGCGGAGTTCCACAGGTGGCTGCGCTGTCTGGAACTCCAGTACACGGCACCGCCGCTGACCGGTGACGGGCCTGGGGCGCCCCTGCTCGCGGTGACCGGCGAACACGATGTCCCGGCCCCTCCGGCGGCTTGCCGCGCGCTTGCCGCACGCTGCCCGCAGGGTGTCTTCGCCACGATCCGCGAGAGCGACCACTTCGTCTTCCTCACCCGCCCGAGCGAGCACCTGGATCTGACCCGCCGCTTCCTCCTGGACGAGCCCCTCGACGACCTGCCCTACCTCGCCGAGCTCGAACGCCCCTACCGCACGGCGGCCGTCGTGCCCGCGGCCACCGGCTGACCGACCGATCGGCATCCCGAGCCGAACGCGCGGCAGTGCATGCCGCCGCCGCGCGGCTTCCCGGCCGCTCACCGGGTGCGCCGGCGCAGGGTGGCCGCGCCGGCGGCGAGCACCACGAGGGCGGCGCACCACAGGACCGTGATGTCGTGGAGGAACACGGTGCTGATCTCCCGGTGCCAGCGCAGCTGGGTGGCGCAGTCCACGGCGTAGGACAGCGGCAGGAAGTGCGAGGCCGTGCCCAGTCCTGCGGGCAGGTGGTCGCGGGGCATCAGGACGCCGCTGAGCATGAACTGCGGCAGGAGCACGCCCGGCATGAACTGCAGGGCCTGGAACTCGCTTCCCGCGAAGGCGCTGACGAACAGTCCGAGGGAGAGGCCGAGGACGGCGGCGCTCATGGCGGTGAGCAGGAGCAGCCACCACGGGCCGGCGATGTGCAGGCCGAGGAACCTCAGGGCAAGGGTGGTGACGACAGAGCCCTGGAGAGCGGCGACGATGCCGAATCCGAGGGTGTAGCCGGCGATCAGATCGGACTTCCTCATGGGCATGGCCAGCAGGCGTTCCAGGGTGCCCGAGGCGCGTTCGCGCTGGATCACGATGGACGACACCAGGAACATGCTCACGCAGGGGAGCACCGTGGTCAGTGAGCCGCCCACGCTCTGGAACGCCGCCGGTGTCGAGTGGTAGACCCCCTTCAGCAGGGTCAGCAACCCGGACGGAACGGCCAGCATCAGCAGCACGGTCCGCGGATCGTGAGAGAGCTGGTCGAGGACGCGGTGTGCGGTCGCCAGGGTGCGGGGCAGTGACGGGCGGATCCCTCCGGCGGTCTCGGACATCCGGCCGGCGCGGAGGGCAGGCGATGGATGCCCTTCTTGTGTCATGTGTCCTCCTGGTGGGAAACCGCCCGGGGCGTCGTGAGCTGTCGTGCCGGGTGAGGCATTCCCCACCAGGTCCCCATCGGAGCGGAGGACGGGGCGCCCGGGCTGCGGACACGCCGGAGCCGGCCGCCTCCACGGCCACGGTCGGCCCACGGCCTCACGGGGTGGTGAAGACCAGAACGGTGTTCTGGCCGCCGAAGCCGAAGGAGTTGGACAGGGCGGCGTCGACCGGAACGGGGCGCGGTCGGCCGGTGACGACGTCGAGTTCCCGTCCGGGATCCTGACGCAGCAGGTTGGCCGTCGGTGGGACGAGTTGCTGCTCAAGGGTCAGCACGGTCAGCGCCGCCTCGACGGCCCCGGCCGCTCCGAGGGGATGGCCCAGCACGCTCTTGGGCGCGGTGACGGGCGGCGGGGTGCCGTCGAACACGCGGAGCAGCGCCTGTGCCTCGGCGGCGTCGCCGGCGTGGGAGGAGGTGCCGTGCGCGTTGACGTGGCCGATGTCGCGCGGGGCGAGGCCGGCGTTGTGGAGTGCGGCGCGCAGGGCCTGTTCGGCTCCGGCGCCTTCGGGATGCGGGGCGACGGGGTGGTGGGCGTCGCAACTGCTGCCGTAGCCGCGCAGCCGGGCGCGGATGTGGGCGCCGCGGCGCAGGGCGTGGTCGGGGTGTTCGAGGACGAGGACGGCGGCGCCCTCGGAGAGGACGAAGCCGTCGCGGTCGGTGTCGAACGGGCGGGACGCGAGGCGCGGGGCGTCGGTCCGGCGGGACAGGGCCCGTACCTGGGTCAGGCAGGTGACGGTCATGCGGTCGCGGGCGGACTCGGCGCCGCCGGCGAGGACGATGTCGCAGGCTCCGGCGGCGATCAGGTCGCGGGCGACAGCGAGGGCGGTGGCGCCCGAGGCGCAGGCGCTGGAGACGCTGAAGTTGGGGCCGCGAACCCCCAGGTCGATGGCGATCTCGGCGGCGGCCGCGCTGGGAAGGCTGCGGGGCAGGCTCAGGGGGGAGACCAGGGTGGGACGTTCCTGGCCGAGGAGGGCGAACCCTTCGAGGTAGGTCTCCAGGCTGTTGCTGGCGGTGCCGAGAACGACGCCGATGCGCGTGGGAGACCAGGTGTCGGGGTCGAGCTTGGCGTCGACGACGGCTTGTCTGGCCGCGCTGAGCGCCAAGTGGGAGAAACGATCCGTCCGGCGGGCCAGCCGTCGCCCGTGGGCGGCGACGGGTTCGAAGTCCTCGACGCGGCAGGCGATGTCGACGGGCAGGCCGACGAGCTCCGGATCCTTTTGGGCGAGGCCCCGGCCGGCGCACATGGCGGACCAGACGGCGTCGGCGTCGTGGCCGGCCGGGGTGATCAACCCCAGGCCGGTGACGGCGATGTGGACAGGGTGCGGCACGAGCGGTGTCCTCCTACGGCCGGTCGAGCAGCGAAAGCGCTTCGGGGCACGTCGAAGCGCTCGGTGGTCACAGGTCGAGAACGAGCCCGGCCGTGATCGGCAACTGTCTGCCGCCCAACGGGGGACACCCGTGCGGCCGCCCCCCGAACGGTCCGAAGTGCGTGCCGTCTGCTCCCCACGGCCGTTGAAGGAAACGCAATCCGGTCGTTAAAGCACTACAAACGGCTATCAAACGAACAGAGAAGGACAGATGACTTCAGCACCTACACAGACGTCGATGAGCCGGGCCCGGCTGATCGAGATCCTCGCGCGGATCGCCGCGGTCTCCCCTGCGGAGATCGACGAGAACGGCACCCTCGAGTCCCTGGAGCTGGACTCCCTCGCCCTGGCGGAGCTGCTGGTCGCCGTCGAGAACGAGACCGGCGAGCAGATCGGCTTCGGCCTGGACTTCACACCGGTCACCACCATCGCGGAGGCCCACCGCATGCTGAACGCCGCGGCCGCCGTGACCGCCGCCACCGGGCCGTCGGCCGGTTAGCCCCCGTGCAGAGCGCCTCCCCCTCCCTCGCTCCCGCCGTCCGCCCGGCTCCGCCGGCACCCGGCGCAGGGCCGGTCGACCTGCTCGCCGCCCAACTCCCCTTCGACCCCGCCAGTGCGGCCTTCCGTTCCGATCCCTACCCCTTCTTCGAGCAGCTGAGAGCAGCATCCGGTCCCGTCCACCGCACAGCCTCCGGCGCACTGGTCCTCCTGGGGTACCACGAGTGCGCCGCCGCCCTGCGCGACCCGGCGCTCGGGCACGGCGCCGCCTCCGCACGGCAGACCACCGGCTACGGCATGCCGGCGCGCTCCTTCCTGCGCACGGACCCGCCCCACCACACCAGCATCCGGCGCCTCGTCAGCGGCGCCTTCACGGCGCAGGCCAGTCGACAGCTCGAACCACTGATCACCCGGAACCTGCACGCCCTGCTCGCCCCCGCCGGCCGGGGCGAACAGGTGGACGTCGTCACCGACATCGCCCAACCACTGGCCATGGGGACCATCAGCCACCTGCTGGGCATCCCCGCCGAGGAGCAGGACCGCTTCCAACAGTGCGCGGGAACCGTCATCAACGGCATGGACCCCACCAGCCTGCTCGACGACGAGCAACGCCGCCACGCCGCACAGGCCCGTATCACCCTGGTCCAGCACCTGCGCCTGCACCTGCGGCAGGCCGACCGGGCCGACGAAGCCGGCTCCGGGGCCGCGTCCACCATGCTGGCCAGGCTTGCCGCACCCGTGACGCCCGACACCGGACCGATTCCCGTCACCGAAGCGATCGCCACCACGGCCCAACTGCTCGCCGCGGGATACGAGACCACCGTCGGACTGATCGGCAACGGCCTGCACGCGCTCCTGACCCACCCCGCCCAGCTCCACCACCTCACCGCCGCCGGCTTCGGGCAGCAGGCGATGGAACGGGCCGTGGAGGAAATCCTTCGCTACGAGCCACCCGTGCAGGTGACCGTCCGCATCGCGCTGGCACCCACCACCGTCGGCGGACAGCACGTACCCGAGGGAACCCTCGTCCTCCTGGCGCTCGGCGCGGCCAACCGCGACCCCGACGTCCACGACCGCCCCCACGACCTGGACGTCACGCGGGACACCCCGCACCTCTCGTTCGGTCTGGGACCGCATTTCTGTCTGGGCGCACCGCTCGCCCGACTGGAGGCCCGACTCGCGCTCGACGCGCTGCTCCGGCGTCGGCCCACCCTGCTGGAACAGTCCGTCACCCACGTCCAGTCGGTCTTCACCCGCAGCGTGCAGCATCTGCGCGTGCGCCTGGGCGATCCACCGTACTGAGACGACTTTCCCCGGTGAGCAATGGACCGGGGTTCCGGCAGCTCGTGCCGCCGGAACCCCGGTGCGTGCGGACGTGTCACCGGCTTGCGGCTACGCCTGCGGCGGGGCGTCCTCGTCGGCGTCCGGCGCCTTTTCGCCCAACTGCTCCTTCAGCTTCTGCTGGGCGGTGTCGACCTGCTCGCTGTACTTGCCCTGGGTCTTCTCGTCGACGAAGTCCCCGGCCTTGTCGATGCCCTGTCCGGCCTTGTCCTCGTGTCCCTTGAGCAATTGCGCCATGTTGTCCAGAATCCCCATGGGGTCTCCTTCCGTTGGTTCCGGACGCCCGCGAGGGGCGGGCGGATGTCTCCGCCACCTGGGCGGGTGGCTCGCGGAGTTCAGCCCGTTCCGCGTGGTGGGTTCGTCCCCATTCGCCGGATCGTGGGCGCCGTCGGGCGGCAGCCCTCACCTGGTGGGCGAACGTGCCACCTTGGTCAGGCTCCCAGTTGCTCGGCGGCGAGCGCGGTGCCCTCCACGCGGGCGCGGATCTTGGCGAACGCGGTGTCCCGGGAGGTGGAGGCGTCGTCGGCGAACGGTGCGAAGCCGGCGTCGTCGCAGGTGCCGAGCTGGTCGAGCGGGATGTAGCGGGCGGCGCGCAGGACGCGGTCGCGGACCTCCTGGGCCGTCTCCACGCGTGGGTCGATCGGGTCGGTCACACCGACGAAGACGCGGATGCCGGACCGCAGTTGGCCGGCCACGATGCCCAGGACCCGGTCCGGGTCGGCCTCGCCGGCCAGCTGGAGGTAGAAGTTGCCCGCGGTGAGCTCGAACAGGTGCGGCAGCAGGTCGGCGTAGTCGACGTCGAGGCTGTGGGTGGAGTCCAGGTCGGCCCCGGAGCCGCTGTAGACGCCGATCCGGGCGCGCTCGGCCTCGGTGAAACGGGACAGCACCGTGTTGTTCAGCTCGACGAGGTCGCGCAGCAGCTGACCGCTCGGGTCGAGCTTGAGCGACAGGCGGCCTTCCTCGAAGTCCAGTTGGACGACGTGCGCGCCCGCGTCCAGGCAGCCGCGGATGTCCGTCTCCGCCTCGCCCGCCAGGTCGTCGAGGAACTGTTCGCGCGGGTAGCCGGCGATCCCGTCGGGCGGGTAGAGCAGGCTCAGGGCGGAGGGGGCGACGACGGCCTGCTTCACGGGGAGATCCGTGTGCTGCTTCGCGGCCCGCAGGTACTCCTGCGCGTACGTCTTGTAGCGGAAGGGGCCGGAGGTCAGGCGGGGCAGCTGCCGGGTGTGGCCGTCGGCGAACGGGACGACGGCGCCGTCGGGGTCCAGGTCGGACAGCCCTTGGAGCGGGTAGGTGAGGAAGCTGGGCTTGGCCTGCTCGCCGTCGGTGAGCACCGGCGACCCGGTGGCCGCCAGCTTCTCCACGGTCTCGCGGACGGCCTGGCTCCGGCTCGCGGCCAACTCGGTGTTGCTGAGGTGCCCGGCCCGGAGGTCCGAGGCCGCGACCTGGAGCGCGGGGGGACGGGGGATGCTGCCAATGAGTTCGGTAGGGATCACGGCGGCAGAGTAGAGGGAGCGGAAGCGCAAGGCGCCGCCGACACGTGCGAGATGTCCGGGTGAGCCACTTTCAGGGCATCGCGTCCCGCTCGGTTGACCCGGGAGCACGGGAACCGAGCAGGGCCGCGTGTGGGAGAGCTACCTGTTCGACCGGTTGCTGGACCCGGAGGGGACGAACGACGGCGCCGCCGCCGCACCGAACGCCGCCGTGCTGTACCTGTTCGGCGACGACGAGCAGGCCGTGCCGGCCGGCGCGCTGGGCATCCGCGACGCGGACCCCCAAGCCGCAGCAAGGCCCCTGACCGCAAGGGGTGACGGATCCACCTCCGTGCTCCCAGCCTCGCGGGCGGTCCCCGGCGGCCCCGGTCGGCGGCGTGCTCGGAAGGACTCCCACCAGGTCGCCGCGGTCACCAGGTCCGTCGCCGATCGGGGCGGATCCTGTCGGTGCCCCGGTCAGAGCAGGAAGACGGCGACGGTGGTGGTGATGAGCAGAGTGGTGACGACGGGCCAGTAGAGCAGTCGTGCGGCCATGTTGCCGTTCCAGTCGATCAGGCGGAAGCGGCGGGTGGAGGTGTACTCGACCACATTGAAGGCGACGAGGGCGATCACCAGGTAGAGGATGAAGTAGAAGTACTCGGCGTAGACGACGTCGGTGGAGCCGGTGGTGGAGCGCAGTGAGCTGTGCTGGACGGCGACGACGAGCATCATGGCGCCGCAGAAGCCGATGACGGTCCAGGTGGAGAAGCCGGCCAGCGAGCGGCGGTCGCTGTCGATGGTGACGACGAAGAGCGAGGCGAAGACCAGCAGCGCGATGACGATCAGCGGGACGAGCCGGTCGAGCAGCGGGCTGAGGTACTCGCGGGTGACGCCGGTGGAGAAGTGCAGGGCGGGGATGGTGGCGTCGGTGGTGGCGCCGGTGAGGCCGAGGGTGGAGCGGGTGGTGGATTCGCCCATGGAGAAGGCGCTGAAGTGGACGCGCCACTCGCCGGTGACCATGCCGGTATAGAGGCCGAGGGCCGTGGCGGGTTCCCAGGGCGGGTAGGCGGCGAAGCCCGGGACGAGGACGGTGCCGGGGGTCCTGGGCCACATCGTCGACCAGATGACCTGCCGGTCCAGGGGGTAGTTGCTGTAGTCGAACTGTTCGCGCAGGGTGGTGCGCAGTTTCCAGCCGACGGTCTTGGTGTTGTCGCTGTTGGTGTGGAGGTAGACCTGTTCGGTGGCGCCGCCGTCGACTGCGGCGGGGAGTTCGAGGTTGGCGGTCTTGGTGTCGGCGTCGGCGGGCAGGCGTTGCCAGAGGTAGCCGGTGAGGCGGATGTTGTTGGCGTCGGTGAACTGGGAGGTCTGGATCATCACGCCGGTGGGGATCTGCCGCATCCCGTCGAGTCCGTCGTCGCGCAGGTAGGAGGTGGCTGCCGCCTGGGTGGTGACCACGGTGCCGGGGGAGCCGGTGAGGGTGTCGTCGGCGGCGACCACGCCCCAGACGAAGACGGTGGCGAGCAGGCAGAGCACGCTGACGCTCACGCTGAACCAGCCCAGGGTGGACGGCTTGGCGGGGCGGGGGCGCAGCAGCAGCCAGGCCACCAGGGCGAGCCCGACCACCGAGCAGACCAGCACCACGGCCAGGCGGCGGCCGTGCAGCATCACCTCGTGCACCGGCTCGTCGATCCCGGCGGCGGCGACACCGGCGAGCACGAAGAGGCCGACGGCGAGGCCCGCCGTGACGACCCGCGAGGGGCCCAGCGGGCACGGGTGGGGCTGGCGGGCGAGGACATGGCGGCTCCGTGGGCGAACGGGGGGTGTGCCCAGAGCATGAGCACACCCCGCCGCGGCAGCGGGCGGGGAATCGCCCGTCCGGTGACGATCCGTCGGGAAGTTCCACCGGACGGCCCTTGGGCTCGGTGGCGAGGCTGTTCCGGGTGGAGTCGGCGGCTGTCGGTCAGGAACAGCAAGGTAGGTCAGCGACGCCGTCTGGGGCTGATGATTGGGGTGTCCACCCTGGAGCGGCTGATCCCCGGGGCCCGCGAGCGTGCGGAGAAGCGGGGCCTGTGGGCGACCCGGGCGGGCGCGTCGAGCCCGGAGCAGGCCCGGCGCCTGGCCGAGCCGGCCGCCGTTGCGGCCGGGCGGCGCATGTCGGAGCTGGACCGGCTGCGGCGCTCCCCGCTCGACATCAGCGCCCGCGGGGTGCTCAAGTGCTGTCGGTGGGCGGAGGGAGGTCGACGCCGCACGCCACGAGTTCGGCGTGTTGCCACGATGCGAGTGTGCCCTTGCGGGCACCTTGCCGGCAGTTCTTCAACCAGTTTCCGAGGCGATCACGGTCACCACCCTCTCCCGACACCGGGACGCGTGTGTGGCCGTGCTCAGCCGCGAACGCTTTCAGCAGCTTGATGTTGTCCCGGAAGCGGGCTTCGGCGACGTTGGTTACGAACCCGAGTTTGCTCAGGGCTCGGCGCTGGTCCGTGCTGAGGGAGTCGAAGCGGACGCGCTTGCCGCGGACCTGGGCGCCGAGGGGCCGTTGGTCGACGGTTGTGACGTACGTGCTCGGCACCAGGAGATCACTGTGCTCCGCCTTGTAGTCGGTCAGGTCCTGGAGAAGTTGCTCCCACTCGGCGTCCCGGGCGTTCCAGACCACGCCGAGTTCGTCGAGCCGGTGTGCGACGGAGGAGGGGAGGGAGCCCTGGCGGTGTCGGTGCTTGGCGTTGTTCAGCCAGAGCCCGGTTCGCTCTCCGCTGGGGCCGATCCAGTCCCGGTCGACGCGGAGGTGGCCGTGTTCGGACTGGAAGTGCCGCAGGTCTTCGAGGTGGCGTTCCCTTCGGGATGCGGTGGAGAGGACGGTTCTGGTGGTGATCGCGTCGATGAATCCCTCGGGGATTCCGGTCCCGCTGAATGAGATCCATTTCGGTAGCAGGGCGGCCGGTGCCGGGCGGTTCACGCGGTCGTGGGGCCGGCGCAGCCGGGTGAGGTGGCGGTGGAGCCGGTCGTCCAGTGCCGCCATGGCCTCGATCGTGGCGACGGCGGAGTCGAAGCCGCTGTCCTTGCGGGTGGCCGCGTCGTCGGTGGCGGTGGCCGGGACGATGATGGCTGCGACCTTGCGGCGGTTCGGGTCGCCTCGGCGCAGGGCCCGTCCGGCGATCTGGGTGATTTCGATCTTTGAACGGCGTGGATCGACGATGGCGACCGCGTCCGTGTCGGGGGCGTCGAATCCCTCGACCAGGAGGCGGCTGTTCGTGAGGACCGCCAGCCCGTCCGTGCTGGTCCGGAAGCGGTCGAGGATGCGTTGGCGGACGGATCGGTCCTGGCGTCCGTTGACGTGCCCGGTCCACAGTGAGTGCGGTCGGTGCTCGGGCGGTAGGTACTCCGTCGCGTGCTGGAGGACGTGGGCGAAGGTGCGGGCTGACGCCACCGTCGAGTGGTAGGTGATCATGCGGTGGGCGCCGCGCTCCGTCGCCGCGCGCAGGACCGAGACGGCCTTCGCCAATACGCCGGCTTCGATGTGCATGGGGCCCACGGTCAGGAAGGTGCCCTGCCGAATGTGCTCGGTGACAGCCCGGTCGGCGGCGTCGGCGACGACCAGCTCGTAGTCGGCGAGCCGGTTGCGCTCGACCGCTTCGCCGACGGACAGGTGGTAGGCGATGGGACCGAACCGGTCGCGTCGGACCAGGATGCCGTCGTTGCCGACGAGGTCCCTGAGTGTGGCCGTCATGGACAGGCGGCGTCGGGCCGGAACAAGCCGGTCGTCGCGGATCCGGGCCCAGCTGTTGCTGTCCGAGCGGTGGAGCTCGTCGGCGATGACGAGGTCCCAGGCACGGGCGCCGGCGCGGTGGGCGGCGATGACGGCGTGCAGGCTCTGGTAGGTGCAGACGGCGGTGGTCCTCCGGCCAGCAGCCATGCGCTCGGCCAGTGCACCGGGGTCGCTGAGGACCTGGGCACGAGCGCCGTCGGTGTCGTGGTTGAACCGGTCGAGCACCCGTGGCTCGGAACAGACCGCGATCACCTCGCCGAGGGCGCGG
This sequence comes from Streptomyces sp. BE20, assembly GCF_036322525.1. Taxonomy (NCBI): domain Bacteria; kingdom Bacillati; phylum Actinomycetota; class Actinomycetes; order Kitasatosporales; family Streptomycetaceae; genus Streptomyces; species Streptomyces sp. BE20. Next base: position 206,918 of record NZ_JAQYWW010000957.1, on the reverse strand, counting down.
GAGCCGAAGGCCCACAGCCACTGGGTGAGCATCTGGGCGACCAGGTCCAGCGTGGGTACGGCGATCAGCACGCTGCCGGTGTTCGGGTCGACCAGTTCCTTGGCGATGGCGCCCGCTGTCACGGTCTTCCCGGATCCGCAGGCCATCAGCACGACGACTTTTGGGACTTCGGCCAGCATCGCGCAGGCCTTCTCCACCGCCTCGGCCTGCTCCGGCCAGAGCGTCAGGCCGGCGAAGGCACGTGGTTCGGTGAGGACGGAGGTCATGGCTGTCCTGCGGTAGGAGTTCGGGCGGGAACCGGTTCCCCGGCCTCGTGTTTCGGGGCCAGGGAACCGGCGTGGAAGTGGTGGACTTTCGTCGGCCGACGATCGGACGGGTCGCCGGGCGAGGGATCAGGATGAGGTGCCCTGTGCGCGGGCTCGCGCCGCGGCGGCGGTCCCGCGTCGCAGTCGCTCGGCGGGGTCGAGGCAGACCTGGACCAGGGCGGCGGCCAGGCCTTCGGAGCAGGGGTCGCTGACCCATCCGTTGGCGTCGTAGCCGCCCTGAACGATCACCTGCTCGACATCGGCGTCGGAGAGGAGGATCGGCGGGGTCGCGCACGCCATGGCCTCCCAGAGGGACGCCGTGGTGTGCCGGGCGGCGCTGACGTACGCGTCTGCCGCTGCGAAGAGCGAGGGCAACTCCCCGTGGGGGACTTGGCCCGCGAGGAGGACGGACTCGCGGAGGCCGGTCGTCATCACGAGGGACAGGAGGCGGTCGGCGTCGTCGCTCCCGCTTCTCGGGCTGCCGCAGACGACCAGGACGGGTTGCACGCGTGGCTCCAAGGTGCGGCCGGCCGTGCTGATGGCGTCGAACAGAAGAGGTAGGCGTTCGTCTCGGCCGGGACCGAGAACGGCGACGACGAGCGGTCCGAGGTGGAGTGTCTGCATCCGGAGGCGGGCGAGGTCCACGCCCTCGGACGTGATGCCCCGGTTGCCGGGCGCGGGATCGAACGGGTCCACAGCAAGGAGGCGTTGGAGCAGGGCCGCCCGCTCGGTCGAGCGCATCCTGGTGGGCGTGAACAGCGTGGTGTCCACGTTGGGTACGGGTGTGGCCGGAGCCAATCCGGTGTCCTTCCTTCCTGTACCGGTCGAAGCGGGAACCCCGGGCGGCAGCGGTTCGAAATCGGCGCCGCGTCGGTCACGCGGGGATGGGCAGGGCGAGGCGTTCGATCCGGGCGGCGAGATCGGGGTCGCTCTCGGTACGGCCGAGTCGGCACATGGTGGTGGTGCGGACGGCGCTGGCCTTGACGCCGCGCATGCTCATGCACAGGTGCTCGCCGACGGTGAAGACGGCGACGTCGTCGGAGCCGGCCGCCTTGGCGAGGTCGTGGGCGACGTCGCGGGTGATGCGTTCCTGGAGCTGGAGGGCGTGGGTGCGGGCCTCCAGGTGCCGGACCAGCTTGGACAGGCCGAGGACGGCGGTGTCCGGAACGTAGGCGATGGAGACTTCGAGGCGGAAGGGGAGCAGGTGGTGCTCGCAGATGCTCCACGCCTCGATGCCGCTCAGTAGGACGAAGTCGCCGTACTGACCCTCCTGGGCGAAGGTGGTGGCAAGCCGGCCGGGGTCGTGGTCGAGGAACTCGCTCCACCAGTCGGCGAATCGGCGGGGTGTGTCCTTGAGGCCGTCGCGGTCGGGGTCCTCGCCGAGGGCGAGCAGCAGGTGGCGGGTCAGCTCTTCGACGCGGTGGCGGTCGACGGGGCGGCGGCGCTGGGCGTGCACGGGTATGGACGTCATGGTCGTCCCTTGGGGTGAGTTGACGGAGGGCGTGAGGTGCGGTGTGTCAGAGGTGGGCGGCGCAGGGCAGGCAGCCGAGGATCGGGACGACGGTGAACGCCTCCGCGTACGCGGTGCCGATCCGGGCGCCCCAGAGCCTGCCGAGCGTCTCGGCCATGGGGCCGAAGTGCTGCTCGACGGGCTGGCTCGCGTGCTCGCGCAGTGCGGCCATCTTGGTGTCGAAGGTCGCGGTGGCGTCCACGATCACGTCGGCGCGGACCGGTCCGTCGAGAGTGAGCGAGTTGTAGGTGTCGCAGGTGTAGAAACGGCTCGGACGGCCGGTGGTGATCCGGGGCTCGGGGACGGCCGCGAGCACGGCGACGGCGACGGCCCGGTGCTCGGGGTGGACGTCGTCGAGCGGGTGGGTGATGACGATCTCCGGGCGCTCCTCCAGCAGCAGTTGCTGCAGCAGGGCGTGGTCGAGCCGGGGTACTTGGTGCAGGTCGGCGCCGAGGAGTGCGGCGCCCCGGCGGGCCTCGGCGTCGCGGACGTCGTCGCGGTGCGGGACGGCGATGGTGACGGGGGAGTACCTGGCGTGGAGCGCGAGCGTGGAGCCGGCCCACAGTTCGGCGTCGTCGGGGTGTGCGAAGACGGCCAGGACCGAGCCCGGCACCGAGTCGGCTACCACAGCCCCAGCTTCTCGACGACGTCGGCGGGCCTCGGCAATTGGGGGCTCGCCAGGCCGGTGGGGGTGACGGGCACGGCCAGGTCGCGGTGGACCGTGATCATCGCCTCCCAGCGGAGGATGTCGGCCCAGGCGGTGGTGATCGCCGTGCCCTTGGCGCCGGTCAGCCGTCCGGACCCGGGCAGGTCGCGCAGCCGCATGCCGTCGCGCAGCAGGGTGGCGGCGACCTTCGGGCCGATGCCCCGCACGCCGGGGATGTTGTCGGACTTGTCGCCGGTCAGGGCGCGGAAGGCCGGCCACTGGGTGGGGGTGACGCCGAAGCGGGTGAGGACCTGGTCGGCGGTGATGATCCGCCGGGAGGACTTCCGGGAGCGGTTGAGGATGCGCACGCGCGCGTCGAGGAGCTGGTAGTAGTCCATGTCGCGCGACATGATCAGCACCGGACGGGAATCCGCCGCCCGGGTGGCGAGGGTGGCGATGACGTCGTCGGCTTCGGCGTCGTCCACCTCGATCCACTGGATCCCGTGCGCGTCGAGCCCGTCCTTGACCGGGGCGAGGAACTGCAGTGGCTTGAGCGCCTCCGGTGTCGCCTCCCGGTTCGCCTTGTACTCCTGGTCGGTGGCGGCGCGTTCGGCGGAGCCGTGCTCGCCGTCGAAGACCACCAGGACCTCGGGTTCCGTGACGTCGAGGTCGTCACGGATCGCGGCGCGCAGCAGGGCGAAGAACGCGAACAGCCCGGTCAGCTCACGGGTTTTGTCGCGGGAGTGGATCGGGGCGGGGAAGCCAAAGGTGCCCGCCCACAGAAGGTTGAATCCGTCGACGAGCAGCAACGGAGCAGGGGTAGCTGTGGTTTCGGGCATCACGACACCGCCTCCAGAAAGAAGTCAGCGATTCGGCGGGGCTCGAACGCGGCCGCCCGCCGATACACGGTCTGTGTAGTCGCGGCGTACAGTATGTCATCCTCCAGAAGGGTTTGTGCCGCCTTGTGGAGGGCGGACGGCCCCTCGTCGTGGTCGACGAGCAGGTGGTCGCCGTGGCCCGTCGGGTCGATCAGGGCCGGCAGGTTGCCCACACGGTAGGCGACGACCGGGGTGCCCACACTCATCGCCTCCAACGCCACCAGGCCGAAGGTCTCCTGGTGGCTGGGGACGATCACGGCGGCCGCTCCGGCGAGCCAGGGCAGCACCTCGTCCCAGGCCAGCGCGCCGCGCAGGTGGACGTCCGGTGTGCGGGCCGCCGCCGCGCGGCAGCGGTCGAGGAGTTCGGACTGGGAGCCCTCGTCGGCCTCGAACCCGGCCTCGGCGAGGGCCACTTCGACCGGCCGGTCCCACCCGGCGGCGGCTTCGAGCAGTTCGAGCACACCTTTCTCCGGTCCGAGCCGCGCGAGGACGCGCACCGGGCCGCTGCGGCGCAGCTGCTCGCGGCGGGACGGCGGCGGCAGGGCCACCGAGGCGTCGGCCAGGAGCGCGTTGGGCACGACGCGGACAGGGCGGGTGCTCCAGCCGGCCAGCTCGTCGCGGACAACCACGGAGGGTACGAGGACGCGGGTGGCGCGGGCGAGTGCGGGACCCGCGTCGAGGGTGTGCGGTTTGACGTGGGCGGCGAGCGCCCGGCGGACGTGGCCGGGGACGTCGCCGCGCAGGCGGCCGAGCCCCCACAGCGCGTCGGTGAACAGGACGGTGTCGATGCGCCGTTCGGTGATCAGGTCCCGGAGCTGACGGGTCAGCGCGGCATCCTGCTGGGTGACGGCGCGCCGCAGTACGGCGTCGTCGCACGGGAACTGGACGCCGTCGAGCCGCAGACGGGCGATGGCGACACCGGGAAGGCCGGGGTGACCGGGCTGGGGTGCGGCGGTCGCGATGACGGGCCGGTGGCCGTTCCGCGCGAGGCCGACGGCGAGGGCGGCCGTTGCGCGTTCGATCCCGGCCGGGGCGTCGGGAGTCCAGGAGACGAGGACCAGCAGGACTCCGCGGGAGGAGGCGTGGGCGATCATCGGGCGCTCACCTGTCGCAAGGGCGGGAGCGGCTGGGTCGGGCCGTCGTGCGCACGCTCCCAGGGGAAGACGACCCAGTCGTTGACGGTCCAGGCCCACCGGTCCGGCGGTTGCGTGCAGCCGCGGTTGCGGAACAGCGCCGCCGACATGATCGCGGCACCGTCGTCGAGTCGCCCGCGCAGCGCCTCGGAGACGGCGGAGAACGTCGCTCCGGTGCCGGCGATGTCGTCGACGAGCAGCACCGTGCCGACGAAGTACTCGGGAAGGGTGCCGTCGACCACGACGTCGACGCTGCCGGTGGCCTGCTGCCACGGCGCGTCGCTCTTGTTGTGCTTGGCGGTGACCGAGTGGAAGGGCACCTTGAGGTAGTCGGCCATGAGGCGGGCCGGTTCGATCCCGCCGGAGGCGATGCCGATCACGCAGGTCACCTCCGGGTCGGTCCCGACGAGGGACTCGGCGAGGAGCCGGGCCGCGTCGAAGCACTGGTAGCGCGTGGGCGCGAACGGGACGTGCTGGGCGAAGACCCGCCTCGCGGCGTAGGGGGCGTCGGTCATGAGGCGCTCCCTGGGGCGGGCAGACGCAGGTCGGCGGGGCCGGTGACGGGGATGAACGCGGAGATGCCCGTGGCACCTCGGGTGTTGCGCCACGCGTAGCCGTCGGCGCGCAGGACGGTGAAGCCGCCGGCGCTTGTGCGGGTGCGCAGCCGGACCCGGACGCCGTCGGGGACGGTGAGCGGTGCGACGGTCTCCTGGGCCTGTTCGTCGGTGAGCGTCTGCTCGGCGGCGAGCGCCGAACCGGAGCCGATGGGGAGCATCTGGAGGAAGGTCACCCCGCCGGCGCCGAGGTGGTCGGCGAGTTCCAGCAGCTCCTGGGCCTCGTGCTTGTTGGACTGCATGAGGACCATCTGGAGCTGGACGAACAGGCCCTCGGCCGCGGCGGCGCGGACGCCTTCGATGGCCCGGCGGTAGCTGTCCTGGCCGCGCCAGGTGTCGTGGGTGGCTTCGGTGGCGCCGTCGAGGGAGACGCGGATCGCGTCGAAGGCGTCGGCGATCTCCTTGGTGCGGCGGGCGAGGTGCCAGCCGTTGGTGGTGCAGCTGACGACGCTGGTGCCCTGCTGGCGGATCGCCCGGGCGAGGTCGGGCAGATCACGCAGCAGAAGGGGCTCGCCGCCGGAGATGTCGACGCCCAGGACACCCGAAGCGGCGATGTGCGCGGCCAGGGTCAGCCGCTCGCCCACGGTGGACTCGCGGACGCTCTTGTCGTCGAGGCAGTGCGGGCAGTCCAGGTTGCAGCGCACGACCGGGGACCAGCACATGCTCAGCGGGTATTCGAGAGCGAGGTCGGCCGGGTCGGGCTGGGGCCAGGCGGCGACCTGCTGGTCGTCGAGGGCGACGCAGCCGGTGGGGAGGGACTGGGGCGGAAGGTGGTTGGTGCCGACCGCCGGGTCGTGCACCACGGTGGTGCCGCCGAACGTGGCAGCGGCGAACGTACGGATCATCGGGTGATCACCTCGGCGTCGGTCAGGTGCTTGTCAGCGGCGGTGGCGAAGGCATGCCCGCGCCCGCCGGGTGCGGGCAGGGCCAGCAGGCGGCGGTAGTGGGCGAGTGTCGCGGGCCAGGCGGCGAGCTTGCTCTGCCACTGGGCGGTGGCGTCCGGTGGGTCGAGGTGGTATCCGACGGCCTGGCGCAGCGGGATGACGAGGCAGCCGGCGGCGATCAAAGCCGCGCCGAGGTGGGTGTCCTCCATGCCCCAGCCCAGCGCACCGAACTCCTCGTCGAAGCCGCCGACGTCCACCAGTTGCTCGCGCGGAACGGCGAGCAGCGCGGTGACGGCCATCCTGGGCAGGTCCCAGTCGTAGTAGGAGCGTCCGTACCCGAGGGTCTGGAAGTCGTCGGTGGCATCCAGCGGGCGCCCGTGCAGCTCGTCGGTGAGCGTGATGCCCGAGTACGGCAGGCGCTTGCCCACCGGGGGCTTCCAGGTGACGCGGTGGTCGGCCGCGAGGAGCGGCGGCCCGTCGGGCAGCAGCGGCCGGCCGAGGGACGAAGCCTGGTAGGAGACGTTGTGCCGGAACCCGGTCAGCACGGTGTCGCCTGCGGCGCGGGCCGCGAAGTCGGCGAACACGTGGGAGGGCAGCACCATGTCCGCGTCGACGAACAGGACTGTCGGGGCTTGGGCGAGCCGGGCACCGACGTTCCGGGCCGTAGCCGAGCCGCGTCGGTCGGCCAGGCGTACCGCGGTGGTGACCGCCGGGTGCCGGCGGGCGATGTCGAACGTGGTGTCCGTGGAACCGTCGTCGACCAGGATCACCTCCACGTCGGCCGAGTGCTGCTGGGCAGTGATCGCGTCCAGCACCGTCGGCAGGGCGAAGGCGGTGTTGCGGGCGGGGATCACGACCGACAGTGCCTGGCCGGCACCGGCGCCGGCCGGAGTGGGCTCGTGCCAGCCCAGAGCAGTGCGTTCGGTGAATCCCGTCGTGAAGTGCCGGTGGGCGTTGGTCCGGGCCTTGAGCGTGCCCGCGAGGCTGTGCATCACGGCCACCTCCATTCGTCGAGCACAGCGGCGACCTGGGGCCAGCCGCGAGGGTCGGGGATCCACTGCAGAACCGGCCGTTCCGGCAGCGCCAGGAGGTCGGTGAGCAGGACCAGGTAGTCGGGTTCGAGGACCAGCAGCACGCGTCGCGGAACCCCGGTGGCGGCGAAGTCGCGTCGCAGCTGGGTGTTCACGATCGGGCGCAGTCCTTCGATCCGGTTCGAGTCGAGACGTTGGTCGTACGCGGCGAGCAGGTCGTCCGCTCCCACCAGGCCGTAGGCCGCGGAGAGGAAGCGGATCCGGCTGCGGGCGTGCGGGTGTTCGGCGAAGCGGGCCCGCAGCTGCGGGGCGATGCCCCCGGCGTACCGTTCCAGGGCGGGCACGAGGCCGGTCTCCGGTGTCTTTCGGCGCGAGCAGCCCGCGATCACGAGGTCTCCGATCACGCCGGTCTCACCACCCGGAAGCCGATGCCTGTCGAGGCGGACTCGGCCGGCGCGGCGTTCAGGAACGTGCACCTGGCGTACAGCGGCAGGGAGTTGTAGGAGCCGCCGCGGATGACGAAGCCGCCGCCGATCGTCTTGGAGGCGGTCCACTCCCAGCAGTTGCCGGCCATGTCCCACAGGCCGGTCGGTGTCCGCCCGCGCGGGTGGGAGTCGACGGGAGTCAGCCGCCCGCAGACGTCGCGAAGATTCGCCCGGCCGTCGTCCGGTTCCTCGTCGCCCCAGGGGTACGGGCGGCGTTCGGTCCCCGAGGCCGCCCACTCCCACTCCTTCGACACGGGCAGCCGACCGCCCAGATCGGCCGCGATCCGGGCCGCCTGAGCCTGGGGCAGTCCGACCAGCGGCCGGTGGTTGGGGCCGAGACCGAGTTGAGCGGATGTGACCGGAGTGACCGTCCATTCCAGGTCGACCACCCGCAGCGGCCTATGCCGGTCGCCGAACAGACACACCCCTCCCGGCACCGGCACCCAGACGAGCGTTCGTCCGGGCGGGTTCGTCGTCATCGCTTCCCCGCTCATCCGGCGATCAGGAACAGGTCTTCGGCGTTCACGCCGGCCCAGACCTTCGACTTCGTGAGGTTCGGCCGCAGACCGCAGCGCGCCAACGCCCCGGTGACGGCCTCGATCGCCTCGGCAGCCTGCTCGGCGCCTTCGCAGAAGACGCAGTAGTTGTCCGCGAACCGCACCGTTCGATGGTCGGCGAGGCGGGCGTCGGCGCGCGACAGGCGCAGGTTGATCAGCAGGGGCGCGAGAGCGGTGCCCGGGACCAGCGGACAGGGCAAGGACTCCAGTACCCGCTCGAACAAGCGCAGGAAGGAGCCATCGGCCACGTGCTCGGCCAGCCAGTCGGTGACCTCGGTCGCGTTCGACCCCTCCGACACCCTCCGCACGTCCACGTCCGCCACCCAGCGGTAGCCCTCGCGCAGGTGCTGCTCGGAGTCGCGCAGTGCGGTGATCCGGTTCCGACCGGCCCGGTAGCCCGAGACCCAATCGGCGAACGCCCGTTGCTCCAGTACCGGTTCGATCGCGCCCCGCATCGCGCGCTGGACGATCCGGTCGCCCACCGTCGGGATCACCGAGCGGAACTCCTTGCCGGTGTAGGCGGTGATCCCCACCTCCCGCAGCGGACCGGGAGTCCAGGAGCCCGTTCGCAGCTGTTCGGCCAGCGCTTCCAGTCGGCCGTCCATGCCCTGCCGGAACTGTGCCCAGCTCATTCCATCGGCACCCGGCGCGCCGGCCCGGCGCATGCACGCCCGCGCGGCGGTTTTGAGATGCCGGGGATCGACGAGGAACGACATCAGCGAATGGGCGCGCGGAGGAAGGGAGTTGGTTATAGTAGGTGGTGCCTGGACGGCATGCAGGATCCCGCTCCCCTCCACACCGATTGCTTGGCCGCTACCCAACACGCGCGGCCCCGGGGAGCTGGAACGACCGCGCCGTCCAGGTTCTTTGCTGTCCTCACCGGTCACGTTCGTCCTCCCAGAGCAGCGTGTGCAGCCGCGGGGTGAGGTTCCAGCCCCGCTCCAGGACCTCGTCGGCCAGCTCCCGCATTCCGCCGAGGACCGCTTCGCTGCTCGTTCCCTCCGGCATGATCCAGACGTTGGGAAGCGAGAACCTCGCCACCAGGGCGGCCACCTCGTCGAGCTGGGCGGCCTCGCGGACGACGAACTTGAACCGGGCCCTGCCACAGGCAGCGAACGCCGACAGTGCTTCCGGGACGATCCGCCGGTCCCTGGGACCGGCGAAAGCCTCCAGCTTCGGCGACACGTTGAATGCCGCGGCCGACTCGATCAGCTCCGGCTGCGGGACGACGGTGCCGTTCGTCTCCACCTCCACTCGGCGTCCGGACAGCAGCTGGACCAGGCCGACGAGCTGGGACTGCTGGAGCAGCGGCTCACCCCCGGTGACCACCACCAGCCTGGGCGTGCGGGCCATCACCCACGCCGCCAGGTCCTCGACGCTGTGCCGTGTGGACACCTCACGCGGGTTGAATCGGGTCCAGTCCCAGGTCTGCGGGGTGTCGCATCCGGGGCAGTGGAGGTTGCACCGCGACAGCCGGACGAACAAGGACTGCTGCCCGGCGCTCGGTCCTTCCCCCTGGAACGTCGGACCGAAGCACTCCGCCACCAGCAGGCCTTTGCCGAAGCCGGCATCACCTCCCGACAGGCTCACCGCTCCTCCAGCACGAACTCGGCCCAGCTGCTCTGCGTCTCCGACACCCGCACCGACACCAGCCGACCCGGCAACGACGGTTCCACGTGCTCCGCGAACCAGCCGGCCAGCCAGGCAGCGACGTTCTCCGACGTCGGCGTGACCGGCAGGGCGTCGTTCAGCAGCCGGTGGTCGAGGGTGCTGTCGATCATCTGCTTCACCGGGGCGAGATCGCCGAAGTCCGTGACGAACCCGGGCACCACCAGCCGGTCGGCGGTGAGGACGAACTCGACCGTGTAGGAGTGGCCGTGCAGCCGTGAGCACTGGTGCCCCGTCGGCAGACCGGGCAGGAAGTGGGCCGCCTCGAACCGGAACGCCTTCCCGATCCGGTACCGGCCGGACATACCGGTCCCTTTCATCGGGCCGCCCCAGTGGGTGTGATGGCGTACTCGGTCGGGTCCTCGACCTCGGCGAGCACGAACGCCTCGATCCGCTCGGTACACGTTCCGCACGTGCCGCAGTGCAGCTCGCCGCCGCGGTAGCAGGACCAGGTGTCCGCGAACGGCACACCGACCTGTCGGCCGACCGAGACGATGTCGGCCTTCGTCTGGTCGATGAACGGAGCCAGCAGCCGGAAGCCCTCGGGGAGCAACCCCTCGTTGCCGATCCGCGCCGTCTCGGCGAACAGGTCGAAGAACTCGGTGCGGCAGTCCGGATAGATGGCGTGGTCGCCGGCGTGGGCACCGAAGGCCACCGCGTCCGCATCCGTGGCGACCGCCGCGGCCACGGCGATCGAGAGCATGATCGCGTTCCGGTTCGGCACCACGGTGCTGCGCATGCTCTCGGCGGTGTAGTGGCCGTCGGGCACCGCGATCGCCGGGTTCGTCAGCGCGGAGCCCGACCGCAGGCGGCCGAGTCCGCTCAGGTCGACGATCTCGTGGCGTGCGCCGAGAAGGCCGGCGCTCCGCCGGGCGAAGTCGAGTTCCTTCCGGTGCCGCTGCCCGTAGTCGAAGGAGAGCAGCGTGAGCCTGCTGCCGCCGTCGGCGAGCCAGTAGGCGACGGTGGTGCTGTCCAGCCCACCGGAGGCGATCACCACCGCGTGTCGCGGGGGAGTGAGTTCAGTCATCTCCATACGTCTTCCTCGTAGTCCTCCGCAGTCAGAGGTCGGAGTGAGTCCGGTCGTCGCACGTCCGTGACGGGCCCGGAATGCGGGTCAACACTGCACAGACGGGTCATGCCGGTGTGGATGCGAGAGCTTCGCCGTGGACGAGCTGAGGCGGAGGAGAGCCTGGTGATCGAGGCCGTCCTCGGGGAGGCGATCAGGCCGGCGGGGCATCGGGGGTACTCGAGGAGAGGAGCGGCGTATGCTCCTCTGCGGCGTTCGGCTGGTGGTCGATGAGCAGGCCCATCAGCAGGACACCCAAGACGTTGCCGGCCAGCCAGGCCGCTTCGGGCAGAGATCTCATGCCGTCGGGCCGGGCGTCGCGGTTTCGCGGCCTGGTGCCTCCGGAGTCCGTTCGGGCGGCGCTGCTCGGCGCGACAGCGGTGGTGCTCAGAGCAGGCGATTTCATGGCAGGTCTCCACGGATGAGCCGGCGAGATCAGCTGGAGCCGACGCGTCAGTCCGAGCTGGTGGAGCATCAGGATGCCGGGAGCCAGTGGGACATGATCAGGTCTGAGCTGGACGTCTTGGGACGTCCTCGGTATCGTCCAGTGGCCTCAGTACGTCCCAAGACGTCCCATCCGGGAGCGCAATGGCGAACGAACGCCTTCGGTCCGCCCTGGTCATCCGCGGAGTGACCGAGGGGGAGCTGGCGGAGCACTGCGGCGTGGACGCCAAGACCGTCGAACGCTGGATCCTCAAGAACCGCGAACCTTACCGGCGGCACAGGCAAGCGGCGGCGGCCAAGCTGCAGATCGACGAGGACTACCTCTGGCCGGACGCGAAGTCCGAGATCCAGCGCCAGGACGAGGCCGACGCCGAGATCGTCCACGTCTACCCTCACCGTTCCTCCGTGCCTCCGGACTTGTGGCTGCAGTTCGCCGAGCGGGCCACCACCGAGATCGGGGTCCTCGTCCATGCCGGTGTGCACCTCGCGGAGAACCCCCGATGGCATCGGACGCTCACCGATCGGGCGCGGTCGGGAGTTCGCGTCCGTATGCTGCTGGGGGACCCGGACAGCCCGGAAATCGCGCGGAGGGGTGAGGAGGAAGAGATCGGTGAGGGGGTGGCGTACAAGGTGCGCGAGGTCATGAAACTCTACCGCCCGCTCTACGGCACACCCGGAATCGAGTTCCGCTCCCACTGCTCCACGCTGCACAATTCCCTGTACAGGTTCGACGACGAGATGCTCGTCAACACCCAGGTCTACGGCGTGAGTGCCCCGTTGGCCCCGGTGCTCCACCTGAGACGGGTTGCCGGAGCCCAGCTGGTCTTGACCTATCAGCAGAGCTTCGAAAAGGTCTGGGCGAGCGCTCTTCCCCTACCAAGGCAGGCACCGTGAGCCGTACCGACTACTTCGACGACCCGGGCGCCCCGGAGGCTCGGCGGATCGTTCCCGCTGTCACCGCCTTCGTGGTGAACGACCGCGGCGAACTCCTTCTGGAGCGGCGTTCGGACAATGGCCGCTGGGGCATGCCGGGGGGTGTTCTTGAGATCGGGGAGAACCTGCCCGGCGCAGTCGTGCGCGAGGTGCGGGAGGAGACAGGGATCGAGGTCGAGGTCACCGGCCTCGTCGGCACCTACAGCGACCCGGGCCATGTGATCGAGTTCTCCGACGGAGAGGTCCGTCAGGAGTTCTCCCTGTGCTTTCGGGCACGGCCGGTCGGTGGTGAACTGAGCGCGAGCTCCGAGTCCTTCGAGGTCCGGTGGGCGGCGCGCGCGGAACTGGAGGCGTTGGACATCGCTCCGACCACTCGGCTGCGGCTCGCCCACGGATTCCGGAACGAGGCGGCTCCGCACATCGGTTGATCAGGACTGCCCGCACCCGGTAAGCCGCTTCTCCACGCGTTCGACCATGCCCAGCAGGGCCGGCCGGGCTGCGAAGACGGCTCGGTGGACGACGTGGTCCGGGCCGTACCGCTGCAGCACCTCATCGAGCCGGGAGACGGGGTCGACCGCGGCGCCGCCGGGGCCGCTGGTGAGGTCGCAGTAGGTGATCGCATCCAAGAGTTCCGACGACGGCCGACGGAACGCCGCGAGCTCGGCCGACAAGCCGAGTTCGGCAGCCTCCCACTCCGACGAGGAGTGGAAGGCGACGAGCGAGCAGACCTCCGGATCCACCCCGAGCCGACTCAGGTGTCGGGCGCCGTCGATCATGTGCTGGCCGGTGTCGACCGCGGTGGATGCGTAACCGACATCGTGGAGGACCGCGGCGACCGCGAGGACCTCGGCGTCCGCCCCGAGTACCGGCGCGAGACGTTGGGCCTGCTCAAGGACCCGACGGGAGTGTGCCCAGCGCGAAGGGAGATCCGCGAGCAGGGATTCGGCCGTCCGGTGGGCAGTCCTCAGATCCATCGCCCCAGGCTAGGTGACGATGTGGCGCCGGCGCGCGCTGTCACCTGGTGGTGCGCCAGGTGACAGCGCGGCAGGCTCGTTGCGAACCGGATTCAGATGGCGGCCGCGACCGGGCTGGTGGTCAACTCGCTGATGCTTTCGGCGGCCTTGAGCGTGTGGAAGATCAGCGGGCGCAGGTCGGTCGGCATTTCGGTGGAGCGCTTGAGCATGAGGACGGCGCCCATGATGGAGTCGTGCCAGTGGACCGGGGCGGCTACGGAGTCCCAGCCGGGCATGCACTCCTGGCGGCCGACTCCGAAGCCGAGTCGGCGGATCTCGTCGAGGGTGGCGGCGAGCGCGTCGTTGTCGCGGATGACGCCCGGTCCGGCCGTGGGCGGTACTTCTTCGGCGAGGACGAGGTCCTGGATGGACCGGGGCAGGTGGGCGAGGATGACCCGTCCGGAGGCCCCGGTGCGCAGGGAGCGCGAGACGGAGACGACGTCCTCCGCGGACATGCCGACCTCGGCGGGGTCCATGTCGCCGATGACATAGTCGGTGCACAGGCGCTTCGCGCCGCCGAACGGGGCGAGGACGTAGAGCAGCGCAAGGCCGCCGGTGGCCCGATGGAGACGTTCGAGAACGCTGTGTGTGGACGCGGCGCCGGGGGAGTGGGCCATGGCCTGGACGCCGGCGCGGGCGGTGCTGGTGCCCAGCCGGTAGCGGCCCCGGCCGACCTGTTCGAAGACGCCGTCGCCGACGCCGGTCTGCAGGATCCGGTGGGTGGTGGCGTCGTCCAGGCCGGCGGCGCCGGCGATGGCGCGGAGCGGGTGCACGTCGCCGGTGAGGCGGGTGAAGGCCTGCTGGACGGCGAAGGCGCGGGCCGCGAGCGAGGACGGCGGCTTGCTCGGCGCGTTGCTCGGGTGCTGCCCGGGCACGGTGCCGATCGCGGGCGCGGTGGTGGTCTTCATGAGCGGTTCCGGGGAGTTGTTGCGCCGCGCGGCGGCGCGAGAGCGGCGTCTCGCGGTAACCCGCCGGGGGCGGGTGCGCGAGGTGTGAGGGTGGGTTGCCGGTCAGCGGTCAGCGGTCAGCGGTCGACGTCGAGGACGACCTTGCCGGCGGTGAGACGGGCCGCGAGGTCGTGATGGGCCTGGCGGGCCTGGCCGAGCTTGTAGGCCGGGCCGTTGAGCGGCTTGAGCCAACCCTCGGCGACCGCCGCGAACAACGCGGCCATCGAGTCCTTGAGGTGCGTGCGCGTCGGGTAGAGGTTGGGGAGCCAGAAGCCGCTGACGGCCTTCGAGGCGGCGAGCAGGCTGGTGATGGGCACGAGGCCCTCCGACCCCGTGACGGCTCCGAAGACGGACATCCGGCCGCGCGGGCTCAGCGCGGCGAGGGTGGCGTGGAAGACGTCGCCGCCGGTCATCTCCAGTGCTGCGCTGACGGGGCCGCCCGCGGCGTCGAGGATCCGCTCGGTGAGGGCTTCGGTGGTGGAGGAGTCGACGGTGGCGTCCGCGCCCAGGTCGACGGCGGTGCGGCGCTTCTCCTCGCTGGAGGCCATGGCGACGACCTTCGCGCCGGTGCGCTTGGCGAGCTGGACGGTGAGCGAGCCGACACCGCCGGCGGCGGCCGGGACCAGGAGGGTGTCCTCGGCCGTCACCCGCAGGTCGGTGAAGAGCAGGTGCCAGGCGGTGTTGCCCTGAAGCGTGAGCGCGACGGCGTCGTGGTCGGCGACGCCGTCCGGTACCTCGAAGGCGAGTCTTCGGTGGACGACTGTCGTCTCGGCGTAGCCGCCGCCGCGGCCGAGGGCGACGTAGCGGCGCCCGTCCTCGGCTGTGCCCAGGACCTCGTTGCCCGGAATGAACGGGGCGGGCATGGGAGCCGGATAGGTGCCTTCGCGCAGATGGATGTCGGCGTAGTTGACGCCGGCCAGCCGGGTGCGGAGTCGGAGGTGGCCGGGGCGGTCGTCCGGCTCGGGCATCTCGGTCAGCTCCAGTACCTCGGGGCCGCCGAACTCCCGCACGGCTATTGCGCGCATCTTGTTCAACCCTAAATATTGCATGCCTACTTCTTGGCGAGGCCCCTTTGCCAGTGGCCTCGGGCAGTGAATATGCCTGCCGAAGGAATGCCGCTTCAGCAGCGCATATAGGTGTACGAACAAGTAGATGATTTCGAGTGGTACTCGTCACGTCACGCTTCGTGGTCGAAGTCGGCTGCTTGCTTACGGCGAGAAGTCAAGGTCATAGCCATGCTGGGCTGGATGGTTCTGCTAGCGGAGCGTTGTCGAGTGGGGCGTTCAAGATCGTTTCTCAGTCTCCGAAAAGACGTCGCTCCTACTCGCGTAGATGCCTGGAATTCATTGACCGATATCCGGGTCGATCCTTAATGTCGTCCTCGCGCCACGATCTTCCGTGGCCTACGTGATGGAGGATCACATAATGAAGTTTCAGTACGAACTCAGCCTGGGTGGCGATTGCGCGTCCGGTCGTCGACAGGTCGGCGAGGCGTCGGTGGAATCACCACGGGTGAGAGCATGCGGGCCCCGCTCGCCAGCAGCGTCCACCGCTCGGGAACGGGCTGGATCTGTGGCCCGCGGTGCCCCTATGGTTCTGCTCCCGCCGCGAACGCCGCCCGCGGACGAAGAGGGCGGGCCGGTCTGAGGGCCGGCCGTCCGCGCCCTGAAATGAGACCGGCGTCCTGGAGCTACCAACTCCTGGACGCCGGGCCCGGCGCCCCGGAGGGCGTCGATTCACTGCCACGCGCGCAGCGGGACTTCTTCGCACGAGGACCGTTGCGCGCGCTCCTACGAAGCACGGAGTATCGCATGCCCGCCATACCCAGCGGAACCCTGGCCTGCCCGCCTACCGACGCAGGTCCGCGCCTCGCCGCCAAGCTCGCGGACATGGTCCCGGGCGCTGCCGCGGTCATCGTCGGCTTCACCGATCCGGCAACGCAGTGGCCCCACGCGTACGCCCGCGCGACCGATGCCGTCGGCCGTCCCGTCCGGCTGAGCCCCGTCGCCCGAAGGGTCGTCGCGCGTTGGGTTCTCCGGGCGCACCCGGCCGCCGACTGGACCCGGCCGCACATCCTGGACCTCACCACCGGGCAGCTCACCGCCGCCAACCACGCGCCGGTCCGGGGCCGCTGACATGGCGCGGATACGCTCCATCAAGCCGGAGACCTGGGTGAGCGAGACGCTCGCAGAGGTGAGGTGTCCATCCCCGCGGTGCTCACCTTCCTCGGCATGACCAACCACGCCGACGACCACGGCAGACACCGTGACAACGCGGCGGTGGTCTACGGCCTCATCTGGCCGCTGCGCGACGAAATGAGCCGCACGGACGTCGAGGAGCACCTTCGGCAGCTTGCCTCCGTCGACGCCATCTGCCGGTACACCGGCTGCGACGGCCGCCGGTACTTCCACTACCCGACCTGGCGCAACCACCAGAAGATCGACAAGCCCAGCTTGTCCCGGCTACCTGCGTGCCCGCACTGCGAGCCGGAGCGGTGCGGCGTCTGCAAGGGCCCCTGCATCCAGCGGGCCGCCCTCGCCGACACCCCGGGAGTCGTGGCCGAGGATGCCGCGAGCGCTCCCCGAGTGTTCGCCGAAGCCCCGGCGAACGCTCCAGCAGCCCTCGACCAGACCTGCGGGCCCCTCCGGGCTCCTGCGGCGCAGCCGGATCCCGCCGCCCCCGAAGCGGCAGAACCGGCGATCGGCGCCGACCCCGAGCTGGTTCCTGCTCCCCGGAAAACCACAGGTCAGACGGCATTCGGCGAAGGCTCTCCGAAGGTTCGCCGAGACCTCCCGGAGCCCTCGGCGCCTGGATCCAGGATCTTGGATCCTGGATCTTCTTCCCCTACGGGGCGGAAAGCGCCCGACGCGGACACCGTCTCGGCGAACCAGCTCGTCGGCGAGTACGTCGCCACCTGCGCCCAGCGCCCACCGGGCAGCGTGCTCGGCCACCTCGGCAAGGTCGTCAAGGCCCTGCTGGACGAAGGCATCGCGGTCGAGCACCTCCGTGCCGGGCTACGGCGGTTCGCCGAAATCCAGGGCCACCCGTCCCGGCTGCCGAGCCTGGTCAACGACGCCATGAACGCACGAGGCACCGGTTTGGCGCGGCCGGGATCGCGGCCTAACGTGCCAGCCCACCAGGCGTGGACCAACCCGGTCGACGCCGTCACCGCCTACGCCGAGGAGCTGTGATGCGCACCCACCGCGACCCGCAGACGCTCGCCGACGGCCCGACGATCCTCGACCGGATGGCCGGGATCCTCGCCGCCCGGGGCATCGACCGGGCCACGGTCGACGCCCTCCCGGACGAGGCGGAACCCTTCTCGACGGAGCAGGCCCTGTCCGCCGGGCTGCCGCCGCGCTACCGCGACGCGGCGGCCGATCACCCGCTGGTCCTCGCCTGGACCCGGCAGGTCGCCGCTCAGGCCGTCGCCCCGAGCACGGGAGCCCGACGGCAGCTGACCACCGGCCCGAGCCTGCTGATGGCCGGGGTGACCGGCACCGGCAAGACCCACCAGGCGTACGGCGCGGTGAGAGTGCTGGTGCAGGCCGGCATCGGCGTGCGCTGGCGGGCGACCACCGCCGCCGACCTCTACGCCGAACTCCGGCCGAGCTCCGACACCGACGCCGAGCGGGTGCTCGCCGCCTACAGCCGGGTGCCGCTGCTGATCCTCGACGACCTCGGCGCCGCCAAGAGCTCCGAGTTCGTCGAAGAGCAGACCTACCGGCTGATCAACCGCCGCTACAACCACTGCCTGCCCACTCTGATCACCACGAATCTGCAGATCAGGGACCTCAAGGCCTACCTCGGTGACCGCGTCACCTCCCGGCTCGCCCAGATGACCACCCGGGTCGAGTTCGAGCCGGTCGACCGCAGACGCCTCCAGCGCGCCGCCTGAACGGCCGCCGCCCCGGCCGCCCCGGCGAGCCGCACACCTTCACCGACCCAGCACACCTCTCCGCCGACACCGCCCCGCGGGCGGAGAGCGATCGGAGCCACCCCGCATGACCACCACCGCCACGTCGACCACCCCGGTCCGCCACCGCTCGCTCGGCGACCACACCTGGCAGGACCAGGCCGTCTGCCACCCGACCGAGTACAACCCCGTCGACCCCGAGACCTTCTTCCCCGGGCCGGAGGACACCGACAGGATCGCCACCGCCAAGGCACTGTGCGCCCAGTGCCCCGTTGCCCGCGCCTGCCTGGACGCCGCCCTCGAAGTCGGCGACACCCACGGCGTCCGAGGCGGCCTCACCCAGGAGGAACGCGAACCCCTGCACACCAGGATCGCCGAACGCCTCGACCACAGCCGGGTCAACGCCACCCTCGCCGGGCGCGACATCCACCTCACCAAGGCCGAGCGCCGAGCGGTGGTCCTCGCCGGCTACCGCCAGGACATCCCGGTCGAACGCCTCGCCCGGCTCCTCAAGATCACCGACGAGCATGCCCTCAAGCTCTACCGCGAGATCCGCCGCGCGATCCGGCACCGGCAGATCGCCGAGGACGCCGCCCACACCGCCAGGACCGGTGACAGCAACGACCAGCTCGGCCGCGACGACTTCGGGACGGCCGCGTGAGCGCGACTGCCCCGACGGCCCCGCACGTCACCGGCTGGGACCGGGCCGTCGTCATCGCCCTCGGCGCAGCCGGGTGCGCGCTCTCCTACGACGCGCTGCAGCAGATGGCCGTCGCCATCCACGTGAGGGGCTTCCTCACGTACCTCTTCCCCGTCATCGTCGACGGCTTCATCGCCTACGGGGTACGCGCCCTGCTGGTCCTGCGCACCGCGCCGCTGCGGGCCCGGATCTACGTGTGGGCGCTCTTCGGCGCGGCCACCGGGACGAGCCTGTGGGCCAACGCCCTTCACGCCGTCCGGCTGAACGAGCAGAACGCCACGGGGCTTCGGCTGGGTGACACGGTGGTCGCGGTGTTGTCCACCATCGCCCCGCTCGCTCTGGCCGGTGCCGTCCATCTCTACATCCCTCATCGCCCGCGGACCGGTCAGCCCCGCTTACCGGGACGGTCACGGTGACCGACCGGTCGAGGTCGACTCCGGTCAGGTCACCCCTGACCCCGGCCCGGTCACCGCCGAGGGGGTCGCACTGACCGGGCGACCGGTGGCGCTGACCGCCGGTCAGGACGGCGCCGGTCACCGCGCCTCCGGTCAGCCGGTCGGCAACCCGGTCACCGCCGCGATGCCGGACCCGCAGCCGGCCCCGGTCGGCTCGGTCAGCCTGAGCAAGCCTGCTGACCTGGGCAGTCAGCCGGACACCGACCGGCCGGTCACTGACCGACCGCCGGTCAAGCCGCTGGTCACCGCCCCGCCGGTCACCGACCGGGACGGTGACCGCCACCCCGACCTGGACACCGAGGACCTGTTGAGGATCGCCCGGCAGGCGGTCAGGGAGGAGGACAAGCTGACCCGCAAGGTGGTCGCCCAGGCGATCCGGGGTCAGCAGATCCCTCTGTCCAGCGACACCCTGACCCAGCTGATGGCCCAGCTTCGCGAACAGCACGGTCAGCCGGTCACCGCTGACCGGAGCTGACCGACCCCTGACCGCCGGGGTGACCGATCACGTCACCCCGGCCGGTCACGCACCCGAACCACCAGCGAATGGGAGCACCCCACCATGCGCACCACCCCGGCCACCTGGACCGAGGCGGACTCCTGGCTGGCTGTCCTGCACCAGCGTGGCCACCTCCACCGCGTCGAAACCGGCTCCGACGGTGCCCGGACCGTCCAACGAGGCCGGCACTCCCGCCCCTGGACCCTTCACCACCCGGTCCTGGCCATCGATTGGATCGAACACGTCGTCCGCGACGTCCAGCAGCGAGACACGGAGCGGAGCCGGTGACCGGAACCGGCCGTCCCGCAACCACCCCTGGACGGGTCAGTGACCGTGCTCAGGCTCCTGGCGGAGCAAGTTGTGGGGTAAGGAGTCCTTACCCCGCCCCCGCCCCGAAGGGGGCGAGGGCTCCCCAGCCGGTGGCAGACCCAGGGGGGCCTGCCACCGACCGGGGAGTCGGCCCAGGGGCGCCGACGAAGGGGGAGGAACAACAGATTCTGCTGTCGGCCGAAGCCATACCCGCCGCCACCGGCCGCCGCCTTCGCCAGCCCGTCCCGCGAACCAACCGCACCTGCCCCCGCTTCAGCGATCCCGAGTGGTCCCTCCTTCAGCACGCAGCCCAGCAGGCCGGCCTCGCCCCTGGCGGTTACACCGCCGCTGCCGCGGTCGCCGCCGCCACGAGCGCGGACCCGAACGCTGCCGTCGCCGACTACCGTCGAGGCATCCAGGAACTCATGGAGTCCAACCGCCAACTCGGCGGCATTGGCAACAACTTGAATCAGGTCGCCCACTTCCTCAACGCTGGCGGCCAGCCCGCAGCCGAGCTCCGGCAACTCCTGGCCCGCGTCGAAGCCTCCATCGACGCGGTCGACCAGGCGGTCGACTGGCTGGTTCGCCGGTGATCCCCAAGATCCGCACCGGCACCGGAGGCACCTACGGCCTCATCCGCTACCTCTTCGGCCCCGGCAAGCGCGACGAACACACCGACCAGCACGTCGTCGCCTCCTGGAACAACTTCGCTCCCGACCCAGGCCGCAACGCCCACCACACGGTCGCCCAGCTCGCCGGCCAACTCGACCAGCCCGTCAAGGCCATCGGCGACCGCGCCCCGGACACCACCATCTGGCACTGCTCGGTCCGCGCGGACCCCGGCGACCGCCACCTCGACGACAACGACTGGGCGACCATCGCCCGCCGCATCGTCCACGCCACCGGCATCGCCCCCACCGGCGACACCACCGCCTGCCGCTGGGTCGCCGTCCGCCACGCGCAGGACCACATCCACATCGCCGCCACCCTCGTCCGCCAGGACGGCCGCCTCGCCGGCCTCTCCTTCGACAAGCGCAAGGCCCAGGCGGAGGCCCGCCGAATCGAGGAGGACTACGGCCTGCGCCGGCTCACCCCCGGCGACGGCACCGCCGCCAAGACCCCCACCAGCCAGGAACGCTCCAAGGCCGAGCGCACGGGCCGCACCGAGACCCCACGCGAAACCCTGTGCGAAGCCGTCCGCCAGGCCGTCGCCGGAGCAGCCGGCGAAGAAGAGTTCTTCTCGCGGCTGCGTGAGGCGGGCCTACGGGTGAAGCTCCGCCACGCCCCCTCCGGCGACATCCTCGGCTACAACGTCGCCCTGCCCGGCGACCGCAACCGTGACAGCGAGCCGATTTGGTTCGCTGGGTCCACCCTCGCGCCCGACCTCTCCCTCCCGCGGATCCGCCGTCGTCTGACCGACGGCCCCGTCGACACAGCGGCACCCCGCACCGCCTCCTCCGGCACCGACCGGTCCGCTCCTGCCCGGCAGCGCCGGGACGCCGCCGCCATCGCCGACCGAGCCGTCTCCGTTCTCGGCGACGGTGACGACGCGGCCGCCGCCCAACTCGTCGGCGCCGGTGAACTCCTCGACGCACTCGCCCAGACCTCCCCGACCGCCACCCGCGCCGAACTGCGAGACGCCGCCCGCGCCTTCGAACGCGCCACCCGCAGCCACGTCCGGGCCGAGAACGCCGACATCCGCGCACTGCGCTCGGCTGCCCGCGGAATCGTCCACGCCGGGTCGGCGCTCGGACGTGGAGAGGACGCTGGCGCCACCGCGATGGTCCTGTCCACCCTGGTCCTGCTCACCCTGGCCGCCGCCCGCTGGCACTCCGCCCGGGGACACGCCCAGCAGGCAGCAGCCTCCCGCCAGGCCGCCGGCCACCTGCGCGTCGCCTACCAGCAGGCGGCGACGTCGCCGATGCGGGCGATGCGCGAGGCAGGCCGGGCCCTGCCCGAGCCCGAACGCCGCCGGCACGAAGCCACCATCCGCACCGCCCTCGGCGAACCGGACAACCTCACCGGCACGGCCCGAGAACACGACGCCCTGGCCGCCACCCTGGCCGAAGCCGAGAAGACCGGCCACGACCCGAAAGCCCTCCTCGAGGAAGCCGCCTCCTGGCGGGAACATCCCGCTCAAGCCGCGCGGGCGGATTCGCTGACCTGCGGAAACGATGGCAAGGCGCGTGTTGGACGGGCTGCGGTATCGTCCGGCCTGCCTGCTTGGAACGTTGACTTCCGGGGATTCGGAGCAGTCATGCCGCCGGCGGTGGAGCAAATGTAGGGGGTCTTCAATCCTCATTTCTGGCTGGGTGTAACAGGGGCTGATCGGATCGATGCTGACCTCTTGCTGACGTTCCTGACAGCCAATCAGTCAATTGGTCTGGACCTCATGGCATCTCCGCGCCGTTGCGCGGCGACAGTGTGATCCGGGTAGCCGGCGCGGCCGGCAGGTCGAGCACGTCGACGGGGCGGCGTACGCCGACGCGGTGTCGGGGTGCGCCGCCCTGGAGCGGTGCGGGGCTGCGGGGCGGCAGCCCAGAACGGGCGCCGGGGCGTAGGCCTCGCGTCAAGGACGGGTGCACCGGGACGTACCGGGTCTCCACTGGAACTGCGGGCCCGGTTCGGCGCTCCGCACCCACCCGGAAGGAAGCGTCCACCATGAGCGAGCCCCAGACCGTCGTCGCCGTCGCGAGGCCGCCGCACGGCGTTGGACAGCCCGCTGCCGTCCTGCCGCGCCGCCCGGACCGGGCGCCCGTCCTCGCCCTCCGGTCGGCCGGCGTCGAAGGCGTGGGTGAGCGAGAGGAAGTGTCCGCGTCCGACGTGGACGGCGCAGGCGAGGTGCGCGGGAGGGGCACATTGCTGCATCGCCATGCAGTACCTCGACTGAGGGCGCTTCCGCCGCAGCGCTGATCACGCTGGGTGAACAGACACGGCAGCGGGGCGGGTTCGGCCGGCGGTGGCGCACGCGGAGGGGCGGATCACGCCGACGGCGTGTCGGGAGGCGCAGCCCATCGGTCGGGAAGCCGGAGGAACAGGCCGCGAGGGTCGTCCCGGTGGGGGCGGATCACGGTCGAGGACTGTCTGTGGTCACAAGCAGTCGAGTGCCGTTGGCCCAAGGCACCAGACGGCGGCGAGCCGTCCGTTGTGGCCGGTCTGCGTGCTGAGAAGGAGGATGCGCCGGCCTGGCTGCGTCCTCACTTTCCCGGCCCTGTCGGTGCCGCCGCTCGTCAGCGAGGTCCCCCTGACAGTCGGCATGGCCGTCGACCGGTGGCTCCGCGTCCGGTCTCAGCCGTAGGAGACGACCGCGACCGGACACTGCACGTGGTGGATGGCGGCGTGTGCGACCGGGCCGACGTGGGCGCCGATTGGCGAACGTCGAATTCGGCGGCCGACCACGAGGAGGCCGGCGCCGGCTGCGGCCTCTACGACACCGGCCGCCGCGTTGTCGTGGACGAATGCCGTGTTCACGGTCACCTGGGGACAGCGCGACCTCCAGAGGGCGAGCGTGTCCGTGAGCTGCCGCTGTTCGAGGGCGGACAGCTCCCCGTACATGCTCTCTACGGCGGCGAGCGCCGTGTACTCGCTGCTGATCGGCGGCGCCCAGGCGTGGACGATCCGGAGCTGCACCGAGCGGAGCCCGGCGGCATCGAAGGCGAAGGCGATGACATCGTCGCAGGGGTGCCGGAGGTCGAGGCCGAGGACGACGTCGCCGTCGTCGGCCGCGTCCGGCGACGCGGTCGCCTGCTCGTCCGCCTCTGCCCGTACCAGGACGACCGGGCAGCTCGCCCGGCGCAGCACCTCCTGGCTCACCGAACCGACCAGGAAGCCGCGGACGGTGCTCAGCCCGCGCGAGCCGAGGACCAGCATGGTGGCGTTCCGGCCGGCCGCTTCGAGGGCCTCGGCCGGATCCTCACGGACGTGCGCCGAGGTGATCTCGGCGCCAGAGGCGAGGACGGCACGGAGCTCCGCCTCCTTGGCGGCCAATTGCTCCCGGCTCCAACTGATCGCGTCGTCGGTGCCGAGGACGTCGGTGTTCGGCCACGGCCAGGCCTGGACGAGTACGAGCGGCAGTCCGCGGAGCAGCGCCTCGCGGGCGCCCCATCCGGTCGCGGCCACGCTCTCCGGCGAGCCGTCGAAACCCACCACGATCGGTCCGCTCACAGGACCCTCCAGGGTAGGGGCGTGGGTCATGAGGGAGACGGTGGCCGGCCGAGCCCGGGCCTCGTTCGGGTCGGCAACCACTCCCGGCCGGGTCCGCCACCGTGCTGGGCCGGAGCGAGGGCGTCATCCCTCCTTCCATGGTGGGGCCGACGACGCGAATCGGCACGGGCAGACGGTGGGGCAGGCCCGGCGGGGCGAGGGGAAGCGGCCGTTCCGTGCATGCCGGGGTGCCGGTTGTCCCGGGTCGAACCGGCCCTGGCGGCAGGGACCGTCCGGCCCTGTGCGGAGGCGCCCCGCGCGCGGAGAGTGAGGGCGGGGCCCTCCGTACGGGCCCGATCCAGGGAGGAGTGAGGACGATGCAGCACCGCAGCGTCAGCGATGTCATGACCCGCGAGGTCGTTACCGCCCGGCCCGGCACGCCGTTCAAGGAGATCGCGGCACTGTGCCACCACAACGACATCACCGCGATCCCGGTCGTGGACGACCAGAGTCGGCCGATGGGCATGGTCTCCGAGGCGGACCTGATCCGCAAGGCGGCCGTGCTGCCGGACCAGGAGGGCCGTTACCCGGGCCGCAGGCTGGACACGAAGGACCGCGCCCGTGCCGAGGCCGAGACCGCAGGTGGGCTGATGACCAGCCCGGCCGTCACCGCCCGGCCGGGCTGGTCGGTGGCCGAAGCGGCGCGGGCCATGGACAAGCACCGGGTCAAGCGTCTGCCCGTGGTGGACGAGACCGGCCGCCTGGTCGGAATCGTCAGCCGCCGCGATCTGCTGCAGGTCTTCCTGCGGCAGGACAGGGCCGTTGCCGAGGAGATCGTCCACGACGTGCTGGGCGAGACCCTCCGGCTCGCCCCCGAGGACGTCCGGGCCATCGTCCAGGACGGTGTGGTCACCCTGACCGGCCGCCTGCCGCGACGGAGTCTCGTTCCGATCGTGGAACGGCTCTGCCGCGCGGTGGACGGTGTCGTCGCCGTCCACCACACCCTCGACTGGACCGAGGACGACACCGAGCCCCGGTTGGAGCACCCCCGTGCCTACCGGGCCGCCCGGTAGCGGGGGCTGGGGAAGCGGGTTGTCCTGAACCGCCTGCCGGTCGGCGCCGCACTGGCGCCGACCGGCAGGCGACTGCGATCCGACCGCCCTCCTTGGGTCTTCCCCGGGCCACCGAAAGTCCTTACGCCCGTGCGAGTAGCCCGGCCGCCGGCGGCCGGGCTACTCGCACGGGCGCCGTAGCGGTGCCGGGCGGCATCGGGCAGTGCCGAATACGGGCCTCTCCGTCGTCGGTTGACCGGAGGCGGCGTGTGTCCGGCAAGCCGGGTGCAGGCGGCGGGGTGGTGTCGCTCACCTGCCGTGACAGGTCGAACGGCGCGGGAGTGACGTGCCCGGGCCGGGGTGCGTCAGATGGCGTGCAGGCCGTGCGCCTCGAAGAGGGCGCGGGCTTCGGCGACACCTCCAGCCCGGGCAGCGCGGCCGTGACCCGGTCGCGGATCGCCGCCACCGGCTCAGGGACCACGGTGCCGCCGCCGAGGTCGCGGTCCAGGGCGTCGGCCTCCGTTCCGGCGACGTGGACGATGCGTAGACCCAGCCCCGATCGCCGGGCTTCCCGGGCGGCCCACTCGGCCGCCGCAGCGCTGGGCACCGAACCGTCGATCCCCACCACCACACCGTGCGACATGATTGCAACCTCCCTTGTCCCGGGCGGGCCGTGGCGCCGGTGCGCACGGTCCCGTCCGGCGACAAGCGTCCCGCCGGTCCGTGGCCCGGCCACAGGGCCGAGCAGTCCCACCCCGGTGCCGAAGGTCCCGGGTCCGCGGCCCGCAGGCGAATGCACCGCACTCCGGGCAGGCACGAGCAGCTTCCTCCGCCGTGGCCGGATGCACCCGGCGGGTGCCGTCCTCAAGCCGTTCGACCCGTATGACGGACACCCCGTCGAGGCCGAGCAGCAACGACGCTTCGTTGGGCAAGCCCGTGGCTCCTGCTTGATCTCTCCCCGGAGAAGAAATGATCACGCGCTCGATGGCGAGGCAGCAACGGCCCGGGGCTGTCGTTGCGGCGGATCGGCTCTGGCCGTCGGGTCACTGGCGCTTCGCAGGGCAGTGTGCTCAGGCGTCATGACGTGGGCCCGGATCAGGTGGTGGTCATGCGGCCGCGTCGACGAGGGCCTGGAGCAGGCGCTGGGGGTCTTCGGCGATGCGGTTGCAAACGTAGAGCCACCACTCCGTGCCGAAGACGATGTACTCCCGGGTGGGGTGGCCGCGCTCGGCCATGGCTTGGAGGCGGTCGGGCCCGAGGCCGAGGAGGGCCTCGAACTCCCAAGGATCGGAATCGGTGCCCTTCCCTCCGAGGTGCTGGTCAACGCGGTTGATCAGATCCCAGTCGTGCGTGGCGAAGGAGCACAGATGGCCCGAGTCGGCCAACTGTTGCGCATACGCAAGATAGGCGGCGGTCAGGGCCGGAGCCTCGCGCCGGTGGGCGATGGCCTCAGATTCGAGGAAGGCGCCCTTGACCAGGCGGATGCGGCCGGGACGGGAAAGCAGCTCCGGCAGGTCGTCTGCGGTGCGATACAGGCGTGCCTGGACGGTGATGCCCACATGGTCGAACCGCTCGCACAGCGTGCGGTGCAGCGCAAGAACCTCGTCGGTCCGGTCGGAGCCTTCAGCCGAGATCACCATCTCCCGCCCGGTGTCGGCGGTGGCCTGGGCAAGGCGGGAGGCGTTGGCAAGGGCAAGCTCCGCATCGACGGCGAGGCCGATGTGGGACAGGTCGAGGGAGATCGAGCACCCGGGTGGCAGCAGACGGGCCGCGGAGAGGAACGTGTCGGTCTCTTCCGTGGCTCGCCGGGGGTCGCGGCAGCTCTCGCCCATGTACTCCACGTTCACGCGGTGGCCTGCGGCCAGGACCTGCTGCGCCCGAGCCAGGGCGTCGGGCAGGGTTTCACCGGCCACGTACCGCCGCGCAACTTTGCGGGCCAGAGGGCCCAGGACCGGGTCGCCTGGGACGCGCCACTTCAGTTCCTCGTCGAGCGCGAGCCCACGGAGGACTTGGGCAGCCTGTGACGAGAGGGCAGCGTTGGTGGCGGGGGTCTGCGTGGTCATGCGCTGTGCCTAGCTGTTCGCGGGATGGATGAACGCCTGCGAGCCTTCCAGAGCGGTGCTCCCACCTGAGAGTGGCAGAAACGACAGGTAAGCTGAAATTTCTGCCACCGTGGTGAGAAGGGATCGGGATTCTGTGCTTCACGACGTCGCCGTCCTGGCCCTCCAGGGTGCCCACGCGTTCGAGCTGGGCGTGTTCTGCGAGGTCTTCGGGATCGACCGCAGCGACGACGCGCTGCCCGCGTACGACTTCGCTCTTGTCTCGGCCACCGGCGACAGCGTGCCGACCCGCCACGGCTTCGAGGTGCGGGCCCGGCACGGCCTGGAGCGGCTGGCCTCGGCGGACCTCATCTGCGTCCCGGCCTACGACCTCAATGTGCGCCAGCCGGACCACCTGACCGAGGAACTGCGGGCTGCTGTGAAGCGTGGCGCCCGGGTCCTGAGCATCTGCACCGGGGCCTTCCTCCTGGGCGAGGCCGGGCTGCTCGACGAGCGACGCTGTACCACGCACTGGCGCTACACCGACGAACTCGCCCGCCGCCACCCGCGTGCCCGGGTCGAGCCGGACGTGCTCTACGTCGACGAGGACCCGGTCATCACCGGCGCCGGCACCGCCGCTGGCGTCGACACCTGCCTCCACCTCATCCGCAAGGAGCACGGCAGCGCCGTCGCCAACGCCATCGCCCGCCGCATGGTCACACCCCCGCACCGGGACGGCGGCCAGCACCAGTACCGCCAACGTCCCCTCCCCCGGGAGGGGACCGGGTCCCTCGCCCCTGTCCTGGCCTGGGTGGAAGCCAACCTCGACCAGGACCTGACCGTCGACGCAATGGCCTACCGTGCCCACCTCTCCCCACGGACCTTCGCCCGACGCTTCCGGCAGGAGACCGGGACCACGCCGCTGCAATGGCTGACCGGGCAGAGAGTCCTGCTCGCGCAGCACCACCTGGAGACCACGGACGACCCAGTAACCGCGATCGCCCACCGCACGGGCTTCGGTACCGTCGACAACCTCCGCCACCACTTCGCCCGTCACCTCGGCACGACGCCCCAGGCGTACCGGCGGGCGTTCAGAGCCCTGCCCACCAGCCGACGATCCGCGCCCCTCACAGTTTCACGAGGGCCGCGCAGTACTGACTGATCGCTGTCCGGCCCTGAGAACAGAACCAGGTCGGCAAGCCCGTCACTCACCGTGACTGCACGGCGGTGGCCCAGACACTGTGCACCGCTCACGATCGAAGACCCGGCAAGCCGGTGCCGAGTTCGCTGCCGCTGCCGCTGCCGCTGCCGCTGCCGCTGCCGTCGTCGTCGTCGCTCCGCCGCCGTCCCACCGAGCGGCCGCGACGGAGCGGGCCGCGGCCGCCCGCTCCGGCGCCCGGCGCCGGATGGACCGACGGAGTGCGACGGCGCGCCATACCGCGCGGGGAGTGCGACCGCACCGGGACTGTCGTTCCCGCAGTCGGGACCAACGGCCCGCAGACCGGTGAGGTGCCCGGGGCGCAGGCTTCGAGTGGACACCGGGACCGCGAGCGCACCGACCGTCCGTGCCGCCCCTCACCACGGGCGGGACGGCCACGGGCGCCCGGACCGGACAGCGTCCCGAACTTCTGCTCGACCCGAGTCGGTACCGGGTGCTCCGGCGAACCGGCTCGAACGGACCGCCACCGCCGAACCGTCCCAGCAGAGGAGAGCCGACATGGCCACCCAGCACGCCCACGCGCCCCTGACGCCCCGCCGCACCACCTTCCGTCGCACCGTCGCCCGGCAGACCGCCGCCCGCACCGTGTCCGCCACGGCCGCCGCCCTCGCCACCGTGCGACTGGCGCTCGGGGCGCTGTTCCTCTGGGCCTTCCTCGACAAGACCTTCGGCCTCGGCTACGCCACCTCCGACGGCCGTGCCTGGATCGACGGAGCCTCACCCGCCCAGGGCTTCCTGAGCCACGTCGGAGCGGGGCCGTTCCGCGAGGCCTTCCACGCGCTGGCCGGCCAGGCCTGGGTGGACTGGACGTTCATGCTGAGCCTCCTCGGCCTCGGGCTCGCACTGATCGGAGGCGTCGGGCTGCGGATCGCCGCGGTCGGGGGCACGACTCTGCTCGCCCTGATGTGGGCCGCCGAGTGGCCGCCCGCCCGCCACTTGGCCGACGGCACCGCGAGCGGATCCACCAACCCGCTGCTCGACTACCACGTCCTCTACGCCTTGGTCCTCATCGTCCTGGCCGTGACCGGCTCCGGCGCCACCTGGGGCCTCGGCCGCCGCTGGGCGGCGCTACCGGTGGTCCGTGACAACGCCTGGCTCCGCTGACGTCCGCTCACCATCCGCCCCCGGGCCGGCCGCGACCTCCGTCGCGGTCGGCCCGCTTGCTGCCGGGTGCCCGGTGACGTCCCGGAGCCGGCCGACGGACACCTCGGGCCGGGTCAGGGGCCGACGGTGAGAGTCGTCTGGGAGGTGGTGTGGTCGATTCCGGCGCCTGCGCAGGCCAGCGGGTCGAGACTCGGCACGATGGTGATCTGCTCGGCGGGCAGGCCCGCGAACCGCCCCGCCGTGATCGTGCCCGTGCGGACCGACGCGCTCTGCCCGCCGATGCTGGTCAGGGTGGTCGTGTACGGGAAGGTGCTGGTCTGTCCGTTGTCCCAGGTGAAGATCCGGGTGCCGCTCTGGGTGGCGACGCCCGAGGAACAGGACTGGGACGGGTTGCTGAAGCTCTCGTCGTAGTGAGCGGACGTGACGGACGCCCCGATGCCGAGGCACGACCCCGGGCTTGCCAGGGCACCGAAGTCACCGTGAGCGGTGATGTCCGTGGGCTTGGCCGTGTTCGTGAGGGGAGGCGAGTAGCTGATCTGCGACTGCCCGGTGCAGGTCACCGTGGTGAGGAGCGGCGCCGCGGCGGCGGTCCCCGTGGCCGAGAACGGCAGGAGCAGAACGGTGGTGAGGCCGGCGGCGGTGAACGTGAGCGCTGAGCGACGAAGCATAGGGGAGCACCTCTTCGGGGCGTGGAGAGCGGGGAGAGCCGGCGCGGGAGTAGGAGGACCTGGCGTCCCTGCGCCAGGTGAAGTGCCGGTCACCACCCAGACTGCGGTGCGGGGAAGCGGGCGCAAGCCGTGTGCCCTTCCTGGCCGGTCCGGGTCACCCGGGAGCGTCGGGCGGTAGCTCCGACAGAGCAGTCCGCCTGCCCGGCACGGAAGCCGCCGGCCGGCCGGACGACCTCGTCCGCCGAGCGTCGTCGGATCCGCGGGGAACGGGTGGACGGGTGCTGTCACGTCGCAAGGCGGGTCTGCCAGAATCGACCGGCCGGGGGCAGGGGACGAGGGAGGCCCGCGTGGGTGGGGACGAGGTTCGGTCGCGTATCCCGCAGTTGAGGCTTGATGAGCTGCTGGAGGAGCCGAGAGCCTGGGGGGAGTCTTCGAGCTGACGAGCCCCGAGGCCGGCGGTACCAGGTTGGCCTGGTCGGTGCCGCTGGTGCACTGACCCGGTTCTCGGGCGGGGTGTTCGACGTTCGGCGTGCCGAGGTCCGGTCAGGGCCGGGCCGGGCGCGTCGACGGGAACAGGCGGCCGCTCACCAGTTCGGGGAGGATCCGGACGGTGACCGTGTCGGTCGGACCGTTCGCCGTGTGATCCGGCGCGACGTCGGCGCGGCCGAGGACGGTCACGCTCCAGCCGGTGCCTTCGGCAGCGTTGAGCTCTCCTGCCTCGAAGGCGACGATCGCGCCGGATACCGCACGGACCAATTCGGACTCGGCGCCGGCGCTCAGCAGCACGCTGCCGTCGGCGCCGAGGCTGTAGCGGGCGGGCTGAACGGCGGGCAGTGCACCGACGGTGTAGACGACCCGGCCGACCGCGAGGCCGGCGAGGCGTCGTCGGCATTCCCACTCGTCCAGCCTTGTGGAGTGAGGTGTCATGACATCGATGGTGCCTTCGCACCGGGCGCCGGGGGAGAGGCCGTTGGTCCCCGGTGACGCTGCCGACCGGACCTGCCCGGTCGGGTGTCCCGGGGCGGCCGGTTCAGCGGTTGGGCCGACCGGTCGGCTGCGTGCGGTCGGCCAGGGTCTGGTTGGCGATCAGGGCGGCCTGGACACGCCGCTCCACGCCCAGCTTGGCCAGCAGGCGGGAGATGTGGTTCTTGACGGTCTTCTCGGCGAGATAGAGCCGCTGGCCGATCTGCCGGTTGGTGAGCCCCTCGCCGACCAGCGCCAGGACCTCCCGCTCGCGCTCGGTGAGCTGGGGGAGGCCGGAGCTCGATGCGGTGACGGCGTCTCCGCGCAGGCGGGCCATCAGCCGGGTGGTGGCGCCGGGGTCGAGCATCGACTGGCCGGAGGCGACGGTGCGGACGGCGGAGACGAGGTCGGTACCACTGATCTGCTTGAGGACGTAGCCGGAGGCCCCGGCCATGATGGCGTCCAGGAGCGCATCCTCGTCGTCGAACGAGGTGAGGATCAGGCAGGCCAGGTCGGGCATGCGGGAGCGCAGTTCGCGGCAGACCGTCACCCCGTCGCCGTCCGGCAGCCGCATGTCGAGTACCGCGACGTCGGGGCGCAGCGCGGGGACACGGGCGAGCGCCTGCTCGACGGTGCCGGCCTCGCCGATCACCCGGAGGTCGGGCTCGGCGTCCAGCAGGTCGTGGACGCCGCGGCGGACCACCTCGTGGTCGTCCAGCAGGAACACCTTCACCGGGCCGCGCGCCCCAGCCGCAGGACTGTCCGCCATCACCACTCCAACCTCCCCGTGGGCCCGCCCTGGCGGCAGGTCGCGTGTGAACCTCCGCTAAGTCTGGCGTGACCGGGGGCGGTTCCGATAGGGCGGGACGGCCCTGTTTCGTCGGGGCGCCGGGAATGGCAGGGGAGTTGCGGCGATTGGCGCGGGGGAGCCGGGGCGTCACAAGGCGGTCTCCACCGGCAGGCCGGGCGGCACCGATTGTTCAACCGCCCCCGGTAGTGTCACCGGACCGAGGCAGTACCGGTGACGTGGGAGATGGGCGGGATGTGGCGGCGGACGAGGACCGGGGCGTGGGTGCGGTCCGGGTTGGGTTGGGGACGATAGCGCGGGAGTGGGGAAGGATCGGCTGCATCGGGTTCGGTGGCCCGCCCACTCACATCGCCCTGCTGCGGAAGCTGTGTGTCGAGCGGCGGGGGTGGATCGCGGCATCGGAGTTCGAGGACTCGATCACCGCGACGAACCTGCTCCCGGGGCCGGCCTCCACCCAGTTGGCGATCCTCACGGCCTGGCGTCTGCGGGGTGTGCCCGGCGCGCTGGTCGGCGGGGTGTGTTTCATCGTGCCGGGCCTTGTACTGATCCTGGCCCTGGCCGCGCTGTTCCTGTCCGGGAACCCGCCGCTGTGGGTGCGAGGGGCAGCCGCCGGTGCGGGGTCCGCGGTGGCGGCGGTCGCCCTGCAGGCGGCCTGGTCGCTCGCCCCGGCGAGTTGGAAGCGCGCGGGGACGGATCGCCCGGCACGGGTGCGTTGGGCCGGGTACGCGCTCGCGGGTGGGACTGCTGCGGCGCTGACGGGCCCGTGGCTGGTTCTGGTGCTCCTGGCGGCCGGCCTGGCCGAGGTCGCCGTCCGCACCCGCGGGAGGCAGGGGCCAGGTCGTCGGGTGGTGTCCTGGCCGCTGCTCGTTGCGGCTCCGGCGCTCGGTGGCGGCACGTTGGCGTTGGCGTGGGTGGCGTTGAAGGTCGGTGCACTGTCGTACGGCGGCGGGTTCGTGATCATCCCGCTGATGCAGGCCGATGCCGTCGACCGTTACCACTGGATGAGTGACGGCCAGTTCCTCAACGCGGTGGCGCTGGGGCAGATCACGCCGGGCCCGGTGGTGCAGACCGTCGCGGTGGTCGGGTACGCGGCTGCCGGAGTGTGGGGCGGACTGCTCGCCGCCGTGGTGGCGTTCGGCCCGTCGTTCCTGTTCGTGGTCTTCGGAGGGCGGCACTTCGACGGACTTCGGGCCAGCGAGCGGGTACAGGCGTTCTTCACGGGGGCCGGACCCGCTGTGATCGGTGCGATCGCCGGGTCGGCGATTCCCCTCGCCTCGGCGCTGCGGCACGGCTGGCAGTACGCGGTGCTGGCCGGCGCCTTGCTGTGGCTGCTGGCCGCTCGCAAGGGCGTGGTCAGCGCCCTGTGCGGAGCGGGTGCGCTGGGCGTTGTCGCGGCGCTGGTGGGCTGGGCGGTCGTCTGACCGCGGGGCAGTGTGCGGGAGCCTGCGCATCGCCACCACGGCATCCCGGGGGAACCCGTCGGGCCGCCGCGACCGGGGCGGCCGGTGGCCCGTCAGACCAGGCCGGCGCCCCAGGCACGGGCGCGGTCGAGTTCGCCCGCCCGCAGGGGGCCGTCGGCATCCTCGACGATGAACCCCTCGGGTTCCGCCAGCACGTCGTAGTGGTGGCGGGAGAGCCGTTGCGCTATGGCGTCCGCCGCGCCGCCGCTCATCCGCATGTCGGCGCGTGTGTCGAAGGCCGCTGCGTGGGTACCGGGCTCGGTCTTCGGGAGGTCGTGGAACCACGTGCGAAGACCGGGCCCCTCGGCCGTCGAAGCGGCCTCCCGAGCGGCGTCCTCGTGGTCCTCCTTCCTCGCCTCGGCCGTGGCGGCCATCCTGCGGCTGAGACCGGAGGACATGCCGTGCATGTGTGTCGGGCCGCCGACCACCAGGAGATCGGCGGTCCGCGTCATGTCGGCGTCGGCCTCTGCCACCGGGATGCAGTCGACCGCCGCGTCCGGGGCGGCTTCGTGGACGCCTGCGGCGATCGCCTCGGCGATCTCACGCGTGTTGCCGTACATGCTCTCGTACACGATCACTGTGTGCATCGCTCTCACCTCTGCTCCCATCGTCCTCCGCCACGCACTCTGGAGGCGTGGGTCGTTCGGCCCTGACCGCGCCGCCGAGAGGACCGCGGCCGCCGGGTGTGCGTCGGCGGTGGAGGACGCGGGCCACACCGGACGGCGGATCCCGTGCGGCGCGGTGCCGGTCGCCGGCCCGGCGGCTCGTCCGACCGGGGCCCGGAACCGGCGAGCGGGGCGGGAGCGGCCACGGTGGTTCGGCTCGGATGACCCTGCGCGGCGCCCGCCGCCGGATCGGCGGGCTCGTCCGGTCGGCCGTGGTCGCACGGAGCCGGGGCGTCGTCGTTACGGGCCGGTCGCCAGTTCCCGGGCGACGGATCCGGTCCAGTGGTCGACGTCGTCCCAGTCCCGGTGGTCGCCGAACCGCCCGCCCATCAGTCTGAAGACCAGGCGGCCGAGGGCCGGCCAGTGGTCGGGCTCCACCGCCCCCGCGAAGTCGTGGTGGTCCCGTGGGGTGACGGCGCTCCTGACGGCGGCCGGGTGGACCGTCCGGCCCTTGGCCGGGCGGTGGTGCCCGGAGAGACTGGTGGCACCGGTCCGGCCGGATCGATCGAGGTGACGAGGAGGCGGGCCATGTCGGCGCCATCCACGACCACCGTGCGCCCGGCCGCGCGAACCACCCTCAGGCGGCATCTCCGTCGTGCCGTGGGGCGGGACCCGAATCCCCTGTGCCGTCGGGTGGCGGACCGCATCGGCGGGTGCCCGGTCGGGAAGCCGTAGGAGGCCGGGTGGTCGGAGATCCGGGCAAGCCGCAGCGGCTGCGGGTGGCGGATCAGCTCACCCAGCACGCCGTGGCCGGCCGGCAGGCCGCCGATCAGCGCCGTCTGTTCGTCGGTGACGCCTACGGGGATGAACTGGGATAGCCTCCGGTCGTCGCCGATCACGCCCAGCGCGCCGTATTCGGCGTCCACCAGGGTCACCGCCGCTTCCACGATGTGCCGCAGAGCCTGGGCGAGCTCCAGGTCGCGCCCGACCGCCAGCACGGCCTCCAGCAGGCTGTGCACCCGGTCACGGGTGCCCCGGGCAGCGTCCAACCTGGTCTGAAGCTCGTCCAGCAGCTCGTCCAGTCGCAGCCTCGGGACAGCGGCGGAACTCTCCGATGCGCTGTCCAAGGGGCCCTCCTCGGCTCGCCCGATGCCACTGACCAGCGTAGGCGCGGACGCGGGACCGCGCCGGGCGGGAGGCGGCGCGGATCCGGGCCGCAGGGACGTCGGTCGGCCCTCCCCTGGCGACGTTCCCGGTGTGGAGGAACGCTTGAGGCGGGAGCGGAGCCGGCCTCGCTGCTTCGCGGCCCCGGAGGAGCGAGCCGGTCGCGCTGGTCCCGATGTGACGCGCAGTGTCCGAGAGCCGAGGAGCCCACCGTGAACCACACCCCTGACCTTGGCGCCGTACAGCGAGCCGAACCCGCCGACGTCGCCCGCCGGATCAGAGACCGCCGCAGCCGTCTCGGTCTGACGGAGCAGGAACTGGCCTACCAGGCGGCCATGGCACCGCAGTATCTGCGCCATCTGCTGAAGGTGGGCCCGGCGTTCGACCCTGCCGCATTCGTCCGGATCGCGGTCGCGCTCGGCACCACGTGGCCGGTGCTGCTGGAGGGCCGTGCCGACGCTCCACCGGGCCAGACCGACGCCGGCGCGCGGCCGGTGCTGTTCCACCTCACCGAGCCCGAGTGCTGGGAGCTGATGGGCTCGCGGGGCATCGGCCGGATAGCCCTGAACGCAGAGCCAGGACCGGCGGTCTACCCGGTCAACTACGCCGTGGACTCCCGGACGGTCGTCTACCGGACGGCACCACGCGCCGCCGCCCCGGCCGACGAATCGCCGGTCTCGTTCCAGGTGGACCACATCGACGACCGCGGGAGCCGGGGCTGGAGCG
Organism: Streptomyces sp. BE20; assembly: GCF_036322525.1. NCBI lineage: Bacteria > Bacillati > Actinomycetota > Actinomycetes > Kitasatosporales > Streptomycetaceae > Streptomyces > Streptomyces sp. BE20. The sequence goes on along the minus strand of NZ_JAQYWW010000957.1, from coordinate 170,977 downwards.
TCCTCGTCGTCGGCCGGGCCCGTCACGTGGAGGACCTTGACGAACAGCAGCGGCTGGCGCGGCTCCCCGGTACCACCCCGTGGGCCGGTGGTGACCGTCCGCTGTGGATTCGCATCCGTCCTGACGAGATCACGGGACGCCGTATCGGCCGCGAGTGAGGGGACGTGCGGCGCCTTGTCGGCGGATCGATGGGGCAGGGAGACGATCGGATCCGGTCGACCCGCAGAGTGCAAAGCCGGTCCGGTTCGAACCGTTCACTGAATGGCGTGAGCGAAAATTAGTCGAACGCGAACTGTCTTTCGAAGGCGTGGGCCGTTGAAAGCTGATGGCGGCGGCCTGGGGGCTCGACTGTCCGGTTCGTGAATCTGCCGGTCGGGTGAATTTCTCAAGAGGCGCCAACAGAACGCTCTGCCGAGGCCATGTCCCTTTGCCCGGAGGCTCGTTGAATGAGTCATGGGAAGGGGAGCGGTCCTCTGCAGGCGACTCCGGGCATGGTGGTAGCGCCTTCTAGGCGGGCCGTCGACCTGCCGCGCGCCGACGCTCGTGCCACCGTCGGGCAACCCGTGTCCTGAGGTTGAAGGCAGCCTGCACGGTGCACTCGGCAGCCGAACCCCGGGGTGGGAGCAACCCGAGCCGCCGGGCCCACTCGGCACCGTCGAAGGCGACCCGGTTGAGTCTGACCCGGCCGGAGTCGACGTCCATGAAGTCGACGCCGTGGATGTCGAAGGCGCGGCCGTTCGGTTCGAACCCCTGGAACCCGGTGCCGTTGAACGTGCCCGTGATCCGCCACGCGACGGCTGCGCGTCCCCGGTGACGGCCTCCACGGTCATCGAGAGTCCGGCAGGGCGTCGCGCAGCTCCGTGAAGAAGCCCCGCACGGCAATCCGTCCGTGCTGTTCCCCGAACGGGAAGATGTCGAAGGCGACGTCCTCGTGGACGAGTTCGGCGAACCGGTCGAGATCGCCGGAACTGAGGGCATCAACCGCGAGCCGTGCGATGTCGCCAGGAGCCGTCGGAGAGGTGTGCGTGCTCATTTCCTTCTCTTGATGCCCTTCCAAGCGTTGCTCGGGACGCGCGGGGAAGCCAACCGGCCGGACCTGACGGGCGCCGTCGCGGTTGAGCGGGACGCAGGTCAGAGGCCGGCAGCGGCCTCACCGAGCAGCGCCCGCGCTCTTGCGGCATCGTTCGCCCGTGTCGGGTTCGCACGCCGACCGTCCGGGTCGACGGGGCTGAGCGGTCGAGGTCCCGTCGGGAGGCGGTCGTCCTCAGCGCCCGCCGACCGGGACGGCGGGGACGGTGATGACCGGGCAGTGGGCACGATGCAGCAGGCCGTGCGGGACCGACCCGAGCCGCATGCCGGTGAAGCCGCCCCGTCCACGGCGCCCCACCACGACGGCGAGCGCGTGCTCGGAGGCCTTGGCGAGCTCCTCGACGGGGTGGCCGCGGATCACCTCGTGCGTCAGCGTGATGTCCGGGTGCGTCGCGCGGCGCCCGGCTGTGGCCTCGTCCAGCAGCCGCCGCAGGGACTGGACGGTGGCCTCCTCGTCGACGTGAATGTGGCCGACGAGGTGCGACTGCCAGATGAGGAGGGTGCGCAGCGCGGCCTGCCTTGGCGCGGCGAGGTCGAAGGCGAAGTCGATCGCGGCGGCTGCGGCTGACGAGGGGCTGGCGTCCACGCCGACCACCACGTAAGGAGGTTGCTGGGTGACATGCTCCGGTTCGCGGACGACGACCACGGGGCAGTGGGCCTGGGCACTCACCGGGACGGTCACCGAGGAGGCGCTCAGCACCTCTTCCAAGCGGCTGAGCCTGCGCGACCCGAGGACGACGAGTTCGGCCTGCCCTGTGCTCCACACTAGGGAGGTCGTGGTACCCGGCGCGAGGGTCGACCGGCCCTCGCGCCGGGCCGACCGCACCGGTACCGGTCGTCCGGCCTCGGAGCGGCGTCCGGGTGGGCCGCCGACCGGGGCGCTGTCGGCGGGCAGGTACCAGCGTGACTGCGGTCTGCTACGGCGGGCCCGGCTCCGGCGGCGGCGCCGCGCACCCGGGTGCCTCCAGAGCACCACCGGGGTGCTGCATCCGCCAGGGCCGACCGGCCCCACCTCCCGGGTCTCCTCCGCCCGGGAGGGCCCGAACCGCGCCGGACCTGCCGGAAGCAGCCCGGGCGTGGGACGGCAGCACGCGTCGGCGGCTCCGACGTGCTCCCGATCGCGCCTCCTCTGCCCGCGCAGCACGATGGGAGGAGCGACCGACTGAGGAGATCGAGATGGCCGGGACGGACCGGAGAGCGTACCTCCGGTCCTCACCCTGACGGTGAACCCCACCGTTGCGAGTCCCGCTGCCGTCCGGCGAACCGCTCAGCGACGCCGGTGCCGGAGACGGAGGCTTCCCGTGGTGTCCGGTGTTGCCACGACCGTAGGACTTCGAAAGCACTCAAACTCAAGTCCGACACCGCAACCCGGTCCGTCTGCCACGCCACGGACGGTGCCTCAGGGGCTGATGCCGGGCTCGCTCGTGAACCTTGGGTCGAACCGAGGCCCCACCAATCACCCGCCGGAGCACTCTACTGTCCGGCAGCCCTTGACGAGCATGTGAGACCCCGGGGCACAGCCGTGCCGGGAGCAGTTCGAGGGCGGCCTCTGGCTGGTGGTTGTCGCCCCTGGCTGCGAGTCTGTCGCACACCCTGCGTGTCTCGCCGATTCTCCGAAGCGGCCGGCCCAGCTGGGCGCTCGGCAGCGCTGGTCCTCGCGGCTCTGGGCTCTGGGCCGGCCGGCGGCGGCACCGGGCAGCACGGGACCCAGGGGTGTTAGGCCGGCCGGATGGCAGAAGCCGTCCGGTGGTGATCCGTAGGGGGTGTCATGTGATGGAGCGTCGTTTCTGTCATATGAAGGGCATATACGCTTTGATGATCATCCGGGAGAGCCATGCAGGTCTGCACCACCGGCAAACCGCTCCACCGTCCGGGGACCCTCGCCGTCAGACGCGCCGCCGTGGGATCCGTCGCCGTGCTCGCCCTGCTCGGGACGGCCCCGACTGCCTCGGCGGCGCAGGAGCAGCCGACCGCCGTGAACGGGACGATGGCCCAGCCACAGGCCCCGAAAGGGGGGCTCGTCACCGCGGCGCCCGACTTCTGGGAGGGCAGTGGCGACCTCTATTCCGCCGGCCTGGCCAAACACCCGTCCTACTACCAGGCGTTCGATCTCAATGACGGAGCCACCGGGTACCTCACACAGACCCTGCAGAACATCAGGAGCGGTGCCGTCATCACCGTGCGATGGGACGACTCGCCGAACCGCTACGACGGCAACACCGCCCAGCGGCGCTACGAGGTGAGCGCCACGGGCGGCGTCGCCGAGCAGTTCACCACACTCTCCGGGACGACGGTCGGCACACCCTGGCGGAACACCAACACCTACCGGTTCACCGCGGCCGGCGACAACCCGATCCTGCGGTTCACCTCACTGGAGACCGGTGTGCTCGGCGCACTGGTGTCCAACGTCCGCATCGACCAGGGCGCTGCGGCGGCGACGGATACTCCCTCACCGGCCGTCCCCACGGCGGGTACCCCCGCGCCGGAGCGGCCCGCGATCCCCTCCGGGGACAAGCCGCCGGTGGCCGACTCCGACGCCTGCGTGCCCTTCGCGGACGGCTCGCTGCCGGACGGCTGCACCGCGCAGACCGCCAACCAGCAGGCCATCGACGCCTGCCCGCCCGACAGCGCCCCGTGTGTGGCGAAGTACGCCACCGACGGTGCGGCCACCAAGCAGGACACGGCGTCCACCTCGGCCCTGGTGAACAGCATCGTCAACAAGGACCGGTACTCCGACCCGAAGACCGCGGCCGGCCAGATGTGCGCGATCTCCGCCCAGCACACCGGCGCCTACCGGCCCGACCAGTACGAGTACGACCCGAGAACCTGGAACTGCCGCCCGGGCCTGTCCGACCAGGACGGCGAGCAGACCCGCCCCACCCCGGGTGGAACGCTCACCCCGCTCCCCACCCCGTGACCTGCCGCCCCCGCCCGGCCCGCCGCCCGTGCACGCCGCGGCCCACCGCAGCACGCAGTGCGGGCGTACCGGGCCCCATCAGGAGGAACCCGTGCCGATCGGACCGATCAGGACTCCCGCCTCGTACGTACTCGGCGGGGCCGTCGCTCTCTCCCTTGCGTTCGCCGCGACGCCCGCCGCCGCCGAGGACCCGTGGACGCCCGTCGCCGTCGAGAACTCCGACTTCGCCTCCCCGCCGGTCGCCTCCGCCACCAACCCGACCGCGACGGTGCCGACCGGCTGGTACGGGGCGAACCCGACCCGGCTCCAGGTCTTCTCGGCTGCCCTCGCCAACCACCCCAGGCGGCTTCAGACGGTGTCGCTGAACTCGGACGGCCCCGGGAGGCTGCGGCAGCGCCTGTGGAACGTGAACGCGGGCGCCCAGGTCCGCGTCCGGTTCTCCGACTCGGCCTCCACCCTCGGCTCGTGCAGCCCGGCGGAGGTGGCGGGCGGCCAGAAGTACCGGGTCAGTGCCTACCGCGAGACGGCGTACGACGCCGCCGGTGAGCCGGCCAGGGCGGCCGGCGAGATCGTCCGCACCGTGCAGTACACCCAGGACTACACCACCCTCGGGTACACCAAGGCGGCCGGCACCGTCGGCTCCGGGGCCTGGTCGCCGGCCCCCAGGGTGTTCGAGTTCACCGCGGCCGAGGACAACCCGCTGATCGTCTTCGAGTCGCTGGAGGACAATCCTCAGCCGGACGCCTCCTGCGGCCCGTTGCTCGCCGCCGTCTCCGTGGAGGAGCAGGCCGCCTTCATCGACCACCGGATCGAGCAGAACAAGCTGCCGTGGAGCGCCTACAACGGCGTCGACGAGATCTCCCTGGCCTCGGCCGCCCAGAACTGCCGGGCTGCCGCCAACGCCTGCCGCTTCACCGCCGACCCCCGGTACAGCTACCAGTTCTACGGGAGCAACCGGATCCTGGACTACGCCTACCTCAACTGCACCCGCAACCAGGTGGTGGACCGGCGCACGGTCACCTGGGCCGAGGAGGGCTTCGACAGCATCAGCCAGGAGGCCGGCCGGGTCAGGAACGCCAACTCCGCCGACCAGAACCCGGCCAACACCGGCGAGGACGACGCCGGCATGCAGTCGGCCAACCCGAACATGTTCAAGCAGGTCGCGGCCGGGTTCCAGCGCAACGAGGGCAACTCCGGCCTGGCCAACACCACCAACCCGCTGACCGCCTCCCGTTCCACCACCAAGCAGGTGGAGCAGGCCGTCCAACCGGGGGAGGCCAGCTGGATCGAGGTGCAGCCCGCGCGTGAGCGTATCGAGGGGCTCTTCCGCAGCCCTGGCGGGATCACCATCGACGCGATGTTCGACTTTCCGTCCGGCAAGGTGCCCGACCGACTCTACGAACGCACCGGCCCGCTCACCCAGGACGAGAAGAAGCACTGCCTGACCGAGCGCCCGCTCAAGGTCACCCCCGACAACGGCGGCACCCGCTCCCTTCCCGCCGCCGGGCCGCTGCGCGGCGGTTCGCTCCGCGGCGGTCCGCTCCCGGACGGCCTGCCGCGCGTTCCTGCCTCGCCGCAGAACCGGGACACCCGGCTCACCGAGCTGTCCCCCGCCCGGCCGTGAACCCAGCGGCCCGCTCTTTCGCCCACGACCCGACCGATCGAGCCGAGCTTCAGAGGAGAGGCCCCGTGCACCATCCGAAAAACCCTCCCGTCCCCACTGGCCCCCGTACGCGCCGGGCCATGGCCGCCCGCGCCGGTGCCCTCACCCTGGCGCTGACGGCCACCACCGCACTGCCCGCCTTCGCCGCACCGGCCGGCAGCGCGCCGGGCGGAGCCGCCGTCGCCAAGGCGTTCCGCAACGGCCAGAGCATCCCGGTGAAGGACGCGCTGCGGGCCTGCAGACGCAGCGACTGCAACTTCCGCGTCACCGCGGGGCCGACGGAGTACGTCACCGCCGTCACCAACGTCGGCAGCGCGGTCGTCAACTGCACCAACGAGGACATGGCCGTCGAGCGCGAAGTCACCCTCACTTCCGGTATCACCGACAACATCGAGGGCGAGATCTCGGGGAAGGCCACCATCGAGGGGACCGTCGACAACACCACCGAGGTCACCACCACGGCGGAGAAGCAGGAATCGGTCACCCAGCAGACCACCGAGACCATCACCAACACCTCCACCGCCACTACCGAGGTCGCCGCGACGGTGACCGGCACACAGACCAACGGCAGCGGCAACACCTTCCACACCGCGCCCAAGGACACCGGTCCCAACAGCGAGTTCACCAGCTCCGCCCAGTCGCAGACCCAGGCCGAGACCGCCGTGACCAACACCGCCCAGAACGAAGTCGCCAAGGAGGCCCAGAACCAGCTGTCGACCACCACCCAGGCCACCGGCACCGTCTCGGCCAGGGACGAACTGCACGTCGGCATCAAGGGAGCCTTTGAAGCCGCCTTCCGGCTCACCGCCGGAACGGAACTCGCCGAGACCTCCTCCGAGAAGATGACCTACAAGATCACCCTCAAGCCGAAGGACATCCTGGTCCTCTCCGCGCAGAACGCCATGGTGCGCACCAACGGGGTCCTGCACGTCGACGACGACGCCGGAAGCAGCACCGTGGAGAACATCACCGTCGACAGCCCCTCCACCGTCAACGCCAGCTCCCTGCTCGCCCAGACCTTCACCGGGGCCGAACAGTGCGAGACACTGCGGCCCACCCAGGACGCGAAAGACCCCCAGCCCACACAGCCCAATCGCCGAAGCAGTACACCGGGACTGCGCAACACCCCGCTCCCGCCTCCCGGAACCGCGCCGACCTCCACCCGGGTCCTCCTGGCTGCCCCCCGAGCTCCGAGGAAGTAGCGGCCGGTCGAATGTGCGGCCGGACGTGGGTTCCGCTGTCGGGAGGCAGGCGGGTGCTACGGGTTCCGCACCGTCATACGCAGGTAGCCGCCACCACGTCCGCGGAAAGGACCGGGCAGGCTGCCGAGCGTGCCCATCAGGGCGACGTTCCCGCCCTTGCCGGGGTACTTTTCGCCCAGGACCAGAGCCATCCCCGACATGATCCGGGGTCAGGGGATGACGTCCTCCCCGGAGCCACGCGCCTGTGCGTGCAGGCCCTCCGTGCTGAACTTCACCCAGGCACCACCGTCCGGCCGGCCGATGTCCCCCAGGATCCAGCGGCCGTCGACGCGTTCCAGCGGGCCCAGGGAATTAGTTGTCTCGTTCACACGCCCATTTTCGATCGCGCATTCCTCGAATCGCACCGCAGTTGCCGTCGGCACCGGGACGGAATTGGACACATACTCGTGAACCGCCCTCTGGGAAGGGCCTTGGGGCGCCAGCCGTGCGGCTGGCGCCCTTCGGTGTTGCTCTGGCCGGCATGAGGCGTGGGCGACTTCGGCCTCATGCGCGGCCAGGTGTCGTCAAGGGTTGTGCATCAGTGGAGCTGGAAGGACCACTCCTGCTTCCAGCCGCCCTCGCAGGTCCACACGCCGAGCTGCTTGTGGTCGGAGTCGTGGGTGAGGCAGTTGTCGTCGTCGATCCGGATCCGGTACTTGCCGTTGCCGAGGCTGACGAACTGCCACTTCTGGTTGGGGGTGTTGCCCCACGCCTGCTGTTCGGCGACGTAGGTGTCGGGGTTCTCGGTGAGGTTGAAACCGAGGTCGTTGACGATCCGGTAGCGGTCCCCGCCCAGCGGTTTGATCGTCCAGGTGGACCCCTTGTACCCCAGGATGCCGCCCAGGATCGGCGCACCCCAGCTCGCGGTCTCGTTGGGCGCCGTCGCGCCCAGGGCATCCATACGACGGGGCCGGCCGGATTGCCCTTTCGTGCACGACCCCGGCCCGCCGGGCTTTGCGGACCGGCCTCGATACCGGTGACGTCAGGATTGCCGCCGACGGCCCGTGCGCCCGGCCCGGCCCGTGCGCCCGGCCCGGGCCGGGAACGACCGGCGGCCGTGGCCGCCGGTTCAGCAGGAGCAGCCCCAGTGCGGGGTGGGCGCGGTCGCCGGGTCGGCTGCCGGGGGCTCGGAGGCCCGGCCGGTCGGTGCGGGCGGGTGGACGGTGGCGCCGGCCTTGATGGTCTCGACGACCTCGATGTCGCGGATCTCCTCCGGATCGACGGTCAGCGGGTTGGCGCTGAGGACGACCAGGTCGGCGAGCTTGCCGACCTCGATGCTGCCCTTGCGGTCCTGTTCGCCGTACTGGTGGGCGGCGTTGATCGTGATCGCGCGGACGGCGTCCAGGGGCGACACCCGGTGCTGGGGCCCGAGGACGGCGCCGGTGCGGGTGCGCCGGGTCACCTGGCTGGACAGCACGGCGATCGAGTTCGGCAGGGCGACCGGCGCGTCGTGGTGCGAGGTGTAGCGCAGGCCCCGGTCGAGCGCCCAGCGGGCGGGGGAGATGGCCTCCGCCCGCTCCTCGCCGAGGACCACCGAGCGGTACCAGTCGCCCCAGTAGTAGGTGTGCATCGAGAAGAAGGAGGGCACGATCTCCAGCCGGGCGAACGCCTCGACCTGCTCCTCGCGGGCCGTCTGCGCGTGGATCGCCACGGTCGGCCGCCGCCCCGGCCCGGCGGCCTCGACCGCCCGGAGGAACTGGTCGATCGCCGCGTCGCCGTTGACGTGCGCCAGGACCTGCCAGCCCCGCTCGACCGCCGTGCCGACCTGCTTGGCGACCACCGCGTCGTCCGGCACCGTCGGGTACCCGCTGTAGCCGTCCGGCTGCCCGGCCGGCGGCGTCAGGTACGGCTTGGTCAGCCACGCGGTGCGCCCCTGCGGCGAGCCGTCGAGGACCAGCTTCACCCCGGCCGCCCGGACGCGGTCGACGTACGTGTCGCTCACGCCGATCGGGTCGTCCAGCGCGGAGGCGAGGGCATCCTCGGCCTTCACGTACGCGACCACGTCGACCGGGAGCAGCACGGCGGCTGCCGTGTCCCGCAGGGCCTTGAGGTTGGCGAGGTTGGTGCCGCCCTCCTGCACCGTGGTGAAGCCGAAGGCCGCCGCGGTGGCCGCGCCCGTGACGAACAGCGCCCGCAGTTCGCGTTCCGGCAGCCCCGCGAGTGCCGATTCCGAGGCCGGGGTGAACGCCTTCTCCTCCAGGACGCCGTCGGGCTCGCCGTACGAGGGCGGGACGGCGAGTTCCCGCCGCCGGATCACCCCGCCCTCGGGGTCGCGCGTGGCGGCGGAGAAGCCGAGCAGCCGCAGGCCGAGGCTGTTCACCGCGCCGAGGTGGAACGACTGGTGGATGGCCAGCACCGGGCGTTCCGTGGACACTTCGTCGAGGTCGTCGCGGGTGGGGTGCCGGCCCTCGTCGAGCATCGCGTCGTCGTACCCGAACCCGATGATCCACGCGGAGTCAGTCCCCGTCGGGCCGTCGGCCCAGGCGCGCAGCTTGTCCTTCAGCGAGCCGATGTCGGTGACGTCGCCGTCCGGCGCGGCCAGCAGGTTGGCGATGACGGTCTGCAGGCCGATGCCGCCGAGGTGTCCGTGGGCATCGATGAACCCGGGCAGGAGGGCGCGGCCTTCGAGGTCCCGTACGACGGTCCGCGGGCCGCTCCAGTGTTCCGCCTCCTTCCGGGTGCCGACGAAGACGATCGTGCCGTCCTTGACGGCCACCGCTTCGGGCGACGCGTCGCTGTGCTCGGCGACGGTGACGATCTCGCCGCCGTGGAGGATGAGGTCGGCCTGTTCGGCCATGCGGGTCTCCCGTTCGGTAGGGGGTGCGAAACCGGGTCCCAACCTAGGAGCCCGGTGGCCGAACGTCGTTGAGAACGGCCGACGTTCACCGGGACGGGTCAATCACCTGCCGGTCCCGCCGGGCCCGGCCGCCACGCGGTCCTCCGGCGCCCGCCGCCCCTGGTGGGGGGAATCCGGCCACCGGGCGCACGCCCGTGACGGCCGGCGGCCGGAACTCGCCTGTGGTCGGCCGGTCGAGGGAGGCGGCGGTGGGCGTGGCCACCACCGGGCCGCGGACCGGGTGATCGGTACAACTGCCTTCACCTCCAGTGTACTTGTCGGCCCTTCCGTGCGCGGACCCTCGGCGGGCCGCCCTCGCTCGACCGGGCCGCGCCTCCCGGGATTGGTCCAGACCTATTGACGGGCCTCGCCACCCCTTCTACGATCCGGTCCGGCACAGCCCCACATGTCCCCACCTCACCCAGAGCCGGGCGTCACGCCCCCACGCGTCGGTCATGTCCATGGCGCTCGGCGGGAAGGGAGCACAACATGTTCCGTCGGAGGTCCCGTACTCCGCGTCTGTCGGGCGATTCCCGCCCTGGTGCGAACCCCGGCCGCCTCGAAGGCGACCGGACCGGGAGCGAGTCGTCCCGAACCCCCCGCCCGCAGCGGGCGGCCGTGGAGCGCGCATCGCACGTGAACCGGACCGGCCGCACCCGGCCCGGACCGGCCGTCCTGCGGCGCTCCCTCGCCGGGATGAGCGCCGCGGCCGTCATCGGCGCCGGCCTCGCGGTGGCCGGTACCGTCACGGCCGGGGCCGTCACCCCCAACCTGGTGGCCAACTCCGGATTCGAGAACGGACTCGCCGACTGGACCTGTTCCGGCGGATCCGGCGCGGCCGTCGGCAGCCCGGTCCGCTCCGGCACCTCCGCGCTCAAGGCGACGCCGACCGGCCTGGACAACGCCCAGTGCACCCAGACCATCAGCGTGCAGCCCAACTCCCAGTACACGCTGAGCGCGTACGTCCAGGGCAGCTACATCTACCTGGGCGCCACCGGCACCGGCCTCACGGGCACCACCTCCACCTGGACGCCGAGCAGCTCGTCCTACAGCCAGCTCAGCGTGGCCTTCGCCACCGGGGCGAACACCACCTCGGTGACCGTCTTCCTGCACGGCTGGTACGGGCAGCCCGCGTACCACGTGGACGACGTGTCGCTCGCCGGCCCCGGCGGCAACAGCCCGTCGCCGACCACTCCGACGACGCCGCCCACCACGCCGCCCACGACGCCTCCGACCACCCCTCCCACGACACCGCCCACCACGCCGCCCACGACACCGCCCACGACGCCTCCGACCACGCCGCCGGGTGACACCTGCCCGACGAAGCCCAAGCCGTCGGGCAAGGTGCTGCAGGGCTACTGGGAGAACTGGGACGGTGCCGCGAACGGCGTGCACCCCGGCATGGGCTGGGTCCCCATCACGGACAGCCGGATCGCCGCGCACGGCTACAACGTCATCAACGCCGCCTTCCCGGTGATCCTCTCGGACGGCACCGTCCTGTGGCAGGACGGCATGGACGCCGGCGTCAAGGTCTCGACCCCGGCCGAGATGTGCCAGGCCAAGGCCGCCGGAGCCACGCTCCTGATGTCGATCGGCGGTGCTGCCGCCGGCATCGACCTCAGCTCCAGCACCGTCGCCGACAAGTTCGTGGCGACCGTCGTCCCGATCCTCAAGAAGTACAACTTCGACGGGATCGACATCGACATCGAGACCGGCCTGTCCGGGAGCGGCAACATCAACACCCTGTCCGCCTCCCAGTCCAACCTGATCCGCATCATCGACGGCGTCCTCGCCCAGATGCCCGCGGGATTCGGTCTGACGATGGCCCCCGAGACCGCGTACGTCACCGGCGGCAGCGTCACCTACGGGTCGATCTGGGGCTCCTACCTCCCGATCATCAAGAAGTACGTCGACAACGGTCGACTGTGGTGGCTGAACATGCAGTACTACAACGGCAGCATGTACGGCTGCTCCGGTGACTCCTACCAGGCCGGCACCGTCCAGGGCTTCACCGCGCAGACCACCTGCCTGAACAACGGCCTGGTCATCCAGGGCACCACGATCAAGGTGCCGTACGACAAGCAGGTGCCCGGTCTGCCGGCCCAACCCGGCGCGGGCGGCGGCTACATGGCGCCGGGCCTGGTCAGCCAGTCGTGGAACGCGTTCAGCGGTTCACTCAAGGGGCTCATGACGTGGTCGATCAACTGGGACGGTTCCAAGGGCTGGAGCTTCGGCGACAACGTCAAGTCCCTCCAGGGCCGTTGATGTCCCGCTGATGTCCCGCTGATTCCCGGGGCTCCGGTGCGCCGTTGCGCGCCGGAGCCGATCACGGACCGAAACCACCCCTGCGGGTGATCCGAGGCCGCCGAGGGCCCGGATCACCCGCAGGGGTGTGTGCTTCGCAGAGGAAATTCGCAGGGGAAGGGCGGGGCGACCGTGGCTGTCAGGTGTCGGAGTAGCTGAGGTCTCCGACCGTCCAGGCGTTGACGTCCTCGATGGCGATGCGGTACATGCCCCCGGTGTGGGGCAGCGCGAAGTCGCCCTGGAGGATCTTCGCCCGGTGGAGGTGGAGGTGGGTGGGGCGTGCGGGCGGGCCGTCTGCGGGCTGGGCGAAGAGGGCGGCGAACGGCTTCAGGTGATCGGACGCCTGGAGGACCTCCGCCACCCGCTCCCACCACAGGGTCACCGGCGCGAGCCTGCCGGTGATGACCGCGCCTGGGACCACCACGGTCAAGGACATCTGGTTGCTGTGCTCGGATTCGACCATCGCGGCGATGTCGACGAGCAGCCCGTCGGGGTTCGACATGACTCCCAGCCTAGGACACCGTGCCGGGGCCGCCTAGCCTTGCCCCGGGGCGGTCTCCGCGGCGCTGCCACGGCGAGGCGTTCCCACGGCGCGACCCGTGGGCGTGCCGCCGGCCGATCGGCCGGACGCCCGGCGTCGACGACCGCCGGTGCGTCGGCCGGAGCCGGAGGGAGGGGGTGAACGGCGAGGTGAGGCGCCGGGTCAGAGCTTGTACATCGAGGTGTAGGGCTGGGTGATGCGTTCCTGTCGGGATCCGAAGTCGACGAGAACCGCGATATCGCTGTCGCCCTCGACCCCGATGGCCCGGCCGAGGCCGAACGTGTCGTGGCTGACGCGGTCACCGACGGCGAAGTGTTTGCGCGGCGCTTCGACCCGGGCCTTGAAGGGGCTGGTGGGCAGGTGGCGGTGGACTGCTGCAGATTTCCTCATCCCTTCCAGTATGCGCCGGATATCGCGGGGGTGGGACTTTCCCGAAGCATTCGGGTTGCGCGGGCCGTAATGCCGGGTGTGCCGACAGGACTCCCCGGATCGGGGCGGGGCGCCGACCGGGGTGGGCCGGACGGGCCCGGGCGGGCCCGGGGCGCGCCCTGGGGGGCTGTCGCGGCGACGGCGGGCGCGCCGCACCCGGGCGAGTCGTGCCCCGGAGGGCCGCGGGCTCGGACGGTGCGGCTGACCGCACCAACAGACCTACCCCCGGAGCGCGTTGGCCGTCCCGGCGCCCCGGTGCCGGCGGCCCCGCGGCGAGGTGCCGAAAAACCCGGGGCGAAATATCCGCCCGCAGCGGGCCGGGGCCTGCTAGAGTCGTTTTAGTTGCAGTAGTGGTTCCCATGAACTTTGTGTGCGCCTGCTGATGTATCGCAGGCGCATTTTTGTTTCCCGGATATTTCCGGGTGGGTGCTCATCGCGGCGACTCGAAGCACGTGCTGTACGTGTTTCGGACTGCCCTTGAAGGAGATTGTTTTTATGGCTAATGGCACCGTGAAGTGGTTCAACGCGGAAAAGGGCTTCGGCTTCATCGAGCAGGAGGGTGGCGGCCCGGACGTCTTCGCCCACTACTCGAACATCAACGCCAACGGCTTCCGTGAGCTGCTTGAGGGCCAGAAGGTCGAGTTCGACGTCACGCAGGGCCAGAAGGGCCCGCAGGCCGAGAACATTCGCCCGCTGTAGTTTTTCTGCCACGGCACCCGCCCAGCAGCGAGGGGCCCGCACCGAGTACTTGATGCCCGGTGCGGGCCCTTCGGCATTGCGTCACGACGCATCCCGGGCCGTCCGGGCCCTCGGTCCCGCCACCGGCGGCCGTCCCCACGCGAGACGTACGGCGCCGCGTCCGGACCGGCCTCCTCCCGTGACAGTTCACGGTTCGCGGTTCTTCGCTCCCGCCCTCTGCGGTGAGCACCGACCGTAGGCGACGTGCCGCACGGTTCCACCGTCCACGCCCCGCCCGTCACACGCCCGGCCCGTTGCCTCGCGGCTTCCGCGTGCGCTGATCAACCGGCTGCCTCGGCGAACGACACGAGAAGGAGCCCGCCCATGACCACGACCCTCGAACACCCCACGACCACCACGGTCGGCGACCTCATGCGACACCCGGAGCTGCAGATCGGCGACGACGTCATGGTCGACACGGCGATGGACATCCTGCGGAGCTCCGGCGCGGACCACCTCCTGGTCCGCGACGAGGACGGTCGCTGCGCCGGGCTGCTGACCCACCTGCACCTGGCGCCCTTCCAGGCCCGCTCCTGGTACACCGAGCGCACCCCGGTGCGCAACATCGTCCTGGACCGCGGCCCGTTCGCCACCGCCGACATGTCGGCCACCACGGCTGCTGCCGCCATGCGCTCCCGCGACCTGACCAGCTGGCCGGTGGTGGACCACGACGGCCACGTCGTCGGCCTGCTCAGCATCTAGCGCCGACGCGGACGCCGACCGGCCAGGACGGACGGACGGGCGGGGGTCCTTCGCGCCCCGGGTGGGGCGCAGCGGTCCCGCCCTGACCCCCGCTACCGCGCGCGGGGCGCAGCCGGCTCCGGGGTGTGCGGGCCCGGGAGCGTCAGGACCACAGGTGGTCGCCCAGGGCGGTGCCCTCCGGGGCGCCGGGGAGCACGTGGGCGACGGCGGACGCCGTGTGTTCGAGGAACGGATTGAGGGCGTCACGGGTGGCGAGGCGCTCCTGGACGCGGGTGAACTGGCCGGGGTCGCGCATGAAGGCGCAGAAGAGCAGGCCGCGGTCGCCGGGGGCGTCGTCGTAGCTGTGGCCCCGGCGGAGCATGCGGGCCCCGCCGTCCAGCCGGGGGCCGGTGAGGCGGACGTGGGCGGTGGCGGGGATGACGTAGGCACCGTTCGGGTGCTTGGCGTAGAGGTCGGGCTCGTCGTGTTCGGCCGTGCCGGTCAGCGGGGCGCCGTCACCGGCGCGGCGGCCCATCGCGAGGTTCTGATGCTCCTCGGGGAGGGCGGCGAAGGCGGCGGTGTCCATCCGGATCCGTCGGTAGACCAGGACGGTGGCGTTCTCGTGCGGCCCCGGTGGGCCCCAGACCCACTGTCGGGCCGCGTCCTCGTCCGGGTTGGCGCTGCCGTCCTTGAAGCCGAACAGGTTGCGGGGCGTGGCGCCGGGCTCCGTGCCCGGCAGGAAGCCGGACTGCGACCAGCGGGGCGTGGCCCCGGCGGCCCGGGCGGCGGTGGCGGTGAGTTCGCCGACGACGGCGAGCGTCCAGTGGTCGGCGGCGCCGAGCTGGAGCAGCAGGTCGCCGCCGCTGCGCGCCGGGTCGAGGCGGTCGCCGGGGAACGCCGGCAGCTCGGCCAGCCCGGCGGGGACGGCGAGGCCGAGCCGGGCGGCGAGGGCGGGGCCGAGGCCGACCAGCGAGGTGAGCCGGGTGGTGCCGCCGGCCCGTAGCCGCGGGTCGGGTGACGGGCCGGTTCCGGCCGTCGCCGAGGCAAGGGTGCGGGTCCAGGCGGCGAGGAGGGTGCGCAGGGCCTCCCGGTCCGCGGCGGTGGAGCTCGGCGGGAGGTCGAAGGCGACCAGTTTCGTCGCCGCGAGCTGAGGGGACGTCACACCGGACTGCCGGGCGCCGTGGAAGGGGATCGGTGCCCCGGGCGGTGGGCCGTCGGCTCCGGTGGCGCGGCCCGATGTCCGGTCGCCGTCCGTCAGTTCGCCCGCCGCGGCTCCGACGCCGGCGGCGAGCACCGCACCGGCCGCCAGCAGCGCCCGCCGCCGCCCGAGGCCGGGCGCGGCGATCGGGTTCGACGACGACGCGTTTCCCGGTTCGGTGGGCATGCGCCCTATTGGAGACGATAGAACACGTGCCATGCAAATCACGTTTCCTGATCGTCCGTCAGCCCTCCGGGCCGGAGCGGCGGCGACCACCCTGGCCCTCGCGGTCGCCCTGTCCGCCGGGTGCTCCTCCGCGGGTCCGGCCTCGGACGACGCAGCACACCCGGCCGGGACCGTGGTCCGCGTGCCGGAGGACTTCCCCACCGTCCAGAAGGCCGTGGACGTTGCGCGGGAGGGCGACACGGTGCTGATCGGCCCGGGGACCTACCGCGAGAGCGTGCGCGTTCCCAAGCGGAACGTCGTGGTGCGCGGGACGGACCGCTCGGCCGTGGTGCTGGACGGCGGGCTCAAGCTGGCCAACGGCATCACCGTCACCGGGCCCGGCTCCGTGGTGGAGAACCTCACCGTCCACGGATACCTGGCCAACGGCGTCCTGTTCACCGGCGTCACGGACGAGAAGCTGCAGCAGCGCGGCGCGGGCGGCTCGGCGTACGACCCGTTGGACACCGCCCGCTTCCCGCCCGTGGAGGGCTTCCGTGCGACCAGGGTGACGTCGTACAACAACGGCCTGTACGGCATCTACGCCTTCGACGCGCGCTCCGGCGTGATCGAGGACTCCTACGCCTCCGGGCACGCCGACTCCGGCATCTACGTCGGCCAGTGCAAGCCCTGCGACACCGTCGTGCGCGGCAATACCGTGGAGCGCAACGCGGTGGGGGTCGAGCTGACCAACGCCTCCGACGGCCTGTCGATCGTGGGCAACCGCGTGGCCGGCAACCGGGTGGGCGTCACGGTCAACTCCAACGACCTGGAGGCGCTGGCCCCGCAGCACGGCGCGGTGATCGCGGGCAACGTGGTCGTCGACAACAACGCCGCCGACACGCCCGAACAGGCCGACGGCGGCTTCGGGATCGGCATCGGGATCGGCGGCGGCACCGCGAACCGGGTGGAGCGCAACCTCGTCCGGGGCAACCGCGCGGCCGGGGTGATCGTCACCGATCCGCCGGGCCACCCGGCGACCGGCAACCGGGTCGAGGGCAACCAGGTGGACGGCAACGGCGCCGACCTGGTGCTCGCCTCGGCGGACCCCGGCAACTGCTTCAGCGGCAACCGGCCCGCCACGCAGAGCCCTGACGGTCTGGAGGCGGCGGCGGGCTGCGGAAGCCCGGCGCACGGGCCGCTGCCGGCGGGCCGGACGGCGACGGTCCTGGCGCCGCCCGGCGTCCCGTTCAGCCGGGTGCCCGCGCCGCCCGCGCAGCCGTCGCTGCCCGACCCGACGGTGCCGGGCCGCCCGGCGACCGGTCTGCCGGGCGCGGTGGACCCGGGGGCGTACCCGCTTCCGACGGATGCCGGCGTGCTCCCGGCGCAGCCCGCGCGCTGACGGTCGGGCGAAGGGGCGGGAGGCGGGTCGGGGGTCAGCCGGTCAGCCGGTCAGCCATGGCGCCTCGGGGAGCTTGGCGACGTCGTCGTGTCCGGCGAACTCCACGGTGGTCGGGGTGCCCAGGCCCGGCATCCGCATCGTCACCCGCCTCAGCGTGGCGTCGGCGTCGACCCAGTAGGTCAGGGGCGACCGGCCGCCGTCGGGCGCGGCGCCCTGGGCGCGCGGGCCGGCGAACCGGTCGTGGATCCGGCCGTCCAGGCGGTCGGTGCCGAGCCAGCGCGCCCCGGACTGGGCGAGCAGCAGCGGGTTGTCCGGCCGGTCGGCGCCCAGCTGGACCAGCAGTTGGAGCCCGGCGTCCAGCGGGTCCGCCGTGTAGGTGCGCGGGGACCAGCCCTGCCGGGGGACGCGCTCGGCCTGCTGCCAGGCCGGTCCGTCGGTACCGGCGGGCTCGGGGGCGAGCCCGAGCCCGCCGGCGTCCCAGACGACCAGGCCGTGGTCGAGCGGGCCGCTCGCCCCCGTGACCCGGTAGCGGCCCACGCCCCGGCGGGTGCGGTAGTCCACGACACCCTCGACCCGGACGTCGACGCCCCCGCCCTCGGCGGCGGTGAGTGTCACGGTGACCGGGCCGGCCTGGTAGAGGTTCAGGCGCGACAGGGCCAGCCGGGAGGCCTCGTCGACGGTCACCGCGCGCTCCCCGGTCCCGTCGGCGACGGTCCGGTAGGCGACGACGCCGCCCGCGGCGGTGGCGCACACCACGAGCGCGACCAGGGTCCTGAACCGGAGGGTCCGACGACGTGCCGCGCGGGGGTCGCTCCCGGGCTTCCCGCTGCCCGCCCCGGTGCCCGCCTTCGCGGCTTCTGCCCTTCGGGCCCCTGTCGTCCGGGCCCCTGCGTTCCGGGCCATGCGATCGCCTTCTCTCGTCGGTCGGTCACGACGGTCGGGCGGGTCCACGGACCGGAGTCCGCGGATCCGCCCGACCGGTGCCGGTCCCTCAGGACCGCCGTGCGGGGCGTGCTACTGCTGGCGGGCCCTGCGTCGGCGGGCCAGCAGCACGAGCGCCGCGCCGAGGACGGTCAGCGCACCCGCGCCGGCCACCATCACCGGGATCCCCTCGCTCGCACCGGTGCTGGGCAGGTGCGACCCGGGGGCGGGGACGGGGGCGGGTGCCGGCGGGGCGGGCGGCTTCGTGGCCGGGCTCGGCTGCGTCGGAGCCTGCGTCGGAGCCTGCGTCTGCGTCGGCGTCGGCGTCGGCGTCGGGGTCGGCGTGGGCGTGGGCGTCGCGCTCGGCGTCGGCGTCGGGATCAGCCGGTTGACGGCCGTCACCTCGACCCCGGCGCCGAGGTTCTCGGCGTTCAGCACCAACGGCCCGAACACCGTCACCTCCGGCGGGGCGTAGCCCTCCGGCGGCGCCAGCTCCTGCCAGTAGTAGGTTCCCGGCACACCGCTGCCCTTGCAGATGCCGTCGGCTCCGGTCGTGCAGGGGTCTCCGGCCGCCGTGTCGGGCTTCTCGCCGGAACTCTGCAGCCCGTCGGTGCCGTTGGTCTCCTTCCACAGTCGGAACTTCGCGCCCGCCAGCGGCTTGCCGTCCTGGTCGTGCTTGACCAGGCGCAGCGCGCCCTCCTGCTGTCGGAAGCCGAAGTCGAAGGTGTGGTCGTTCTCGCCCGGTCCGCCCGTGGTGAGCGCTCGTTCGGCGTACTGCCCGCCCGCCGGGACGACGCCCTTGGAGTCGACGAACCGGTTGTCGCCGACGTCGGCGTCGGTCGGCACCCACTGGTACAGCGGGCCGCCCTTGGCGTAGTCGGCCGGGTTGTCGAGCCGGACGGTGTACTTCGTGCGCGGCTTGAGGCCGCCGGTGACGTTGGAGTCGTCGAAGTAGTACTCGCCGCGCGCCGTGGTCTTCGCGGTGCCGACGAGCTTCCCCGACTCGTCGTACAGGTTGACGGTCGCCGCGGGCACCGGGCGCTGGCCCGGGCGCTGGACGCCGCTGCGCTCGGGGTCGTACCAGACCCGGTTGCCGATCTGGAGCGGGGCCTGGTCGCAGAGCACCTCCAGGTCGCCCATCGAGGCGCCCTTGCCGAACGGGGCGATGGTCCCCGGCGGGTTGAGCCGCAGGCCGAAGAGCGGGTCCTGCTTGCCGTCGCGCTGGACGAACGCGGTGCCGTAGCCGTAGGCGGTGGAGTTGGGGTCGAAGCCGGAGGTCGCGATGGTGTTCTCGACCTTCGACAGTGCCATGCCGGCGAAGGCCGCGTTGTGGTGCGACCCCATCCGGCTGTTGTCGAAGAACCGGGTGCCGCGGGGCGAGAGCCCGCAGCCGTTGTTGGTGTCGAGCACGTACGTGCCGTTCGCCGGGCAGGCCTTGTTCAGGTCGCCGCCGGACAGCACGTTCGCGACGGAGGTCGGCGTGGGCGCGGCCGGCGCGCGGTCACCGAAGCGGTCGCGGAACGCCAGCAGCATCGAGCCGTCCGTCTCGAACGTGATCTCGCCCAACTCCGGTTCCGGCTGCGCCAGGTAGGCCCCGCAGACCTGGCCGTTCTGCGAGGTCGGGTAGGTGCCGGTCCACGGGAACCAGCCCGCCCCGTCGCAGGTGCCGCCGCCGACCGTGGAGCCGCGCGGGTAGTCGAGCGGCTGGTTCAGCACCGCCGGTGCGAAGGCGCCGGTGGCCAGGTCGAACGGCAGCACCACCGCGCGCAGGTCGGAGGCCTTGCCGGTCGACTCGCCCGAGCAGACGCCGCCGAGGTAGCCGGTGCCGTCCTGGAGGCCGAGGCCGAACGGCCGCCAGTCCCCGGCCGCGGGGCAGCCCGGGTCGGGGATCGGGTAGGCGGCCTTCGGTGCGGCCGCCGTGGGCCCGGTGGCGTCGTAGCGGTAGAGCTTGCGGTCGTTGAGGTTGACGACGAAGAGGTCCTTGCCGTCGTCGCTGATCTTGATGCCGCCGAGGCTCTCCTTGCCCGGCACCGCCAGGAACGCGTCGTCGGTGCCGCCGCCGTGGACGGTCGAACCGGCGTCCGGGACGGTGGTGAACAGCGAGGTCCGCTTCTGCGCGAGGTCGGTCACGTAGACCGCGCCGGCGCCGCCGGGGCCGTAGTCCGTGGTCCGCTTGGCGACGGCCGAGGAGAACACCCGCCGGTCCGCCCGGTTCCACGCGATGCCGTACAGCGCACCGGTCTCGGCGTTGGTGGCGACGTTGGTGACGTTCACGTCCACGCCGTCCGTACCGCGGGCGCTGTACGGGAAGGACACCAGCGTGCGCTGCGTCCCGCCCTCCCGCGTGGTCGGCTGGCAGGTCGTGACCAGCGGCGCGTTCTTCTGACAGTAGTCACCGGGGCTCCACAGCCCGGTGGTGTACGCCACGTTCTTGCCGCCGGAGAGGTCGACGAACTCCTCGTTGCTGCTCAGCTGGGTCGGGCCGCCGGCCAGGCCCTGGCGCGAGGCGAAGGCCGGGAACAGCTTGCCCGGCTTCGGATTCACCACCTGGACACGGTACTTGCCGCCGGTGAGCTTGGTCGCGGCCGGCGCCAGCGTCACCGTGCCGTCCGCCGCGGTGGTGCCCTCGATGCCGCCTCCCGCGTCGTCCGTGAGGGTCACCTTCACGCCGGCCAGACCCGGCTCCAGAGCGGGCGTCCAGACCCCGCTCGTGTCCACGGCCCGCACCACGCGGACCGTCACCGTCCCGTCGCCCGCCTGCGGGAAGGCCGCAGGCGCCGCCACCAGCGAGCCCGCGCCGATTCCGACGGCCAGCGCCGCGGCGCCGCCCACCGTGCGGCGGCCGAGCACTCCCGGCCGTCGCCGCTCCGGGCCGCGTACGGCTCCGGGCCTCTGTTCATGTGTCGTGGTCATCCCTGCTCTCATCGTGCGGTCGGGCCTCCGCCCCGGCCTCGCGAGGGAGTTCGCGTGTGGCGGGAAGCCGCTGTTTTTAACGGGAGCTTAAGGGGGTTTCACACAAGTTCGCAGGAGAACCAGGAACTTTGACGAGCCGTCAGGCGTTCCGGTCTGCTGGGTGGTGAGGTCACGTCAGATGCGCGACGGCACAACGGAGTTACCCCTGGCTACCGGCCGGAACGGCGGTCTTTCCGTGCGGGAGTCCCGTCGGCCGCGGTCCGCCGGACAGGTCCCGCACTCGAACGCGTTGCGAGGCGACGAACTGGGGCACAGGAAGCGCCCGTCGCCCGGATCGCGCCGAGTGCCGTGAACCGCGCGAGGAGCCCGGGGCGGTGTGGCCCGGCAGGGGTCGGGGGTCCGGTCCGGGTCCGGGGCGGGCGCGGGGGTGCGGCCGGGGCCACCGCACCCGACCCGGACGGCGAGGCCGCGGGGGAGGGGCCCCGGGATTCGTCCCTGCGCGCGGCGGTCCGCAGAACCGGCGCGGATCGCGCCGTCACGTGCGGTGGAGGGACCGCGCGGTGCCGTTGGTCCGATCGGATGGCCGCCCCCGGCACCCCGGCGCGCCGAGCCCTCGGGGGAGCGGACCGGTACGGACGACAGGTTAGGTTCGGGCCCGTGACCGGCAACGACGCGGTTCTGGTGTTGGTGGTCGCCACCGCACTGGGATTCGACTTCACCAACGGATTCCATGACACCGGCAACGCCATGGCGACCTCGATCGTCACGGAGGCGCTGCGCCCGCGTGTCGCGGTCGCGCTCTCGGCGGTGCTGAACCTGGTCGGCGCGTTCCTGTCGACCGCGGTCGCCGCGACCATCGCCAGTGGCCTGGTGCAGAGCGGCGACGTGACCCTGGTGGTGGTGTTCGCGGGCCTGGTCGGCAGCATCCTGTGGAACCTGGCCACCTGGTACTTCGGCATCCCGTCCAGTTCCTCGCACGCGCTCATCGGCGGCGTGGTCGGGGCCACGATGGCGGCGGCGGGCGCCTCCGCCGTCAAGTGGCAGGGGCTGGTCTCCAAGGTGATCGTGCCCGCCACGCTGTCCCCGTTCATCGCCGGCACGGTCGCGGTGGTCGGCACCCACCTCGTCTACCGCCTCACCCGTGACGTGTCCGAACGCGCGCGTGACCACGGCTTCCGGATCGGCCAGATCGGCTCGGCCTCGATGGTCTCCCTCGCCCACGGCACCAACGACGCGCAGAAGACCATGGGCATCATCACGCTGGCCCTGATCGCCAACGGCACCCTGCACGCCGGGGCCACGTCCCCGACCTGGGTCATCGCCTCCTGCGCGGTGGCGATCGCCCTGGGCACCTACCTCGGCGGCTGGCGGGTGATCCGGACGCTGGGCAAGGGACTGCTGGAGATCGGGTCGCCGCAGGGCATGGCCGCCGAGTCGGCCTCGGCCGCGGTGATCCTCTCCTCCACCGACTTCGGCTACTCGCTCTCCACCACCCACGTGGCCACCGGCTCGATCCTGGGCGCCGGGGTCGGGAAGAAGGGGGCCGTGGTGCGCTGGAACACCGCCCGCCGGATGGCGGTGGCCTGGCTGTTCACCCTGCCCGCCTCCGCCGCGGTCGGCGCCGCGGCCTACTGGGCCGCGCACGGGATCGGCGGGACCCTCGGCGTCGTGGTGATCTTCATCGCGCTGCTGCTGGCCTCGACCGCCTTCTTCGCCGCCTCCCGGCGGACGCCCGTGACGCCGGAGAACGTCAACTCCGCCTGGACCGGCTCGCTGGCCCCGACACCGGACGTGAACGAGGCGGCCTCGTGATCGACTGGATCAACCTGGACGCGCTGTGGAAGATCGTCGTGGTGGGCCTCCTCGCCGGCGCCGGCCTGCCGGCCCTGTTCGCCGTCGGTCTGCGCGCGCTCAACCCGCCGACCCACCCGGGTGCGCCTGCGACTGCGACTGCGTCTGCGACCGCGGCCGGGCGGCCGACCGCCGGGCCGGCCGGCTACGCGGCGGCCGGCCTGTGCTTCGCCGTCGTGCTCGCCGCGATCGGCTGGGGCATCTCCGTCATCGTCAACCACAGCTGAACGGCCCCGCCGTGCCGGAGGGCGTCCGTGGTGCGTCACGACGCCCCGGTGACCCGCCGTCCGGACCCGCGACATCTGCGCCGGGCCAGGGGGACCGCCCGGGCCCGCGCCCACCTGACCGTCGCGGCCGAGACCTCCCGGCGGACTCGGTGCCGCGGTACCGGGAGGATCAGTCCGTCGAGCCCGCCTCAGCCATCGGCTCCCACGTCCTCGGCGCCCTTGTTCCCGGCGTCCTCGCTCCCGGTTCCGTCGGCCTCGGTGGCGGTCGGCGGGCGGCCGTGGTCGGGCCACACGGAGATGTGGTCGCGTTCCAGCACGAGTCGCACGCGGTCCGCCAGGCCCAGCGACTCGGTGAACTCGCGCGGCAGCTGGAGCCGGCCGACCCGGTCCAGCACGGTGTACTCCTGGGCGGTGAGCGAGCCGTCCGTACTGGTGACGGCCACGTGGCGCAGCACCTCGGTCGACGTGCGCCCGTCGCGGATCCGTACCGTGCGACGGACCTGGTCGGCCACCAGGGCGTCGTGGGTGACGATCAGCACGGTGGTGCCCAGCTCGCTGTTGGCGGTGCGCAGGGCGGTGAAGATCTCCTCCGAGGTGGCGGTGTCGAGTTCGCCGGTGGGTTCGTCGGCGAGCAGCAGCCGTGGTTCGTTAGCCAGCGCGATGGCGATCGCCACACGCTGTTGCTCGCCGCCCGAGAGCGCGGCGGGGGTGCGGTCCGCGGCCCGGGCGATGCCCATCAGGCCGAGCAGTTCCATCGCCCGGGCGGCGCGCAGGCGGCGTGGCACACCGACGTATCCCATCGGCAGCTGGACGTTCTCGCGGGCCGTCAGGTACGGCAGCAGGTTGCGCGCGGTCTGCTGCTGGATCACCCCGACGGTCCGGCGCCGGTAGGCGGTCCGCTCGCGCCGCTTGAGCCCGCCCAGGTCGGTGCCGGCCACCTCGGCGGTGCCCGCGCTGGGGGTGTCCTGGCCGGCCAGGATGCCGAGCAGGGTGGACTTGCCGGATCCGGAGGCACCGACCAGGGCGAGCAGCTCGCCCTCCTGCACGGTCAGGTCGAGCCCCTGCAGGGCCTGCACCTCGACCCCGCCGCGGGCGGTCGCGCCGGTGCGGAAGATCCGCACGAGGCTCTCGCACGCCACGATGGGCCGGTCGGTCCCGCGCGCGGGTCGTTCGGCACCGGCCGCGGGTCGATCGGTGGGACGGGTGTTCACAGGGCCTCCCCCAGTCGTAGCACGGCGCCCAGCCCTCGGCGGCGGCCGATCGCCGCCTCCAGGACGGCGGCCGTCGTCATCAGCACGGCCAGCGCGACGCCGAGCCCCGCGGTGATCGTCCAGTCGATGTGTACGGCGGGCTCGAACGGCCCGCCGGTGATGGCCCCCAGCCGCAGGCCGGATCCGAGTGCGACGGGCAGCAGCAGGCCGAGCGCGGTGCCGCCGACCGCCGCCGCCAGCACCAGCGGCACCAGCTGGAGCAGTTGCAGGCCGAGCACCGCGCGGCTGCCGATCCCCAGGGTCCGCAGGTAGGACGTGGTCCGGCCGCGTTCGGTGGCACTGAGCAGCAGGTCCAGGGCGAACGTGCCGAGCGCGAGCAGCAGGCCGAGCGCGGTGGTGGCCCGGAAGGCGAGCCGGGCCGAGTGCGCCAGCCCGTCCGACCGCAGCGTGTCGCGTTCGTCGTCCCGGTCGCGGAGTTCGACCGACGGCCCGGGCACGCTGCTGGGGGCGAGGTGCATGGCGGCGCCGACCCGCACCGCGGCCGGGTCCAGGGCCGGCCCGCCGGCGGCCGGGTAGAGCAGGAGCGCGGAGGGGTGGTTCTTCTGGGCGGGCAGGCGCTTCGCGGACGGGCCGGTGAACACCAGCAGGGCGCCGGGACGGGGTCCGTCGCCGAGCACCGGCCCGAGGACCGGGTCGCGCAACGCCTCCTCGGACAGGGCGCCGACCACGTGGACCAGGATGCGGCCCGTCCCGAGCGCGGTCAGTTCGAAGGTGCCGTCGGGGACCCGGGCGGCGAGCTCGGGGTCGGCCAGCGCGGTGACCACGGGGACTTCGAGGTCGGCGCCGGTCCGCTCGATCGGCGCGTCGGCGCCGTCGGCGGCCAGCAGGGCGCGGGCCATCGGGGAGGACGGGTCGGCGGCGCTCAGCGCGGCGGCGTCCAGCCCGACGAACTGGGCGCCCGGGAACGTCGTGCCGTCGTCCTGCGAGGTGAGTTCCCCGCTCGCGCCGGTGACGGCCACCTGGTGCCCCACGGAGGCGACCGGCGGCAGGTCCCCGGCCACCTGGTCCTTCGGTCCGACCAGGGCCATGGGCGCCCCGCCGGTGTGCCACTGGGCGATCTGCTTCTGTCCGTCCGCGAGGGTGCGCGGAATCAGCCCCCCGTAGACGCCGTAGCCCATGGCCAGCACCAGGACCAGCAGGGAGAGCGCGGCCGCGCCGCTCTGCGCCCCGGCCCTGGCGAGAGCCACCAGCGGGACCAGACCGCGCGATCGCTGCGCCGAGCGGGTGGCCCGGCGGACCAGCGGGGGCAGCAGCCGGAGCAGGATCCCCACCGTGATCAGTGCCAGGAGTACCGGTGTGAACGCGAGTTGGGGGTCGATGCCGGTGCCCGCGTAGGCGCTGCGGGTCCGCAGTGCGACCAGTCCTCCGGCGGCCAGGAGCACGACCAGGGCTTCCAGGACGATTCGGCGCGAGCGCGGCAGGGGCCGGGTCCGCCCGGCGGAGGCGAGCAGGACGGCCGCCGGTGCGCACCAGACCAGCAGGGCGGCGACCAGGACGGGCACCCAGGAGCCGAGGGCGGCGCCCTGCGGCGCGAGAGCGCGGCCGATCGCCCAGCCGGCCGCGACCCCGGCGCCGACCGCCACCGCGGCCTCCACCAGCAGTCGGCCCGCGATCCCGAGCAGCCCGGCGCCGCGGGAGAGTTGGAGCGCGAAGGCGCCGGCCCGGCGGCGGGCCCCGAGCCGGGCGGCGGCGACCGCGGTGGCCACCACCATGGCGAGCAGCCCGGCGAGTGCGAAGCTCTGGAGCTGCTCGGTGCGTTGGCGCTGGACGGCGAAGGCGTCCAGCTCCGCGCCGAGCCGCTCGGTGGGGTTGACCGAGGGCACGATGTGGCCGGTCAGCATGCAGGCGTCCACGAGGCCGAGCCCGCACAACGCGTCCGGGCCGGCCTTGCGCAGTGCCTTCAGGCCGGATCGCATTCCGGCGATCCCGGCCGAGGTGGCGGCCGGTCCGGAGCGGTCGGTGGTCACCGGCAGTTCCCAGGCCACTGTGAACGCGAGGCTGTACTTGGCGATCAGCTCGATCCCGCCGGCACTGGTCAGCATCTGGCCGGCCAGTTTCTGGCCGGGGTCATCAGGCAGGATCCACGGGGCGACCAGCATCGGGGACTGCTGCCAGAGCCGCTTCGGGCCGAGGTCGGTACGGAAGACCCCGACCAGGAGCGCCGGGGCGGGCGATCCGGGGGCGGTGGTCGACAGATCGAAGTGCTGACCCACCGTCAGATTAAGTCTCTCCCGGGTGGCTTCGGACACCGCGACCTCGATCGGGCCTGCCTGGCCGGGCGGGACGAGCAGGTCGGCTCGGGGTTGCTGCGGCGCGCGGCCCTGGAGGTACTCGACCGCCCCGCCGGTGGCCTCGGGTTGGGGGTAGACGAGGCTGAACGACGGCGGCTTTCCGTAGGGCATGGGCATGCCGGGACCGCGTGCCGACGCGTCGAGGGTGGCGACACGGGCCCGCGGTTTGCCGAGCACGGTGGCCAGTGGGGAGGTCGCCGCGGTGCGCACCCGCTCGCCGAGCTTGTCGAGGTCCCGGTCGAGCGAGCCGGGGTCCGCGGCCGGCAGCCACGGCATCGGGGCGGTCGTGGTGGTGGCGGAGACCAGCGGCGCGTCCCGCTGGGCGCGGACCACCCGGTCCGCGAGCGTACCGGCCGCGAGCCGGTCGAACTGCGGCGGCCAGCTCAGCGGGATCGCCGTGAGCAGTGCGGCGAGCAGCGCGAGCACGGCCGAGACCGGCCAGGCGATCCGCGCCTCGCGCCGGATCAGGCGCAGTGTCAGCATGTGGGGCTCCCCCCGTCGAAGCGTCCGTCCTCGCGCACCCGGCCGGGACCGTCCGTGCGCCCTCGGCCCGCGCACCGCCGACCCTCCGCCGGGCTCATCCGTCGTCCCCCGCGCGCAGGGCCCGGACCAGGTCGACCCGGGCCAGCAGACGGGTGAGGACCAGCACGGCGAGGGTGAGCAGCAGCCCCCCGGCCAGCGCCGTGAGTACGGCGGCGGGCCGGCCCGGGTCGGCCACGATCGCCGGGAAGACCGACCCCCCGTAGTCCTCCAGTACGGTGAGCGCCAGCAGCAGGGCCGCGAGCAGCAGGCCCAGCAGCCCTCCGAACAGCACCGGAAGCACCGTCACCGCCACCTGTTCGGCGCGCAGCAGCGCGGTCAGCTCCGCGCGGCGGACACCCAGCGCGCGGAGCACCGCGAACTCCCGCCGGCGGGAGCGGACCGTGCTCACGGCGTGCAGGGTCAGCGCGGTCACCGCGAAGAACGGCGCGGTGACCAGGACCAGCAGCCAGGCGCAGCGCAGCCCGGCCCGGAACGGGTCGTCCGCCAGGCCGCCGGCGACCCTCAGGGCGCTCTGCGGCCGGCCGAACTCGCCGCGGCCGTCGACGGCGGCCCAGGTGGCCTCCGGGTCCGAACTGGCGAGCCACCACCGGGTGGCGACGGGTGGGGCGGCACCGGTGAGCGTGCGGTGCGCGGCGAGTGCGCGCACGTCCAGCAGGAGGTGGCCCTGGCCCCGGGAGTAACCGGGCAGCACGTCGACCTCGCCGGTGATCCGGACCTTCTGGGTACTCTGCCCGTCGCGCTCCCAGTTGAGCGGAACGGTGTCGCCGACCCTGGCGTTCACCGCGTCGAGCAGCACGCGGTCCGCGAGTACGGGCAGGATGGGGGGCACGGGCAGGAAGGCGCCCCCCTGCACGGCGCGGAGTTCGGGCACGCTGTCACCGCTCACGGGCTGCACCGCGAGGACCGCGTCCGATCCCGCCGGATCGGGGGGGTTCTCCGGCAGGTGGGATCGGATCACGGTGTGCAGCAGGTCGGACCCTTCGCTCTGCCAGGTGCAGGCCTCTGCCTGGGAGGCGATGTCGTCCGTGGGACGGCGTTCGGTGCCGGGGCAGTCGAGTGCGACCGGGGTGGCGAGGACCTTGCCCGAGCGGGCCCAGTTCTGCCCGGGCGGGAGCGAGAGGTCGGTTCGTTCTCCCGTGGCGGTGACGGCCGTGACCTTCGGCAGGCGCAGGTCGAGGGTGGAGCGCAGGAGCGTGCTGCCGGGGAAGTGGATTCCGAGCCGGCTGAGCGTCAGCGGACGGGCCCGCCGGTCGCTGTCTGCCAGGGCGAAGGTCAGCGAATGGGGGAGGCCGTCGGTCGGCAGGGGAGCGGTCAGCTGATCGGTCAGTCCGTCGGCGTCCTGGATCCAGAGCTGCAGGAGCAGACCGGGTGCCGGGATCGGCAGGTCGGTGCTCGCCCGGACGGTCACGTTCAGGGCGGCCGGCTCGCCGGGCAGGACGAGCCCCTGGGCGGGCACGGCGGTCAGGGGGGCCAGCAGCTCCTGGAGCGGACGGGCGGCCTGGTCCGGGCGGAGGCGCGGCAGCCCGGCGGCGGAGGCGGCCGTGGTGTCGACGGCGACCGTCTGTACCACGGTGGTGCCCAGGTAGGCGGTCTGCTCGGACACCGGGGTGAGGCTCGTCACGCCCGGGAGGGCGGCCAGTGCGGCGTGGCGCTGTCCGATCGCGCCGGACACTCCGGACAGCCGCAGATCGGCGCCGACCGCGTAGGCCGCCCGGTCCCGGTCGCTGGTCGGCAGTGCGGCCAGCACCCCGGCGGCCAGGCTGCTGCAGGCCACCGCCAGCAGCGTCACCAGCACCGGCACCGACTGGCGGCCGGCGTCGCGGCTCAGCCGCCAGGCGCCCAGGGGCAGGACCAGGCCGCGGGCCCGCCGGGCCGACCGCTCCAGCAGCCGCCCCACCGCCGGCAGCACCCGCAGCATGAGGACGGCCCCGGCCACCGCCATGACCAGCGGGGCGAGTACCAGGGTCAGGTCGACCGAGGAGTCGAACCCGACGCCGGCGTTCTTCACCACCACCCCCTCGTAGTGGTCGAGTTGGAAGTATCCGAACGCCGCCACGGCGAGCAGTGCCAGGTCAGCACCGGCCCGCTGCAGACCCAGCCGGCGCGGACTGCGTGCCCGCAGTGCCCGCTGGGCACCCGGGTCCATCGCCTGCCGGGCGAGCGGCAGCAGCAGGGCCGCGCCCTGCACCAGGAGGACGAAGCCGGCGGCCCACCAGACGGTTCGGCCGTCGCCTGCGGCCAGGCCGTCGGCCCCGACGGCGCGCAGCACGGCAGCCAGCAGCGGCTCGGCCAGCAGCACCCCGCCGACCGCCGCCGGCACCGCGGCCAGCGCCCACTCACCGGCCGCCGCCGCGAGCAGCCGCGCCGCGCCGGCACCCCGGGAGCTCTGGAGCGCGTGTTCGCCGGCGACCGCGTCGGCCAGGCGACGGGCGGTCAGGACGAGGACCACCGAGGCGAGCAGGGCGAGCAGGCCGAGCGGTACGGCGATCTCGGCCCTGGCCGTCAGGACCGGCACCACCTGCCGGTCGACCGCGGCGGGCAGTGTACTGCGTACCGCGGTGTCGGTCAGGGCCGGTTCGGCGCCGCGGTAGACCGAGCGGGCCGTGTCCGAGCGGGCGAAGACGGTCACCCGGTCGCGCAGCGCGGTGAGTTCGGACAGGCTCGACCGCCCGGTGTCGGGAAGGGCCAGCCAGACGGCGAGCATACGGCCGGTGAAGCCGGGCAGCGCGGCCAGCCGGGCACCGTCGACCAGCACGAGGGCCTGCTCCGCGGCGTCGGGGCCGCCGAGGCCGGTCCAGAACGCGGCGGCGTCCGGGTCCGGCCGGTAGACGCCGGTCACGGTGAACCGGAGCGGTTCGCCGGTGCCGGGCGTGCGGATGGCCGTGGTGCTGCCGCTGTCCAGGCCGAGCCGGTCGGCGGTGGTCTCGGGGAGGGCGACGCGCAGCCCGTCGCCGGCGGCCGGGGCGGCCTCGGGCGCGTCCGGCCAGGTGCCGCTGCGCAGTTGGGCGAAGCGGTCGGGAGCCGGCAGCACCGCCAGGCGGCCGGAGAGCACGGTTTCGGTGGCCCAGCAGCGCCCGTTGGGCGGCAGCGGGAGGTCGACGGTGCCGATGCCGCGCTGCGCCGTCTCGGTGCGGAACGGGGTGCCGGCCATGGTCCGGACCAGTGCCGAGTGCACCGCGCGGTCGGCCGCGGGCAGGCCCGGCGCCGTCCAGCGTGCGGTCACCTCGACCGAGCGCCCGGCGTCGGCGTCGAGCCGCTGGCGCACTCCGGCGGTGGCGGCCGACTGGGCCAGCCCGGTCACTGCGGACAGCACCGCCGTCGCCACCAGGATGCTCACGGCCAAGGCCGCCAGTACCAGTCCGTGCCGGCCGATCCGGCGCCTCACCCCCGCCAGTACCATCCATCGCTCCCCTCGGCACCCTCCGGAGATGGAGGGGCGCGCGTCACGAGACCAAGTGCGGTACAGAGTCGGGGTCTTGTCGCCACGGCCTGTTTTTGGTCTGGACCAATCGAACCGGCCCCATCTTGCACGACGGTCGGCCGGTCCGGCCGCGGGATGCTGCTTTTGCCTGGCTTGTCTGCCCGTAGAGGCAGCGGGGGCGCCGCCAGGCCGGGACGCGGCGACGTGGCCGGCTACTCCGGGGCGGTGACCAGCCGGACGGCCAGCGCGCCGAAGACGGCACCGCTGAGGACGTTCAGCCCCCGCGCCACCCGGGTGCTTCGACGCAGGAGAGCCGCCAGTCTGCCCGACAGCACGCCCACCGTGATGTCGACGGCCAGCCCGACAGCCACCATCGTCAGGCCGAGGAGCAGGAGTTGACCCGTGACGTGCCCCAGGCCGGGGCTCACGAACTGCGGCAGGAACGCGATGTTGAACATGATCACTTTGGGGTTGAGCAGGTTCGTCACGGTGCCCTTCGAGAAGGCGCGCAGCCGGCCGGGCACGGGGGCCCCGTCGTCACCGCCGTCGGCGCCGAGGGGCGACCGGTCACGGAACGCCTGGACGGCGAGGAGGACGAGATAGGCCGCGCCCGCCCAGCGCAGCACGTCGTAGAGCGCCGGCAGGTGGGCGAACAGCGACGACAGTCCGAGCATGGCGGCCAGGGCGTGCACCGTCGCCCCGAAGGCCACTCCCAGGGCGGCCATCACCCCCGCGGCCGGCCCGCCGCGGCCGCCCATGGCGACCACGAACAACATGTCGGGGCCCGGAGTGACGCACAGGGCCAGTGCGGCGGTCACGAAGGCCAGGTACAGCGGAAGGTCCAACATGACCAGCATCCATTTCTCCGTGCTTCACGGGTGCGGACCGGACGGGCCGTCGGGAGGGCCGTCGGATCAGGTGCGCGGCGACCGCCCGGGTGGGGCGGCCGGTACGGGGTCGGGCCCGAGGGATGGACGGTGACGACCCGTCGGTCTGTGGTTTGCGGTCTGTGGTCTCCGGATCCGCGCGGCCGTCCGGCGGTGCCCGCTCGGGGTGCCTGCCCGCAGCACGTGGCGGGCAGGCACCCTCCGGTCAGGCCGGCCGGTAGCTCAGGTCCAGCACGCCGGTGGAGAAGGCGGTCGAGCGGGTGAGCTGCAGCGGCACCCGGGCGGAGCCCTCGGCGAAGAGCCGCAGCCCGGTGCCCAGCACGATCGGGTGGACGAGCAGGCGCAGCTCGTCGACGAGCCCCGCCTCCAGCAGGGTGCGGGTCAGACCGATGCTGCCGGTCAGGTTGATGTTCCCGCCCGGCTGCTGCTTGAGCTCCTTGACCGCGGCGACGACGTCGCCCTCGATGACGGCCGAGTTGTTCCAGTCGGTGCCGGTGAGGGTGGTGGAGGCGACCAGCTTGCGGATGCCGTTGATGGCGTCGGCCATCTCACCGCTCCGGTGCGGCCAGACGGCGGCGAACGTCTCGTAGGTCTTCCGGCCCAGGAGCAGCGTGTCGGCCTCGGCGTGCATCTGGCCGACCGCGGCGCCCATCTCCTCGTTCATGAACGGGAAGTGCCAGGTCTCCGGCGCCTCCACGACGCCGTCCAGCGAGATGAACAGGCCGGTCACGATCTTGCGTGGTGCGGTCATGCGAATCCTCCGGGGAGTGGGTGGTGCTTCGGGTCTCGCCGGGCCTCGTCGGGCGAGGGGTCGCGGCGAAGCTTGTGGCGGTCCGCCCAGGCGGCGATCGCGGCGGCGATCGCGAGGGGCTGGTCCTCCGGCGTGTGGTGTCCGGCGACCGCGTCGCTGTGCTCGATGTCGAGGCCGGCGATGTTCGCCGCGCACCAGTCGACGATCTCCGGGCCCATCATGGCGCCGGGGCCGGGCGCGAAGGCGATCAGCAGTTTGGGGACGTCCGCGCTGGTCGCCAACCAGCGGTCGTAGGCCCGGATCCTGGCCACGACGTCGGCGGGTTCGCCATCGAGGGGCATCGACCGCGGCCACTGGAGCAGCGGTCGGCGGCTCTCCCGGGTGGGGTAGGGGCGGCGGTAGACGTCCAGATCGGCGGGGGAGAGGGGAGTGGCGACCGAGCCGGGCAGCAACTGCTCGACGAAGGCGTTGTCGTCGAGGATCATGGCCTCGCCCACCTGGGGCGTCCTGATCGCCCGGAACAGCCGGCGGCCGCCCTCGGGGAACTCCTCCCAGGCCATCGGCTTGACGATGGTCTCGGTGAACGCGATGCCGCGCACACGCCCGGGGTGCCGGGCGGCCCAGTCGAACGCCAGGGCGCCGCCCCAGTCGTGCCCGACCAGCACCACGTCCTCCAGGCCGAGTCCGTCGAACCAGGCGTCCAGGTAGCGGGCCTGGTCGGCGAAGGTGTACGCGAGGTCGGGCTTGCCGGACTCACCCATGCCGATCAGATCCGGGGCGAGGAGCCGGCCCGGCGTGCCGACGGCGGGGAGGACGTCCCGCCAGAGGTGGGAGGAGGTGGGGTTGCCGTGCAGGAAGACCATCGGCGCACCGGCGCCGACCTCCCGGTGGAACATGGTGGAGTCGAGTACGGGTCGAACGGGCAAGGCGCTACGTTCCTCTCAAGTGCGCGAGCCGGAAGGGTGGTTCAGCGGAAGGCGGGGGCGGTGCGGCCGGCCCACTCCGCGAAGGTCCGCGGCGCCCGGCCGAGGACGCGCTCGACGTCGGGGCTGATCGCCTGCTCGGCGGGCAGCGGCTCGCCGAGGATGGCGAGGGTGCCCTCCACCACCGGCTCGGGCATGAACGCCAGCATCTGCGCGCGGGCCTCGGCGCGGGTCTGCTCGACGAACCGCACCGGAGCGTCCAGCGCCGCGCCGATCGCCGCAGCCCGTTCGCGCGGGGTGACCACGGCCGGTCCGGTGAGCTCGTACGTCCGGCCCGCGTGGCCGTCCTCGCGCAGGACCGCGGCCGCGACCGCGGCGACGTCCGCCGGGTCGACGGTGGGCAGCCCGACGTCGCCGAAGGGCGCGGCGGCCGTCCGCTGCGCACGGATCGACTCGGCCCAGGCGAAGGCGTTCGAGTTCAGGCCGCCGGAGCGCAGGATCGTCCAGTCGAGACCCGAGCGGTGCACGGCGTCCTCGAACGCGGCGGGGTGGCCGTAGACCTCCGGCCGTGTCCCGGCGCCCTGCGAGGAGAGCAGGACGACGCGCCGCACCCCGCTCGCCGCGGCGAGATCGAGGACACCCTGCGGGTCGTCGCCGGCGACGAGCAGGAACAGGGCCCCGGCTCCGTCGAGGGCGGCGCCCAGACTCTTCGGGTCGGCGAGGTCGGCCTCGACGTGCTCGACCCCGTCAGGCAGTCGACCCGGGTTCCGGGACACGGCCGTCACCTGCTCGCCGGCTCCGACGAGGAGCCGCACGAGCTCCTGGCCGACGTTTCCGGTCGCACCCGTCACGACAATCACAAGAACCCCCATAGGCAAGGCAATCGGGCGGGCCAGCCGGATAAGTTAGTTGGCTGACTCAGATGAGACAGTAGCCGACGCCGCGTCAGGCGTCTACAGTCAGTCAGGTGACTGACTCAAGGAATACCCGGCGATCGTCGGGCAAGCGGGAACGGCTGGCGGCCGCCGCGGCGCAGGTGCTGCACGAGAAGGGCGTCGAACAGACCACGCTGGCCGACATCGCCCGGGCGGCGGACGTCCCCGTCGGGAACGTCTACTACTACTTCAAGACCAAGAACGAGCTGGTCGAGGCGGCCATCTCCGCGCACGCCCAGGGCCTCCGGGCCGTGATCGACACGCTCGACGCCCTTCCCGGGCCCAGGGAGAGGCTGAAGGCGCTCCTGAGCGGCTGGGTCGAGCAGCGCGAGCTCACCGCGCTCTACGGCTGCCCCACCGGAAGCCTCGCCTCGGAGCTCGACAAGCGGGCCGACGGCCTCGACGAGTCCGTCGCGGAGGTCATGCGGCAGCTCATCGACTGGGCGGAGGTCCAGTTCGAGGCGATGGGCCGCGACGACTCCCGTGAACTCGCGGTCGCGCTGGTGGCCGCGTACCAGGGGATCTCGCTGCTCACCAACACCCTCCGCGACCCCGAACTGATGGCCGTCGAGGGGCGCCGGCTGGAGCGCTGGATCGACTCGCTCGCCTGACCCGTCACCGGCGCCCGCCGGACCCCCGCCCGCGCGGCTCCCGGCGGTGCGGGCGGCGGGTCCGGTGCCGCCGCGGAACGCGCGCTCCGGGCCCGGCCGGCGACGGGCCGGGGCGCGCGGTGGATGAGCTTTCCCATGATCTTCAGCCGTTTCTGTCGCGCCGGGTGCCACGCGGCTCCCGGCGCCGCCGGATCGAGGTGGCCGCGAACGGCGGGCACGGTGCGGCGCGGTGGTGCGGGGCGGCGTCGCCCCCGGCCGGGTCGGTTCGTTGCCCGGGAAGGAAAAGCTATGTTGCGTTCACTGTGGGGTCAATTGACATGAGGGGGAATTTCGGTGCTTAATCCACCATATCTCGCGCAATTGTTGCAATGGAAATGCCGATGAATGCAACCGGAAGCGGTGGCTCATTGCAATGGCATGGCGGTGAACGCACCTTGATGCCGCCCTCAGGACCACGTACGCGACCACATCAGGAGCGACCGACCATGCCCCGAGGCAGGCTCACCCACCAGGACCGCCGACAGATCGCCGCAGGGCTGGCCGACGGACTCTCGTACACCGAGATCGCCAAAGGGCTGGAGCGGCCGACCTCGACCGTCACCCGTGAGGTCACGCGCAACGGCGGCCCGAGCGGCTACCGCGCCGACGGCGCCCAGCTGGCCACCCGGCGCCGGGCCCGCCGCGGAGCGGCCCTCCCGGCGGCTCCCGGGTCGGCCGGGGCACCCGAGCCGCCCGACCCGGCGTTCCCGCAGGAACTGCGGGCGTTCCAGGAACAGTTCATCGGGTTTCTGGTCAACGGGGGCCTCCCGCGGATGCCGGCAGGTGTCCTCGCCTGCCTGTGCACCAGCGACCACGGAAGCCTCACGGCGGCGGAACTCGCCGAACGTCTGAAGGTCAGCCCGGCCACCGTCTCCAAGGCGGTCGGCTACCTGGAGGGACAGGAACTGATCCGCCGTCGGCGCGACCCGCGGGAACGGCGCGACACGTACGTGATCGACGAGGACGTCTGGGTCCGTGCGATGATCGCCGGCGCCCGGGTGGACACCGTCCTCGCGCAGGTCGCGCGCGAGGGTGCGGGAATCCTCGGGGTGAAGTCGCCGGTCGGTCGCCGCCTCGACGGCATGGGGGCGTTCCTCGACCACGTCGGCCAGGACCTGATCCGGGCGGCCGAGCGCTGGCGGCACGGCTGACCCCTCGCGCGGCGTCCTCCGTGCGCCGGGGTTCTCCGTGCGCCGGCTACCCGGCCTTCAAGTCGCCGCCGCAGGTCGCCCGGGCACTCAAGGACGCCGGTTACACCTCCTGCGACACCGCCTCCAACCACACCCTCGACGACGGGGCGGCCGGTATCCGGTGCACCCTCGACGCGACGGACGCCGTGGGCCTGGCGCACACCGGCTCGGCCCGCGACCTGTCCGCCGGGCAGGGCGAGGGCCGGTCCGACATCGACCTGGTCCTCGGTACACACGCCCACATCCCGCAGGCATACGAGAAGATCAACGACACCTGGACGGTGTACGGCCTCGGCGACCAGCTCGCCGGGCACATGTTCACCTACGACGGCGCCGAGGACCCGCGCGGCAACGGGAGCTCGATCGCCCGCTTCACCTTCGCCCCGCCGGGCGCACCGGGGCGGCGATGGACGGTCGCCAAGGCCGAGTTCGTCCCCCAGGTGACGGACCTCGGCCCGCCCTACCGCGTTCTCGACCCGCGGGAGGCCGCCCGTAGTGACCCCGGTCGGGCCGACTGCGCCCGGGCGCTCGCCCACATCCGGTCGGTCGTGCTGAGCCGGGGCGCCGCCTCGGCCGGGCTGACCATGGCGCCGTGAAGCCGCCGGCGCCCCACGGACCGCGTCACTGCGCGGTCGGACGTGCGGGTGCGACGGCGGGGACGGTGGCGCGGCTTCGCGCCAGGGTGTGAGGAGGCCCCGGGCCGCCCCGGGGCCTCGTGGTCAGAGCTTGAACATCGAGGTGTACGGCTGGGTGATGCGTTCCTGCCGTGAACCGAAGTCGACGAGTACGGCGATGTCCCCGTCGCCTTCGACCTCGATGGCACGGCCGAGGCCGTAGCGGTCGTGGGTGACACGGTCGCCCACGGCGAACCGCTTGCGAGGTGCCTCGGCAGGAGCTTTGAAGGGGCTGGTGGGCAGGGGCCGGCGGACTGCTGGTGGTTTCGTCATTCCCCTCAGTATGCGCCGGAAATTGCGGGAGCGGACCCTCGGGTTGACTTCGATTCGGTCAAGCCCGAACGCCGTTCCCACCGTTCGAGCCCGCCGCCGTGCCGGCGGGGGGCGGGAGCGGTCGGCGGCGGCCGTCGCGGGGCCGGTGGCGCGGGGGCGCGCCCGTGCCCCGTCCGCTCCCGGCGATGTCGCACCGGCGAGGAAATTTCCGGCGGGGGGAGGAGTCCGTCGGGGACGGCAACGTCCCTGGTCACGCGGTGTGCCGCTGCCTCCGGCGGGTCGGATCGGCGGCCCGAGGGGGGAGGCTCCGGAGGAACCGGGAGCCAAAGGTTCCACCGAAGCGGGCTCGGGCCTGCTAGAGTCGCTGTTAGTTGCAGTAGTGGTTCCCATGAACTTTGTGTGCGCCTGCTGGTGTTTTGCGCAGGCGCATTTTTTGTTTCCCGGCTCTTCCCCGGGCGGGTCATCATCGCGGCGACTCGGAGTCTGCACCGTGCGGGCTCCGGACAGCCCTTGAAGGAGATTTTTTTTATGGCTAATGGCACCGTGAAGTGGTTCAACGCGGAAAAGGGCTTCGGCTTCATCGAGCAGGAGGGTGGCGGCCCGGACGTCTTCGCCCACTACTCGAACATCAACGCCAACGGCTTCCGTGAGCTGCTCGAGGGCCAGAAGGTCGAGTTCGACGTCACGCAGGGCCAGAAGGGCCCGCAGGCCGAGAACATTCGCCCGCTGTAGTTCTTCCGCCACGGCACCCGCCCGGCGGCGAGGGGCCCGCACCGCGTACATGCCCGGTGCGGGCCCCTCGGCTTTTCCCTGAACGACCCCGGCCGCCCGGGCTACCCGGCTCCCCGGTTCCGCCACCGGCGGCCGCTCCCACGCGAGACGCACTGCGCCGCGTCCGGATCGGCGCCCGACCGTGACAGCTCACGGTTCGAGGTTCCGCGTTCCCGCCCTCCGCGGTGAGCGCCGACCACGGGTGACGTGCCGCACGGCTTCGCCGTCCACGCTCCGCCCGTCACACTTTCTGGCTCGTTTTTTGTGGTCTCCGCCGGCGCCCCGCGCTGCGGACCTTCCTCGAAGCGCGCCGCTCCTGAGGAAGGTTTCCGCATGAACCGTTCCAGTCGTTCGTCCTACCAGAACGCCAACTCCCGCTCCGGAGGCGGCTTCGGCGCCGGCTCCCGTGCCGGCTCGGGCTCCCGCTCGGGTGGTGGCTTCGCCTCCGGCTCGGGCTCCCGCTCGGGTGGCGGGCGGCGCCCCTCCGGCGGGAGGGGTCGTCAGAATTCCACTCCGCAGGGTGAATTCGCCATGCCCGTCACCGTCACCCCGGCGCTTCCGGCCGTCGAGTCGTTCGACGAACTGGACATGCCGAACGCGCTGCTGGCGACGCTGACCCGGCGGGGCGTCACCTCGCCGTTCCCGATCCAGGCCGCCACGCTGCCGAACTCGCTGGCGGGGCGCGACGTCCTCGGCCGCGGTCGGACGGGTTCGGGCAAGACCATCGCGTTCGGTCTCGCCGTACTGGCCAACATCGCGGGGCAGCGGGCCGAGCCGCGCCGCCCGCTGGCGCTGGTGCTGGTCCCCACCCGTGAGCTCGCTCAGCAGGTCACCGAGGCGCTCACCCCGTACGCCCACGCGGTGCGACTGCGGATGGCGACCGCGGTGGGCGGGATGTCGATCGGCCGTCAGGCGCAGACGCTGAACCGCGGGGCGGAGGTCGTGGTGGCCACCCCCGGTCGGCTCAAGGACCTGATCCAGCGAGGCGACTGCCAGTTGGACGGGGTCGGTGTCGCGGTGCTCGACGAGGCCGACCAGATGGCCGACATGGGCTTCCTGCCGCAGGTCACCGAGTTGCTGGAGCAGGTCGCCGAGGGCTGCCAGACGATGCTGTTCTCCGCGACCCTGGACCGCAACGTGGACCGGCTGGTGCGCCGCTTCCTCAACGACCCGGTCACCCATTCGGTGGACCCGTCCGCGGCCGCGGTCAGCACCATGGAGCACCACGTGCTGCATGTGCAGAACTTCGACAAGAACGCCACGATCGCCCACATCGCCTCCCGCGAGGGCGGCGTGATCATGTTCACCGACACCAAGCACGGTGCGGACCGCCTGGTGGAGGACCTCCTCGCGAACGGCGTGAAGGCCGCGGCCCTGCACGGGGGCAAGTCCCAGCCGCAGCGCACCCGGACCCTGGAGCAGTTCCGCTCCGGCCAGGTGACGGCGCTGATCGCGACCAACGTCGCCGCCCGTGGCATCCACGTCGACGGGCTCGACCTGGTCGTCAACCTGGACCCGCCGGCCGACCACAAGGACTACCTGCACCGGGGCGGACGCACCGCCCGCGCGGGGGAGTCCGGCACCGTCGTCACGCTGGTGCTGCCCAACCAGCGCCGTGAGATGACCCGTCTGATGGCCACCGCCGGCATCACCCCCACCTCCACCCGGGTCCACCCCGGCGACGAGGAGCTCGCCCGCATCACCGGGGCCCGGGTGCCCACCGGGGTGCCCGTGGTGATCCCCGACCCCGTCGTCGAGCGCCCCCGCCGCAGGGCCTACGCGGGCGGTGGCGAGCGCCGTGGCCGCTCCGGCGAGACCGGGCGCAGCCCGCAGAGCACCACGGGTGCCCGTCGGCGGTCGCCGAGGCGCATCGCCCTGGCCGCGTAGGCGGAACGGCCGAAGGCGCGGGGTCCGCCACGGCGGTCCCCGCGCCGGACGGACGCCGGTCGCCCGGGCTCCCGCGATCCCCTTCTTGCGTGCACCGCCGGTCGCGCCCGAGTACGACAGGTCCACTCCGTCTTGCAGACTTCCCCGCCCGCCGCCCCGCGTTCACGCGTCCCCTTCCCGACCGGGCTGTCGGCGAAGGTCCTCCGCACCGAGGCGATGGCCGGTCTGGTGGTCGCGCTCGCGCTGATCCCCGAGGCCATCTCGTTCTCGATCATCGCCGGTGTCGACCCGAAGATCGGCCTGTTCGCCTCCTTCACCATGGCGGTGGTGATCTCGGTGGTCGGCGGCCGGGCGGCGATGATCTCCGCCGCCACCGGCGCCGTCGCCCTGGTGATAGCCCCGCTGAACCGCGAGCACGGCCTCGGCCATCTGGTCGCCGCGGTCATCCTCGGCGGCGTCGTCCAGATCGCGCTGGGCGCGCTGGGGGTGGCGAAGCTGATGCGCTTCGTCCCGCGCTCGGTCATGGTCGGCTTCGTCAACGCCCTGGCCGTCCTGATCTTCCTCACCCAGGTCCCCGAGATGCACGACGTGCCGTGGGCGGTCTACCCGTTGCTCGTCGGCGGCCTCGGGCTGATGGTGTTCCTCCCGAAGGTCACCAAGGCGGTCCCGGCGCCGCTGGTGGCCATCGTCGTCCTCACCGCGATCACGGTGGCGGCCGGCATCGCGGTACCGACCGTGGGGGACAAGGGCGACCTGCCGTCCTCCCTTCCCGTCCCCGGCCTGCCGGACGTGCCGTTCACCCTGGACACGCTGACCACCGTCGCCCCCTACGCCGTCGCGATGGCGCTGGTCGGGCTGATGGAGTCGCTGATGACCGCCAAGCTCGTCGACGAGATCACCGACACCCGCTCCTCCAAGACGCGCGAGTCGATCGGCCAGGGCGTCGCGAACATCGTCACCGGGTTCTTCGGCGGCATGGGTGGTTGCGCGATGATCGGCCAGACCATGATCAACGTGAAGGTGTCCGGCGCCCGGACCCGCCTGTCGACCTTCCTGGCGGGCGTGTTCCTGATGGTGCTGTGCATCGTGTTCGGCCCCGTGGTGTCGGACATCCCGATGGCCGCCCTGGTCGCCGTCATGGTGATGGTCTGCTTCGCGACCTTCGACTGGCACTCCGTGGCCCCGAGGACGCTGAAGCGGATGCCCGCCGGGGAGATCACCGTCATGGTGATCACGGTCGCGGTGGTCGTCGCGACCGGCAACCTCGCGGTCGGTGTCGCCGTCGGCTCGGTGACGGCCGTGGTCATCTTCGCGAAGCGCGTCGCCCGTCTGGCCGATGTCACGGCCGTCACCGACCCCGAGGGCGGCGAGGTGGTGTACGCGGTGACCGGCGAGCTGTTCTTCGCCTCCAGCAACGAGCTCGCGGGCCGGTTCGACTACGTGAACGGCCCGGCCAGGGTCGTGATCGACCTCTCGGCTGCGCACATCTGGGACGCCTCCTCCGTGGCCGCCCTCGACGCCGTCGAGGCCAAGTACGCCAAGCACGGGAAGACGGTCGAGATCGTCGGCCTCAACCAGTCCAGCGCGCGGCTCCACCGGACCCTCAGCGGTGAACTCACCAGCCACTGAGGGCCCGCATCCGTACCCGCACCGGTGCCGGCTCCGGGCGACGCGGCGGACGCCCGCGGGCGGTGGGTGTTCGGCCTGCCCGTGACGCTCGGCAGCAGGCGTCAGAAGCGTCGCCAGCGGACGGAGGCGAGGGAGAAGACGCCGAACAGCAGCAACCCCAGGGCCAGGACCGCCAGCAGCCACGGGCCGACCGGCGTGGCCGCGAAGGAGCGCAGGGTGTCGTCGACGCCCTTGGCCTGCGCCGGGTCGAAGCGGACGGCCGCGATCAGGGTGTGGACGCCGACGCCGACGAACACCACGCCGCGGGCGACGTTGCCGGCGATCCCGCCGGCCGTGACCGCGGCGCGGGTCCGCCGCCCCATGGCGGCCGTGTCCATCTTGCGCAGGAACTTCCGCAGGGCCGCCCGGGCGGCGATTCCGACTCCGACCCCGATCAGGACCAGACCGGCGGCCGAGACCAGGAACCGGCCACCGGTCCGGCCCAGCACGGTGGCCGTCCAGTCCTTGGACGCACTGTCGCTGTCGGACCCGCCCCCGGACCCGGCGGCGAACGCCGCGGTTCCCCAGCAGACCGACGCGTAGAATGCCGCGCGCCCGGTGTTGAGCAGCCTGCTGGTGGTCTTCTTGCGGCCCCGCTCACCGAAGGCGGCGGCCGAGGCGCGCCAGATCGTCATGCATCCGAAGCCCACGGCCAGCAGCCACAGCAGCACGCGGCCGAAGGGCTGGTCCGCGATCTGCCGGAGCGCGCCCTGGCGGTCGGCCTCCTCCGAGCCGCCGCCCAGCAGGGCGATCCGCAGGGCGAGGTAGCCGACCACGACGTAGACGAGGCCGCGGGCGGTGAACCCTCCCCGGCCGGCCAGGCGTAGCAGTCGGTCCGCGGAATCCCCACGGTGCTGCCGGGTCTGCGTGGCAGTGGACACGGCGACTCCCCCTTCGTCCGGGGCGCGCCCTGCGCCCGCCCGGGAGAGCGTGTGCCCGCGTCGGCCGCAGGTAGTCGCCCCGCCGGGCGCCGGGCGTGCGGAGGGCGGGGAACGGCGTCGGCGGGGCGGCGGTGCGCCGCCCCGCCGGCTCACGCCGTACCGAACCGGAAGACCCCGTCGGGCCAGTCGGCAGCCGGTCCGGACCTGTCGAGCGCCTCGCTGATCGCCCGTTCCTCGTAGCCGAAGTGGGACTCCATGACGGCCGCCAGTCCGTCGAGCTCGCGCCCGATCGCGTCGAGGGCAGGGCCTCGCGATTCGGTGGCCCGGTGCGCGAGTTCACCGACGCGGGACAGGATCGAGGAGATCATCCCGTGGTCCTCGACGAGCTTCGCGACCGTCGGCGCGAGATCGGGGCGTTCCCGCAGCAGGTGGGAGAACATCCCGTCGTCCTCGCCGCGGTGGTGCGACTCCAGGGCGGCGCAGAAGGCCAGGCAGTGGGTGACGAGTGTGTCGTCGCTCAGGCGGCGGTGCCCGAGATCCGTCCTGATCCCGGTGATCAGGCGGCGCAGTTCATCATGTGCTCGTGCGAGCTGCAGGCTCAGCGCGGCTGCACGGTCGCG
Source organism: Streptomyces sp. BE20 (assembly GCF_036322525.1). Classification (NCBI taxonomy): domain Bacteria; kingdom Bacillati; phylum Actinomycetota; class Actinomycetes; order Kitasatosporales; family Streptomycetaceae; genus Streptomyces; species Streptomyces sp. BE20. The sequence goes on along the minus strand of NZ_JAQYWW010000957.1, from coordinate 128,228 downwards.
ATCCTGGGAGGCCAAGGTCGGCGGTCCCCTTCGGTTCCGCACCTCCATGCCTGACGCAGTCCGTCACCGGCACGCGATGCCCGGCCATCCGACCACGCGACGCGCCGGTACGGCAAGCAGGATCCGGGGCACGGTCAGGTCCCCGGTGCCCGGGTGACGGCGTGTCCGCCGCGGGGCCCGGGGGCGGCCGGCACACGGCATCTCTCCAGAAAACTCACAGCACGGTGTGGAACCCCCACAGCCGGGCTGCCTAGGCTCCGCATGCGCACGACGAAGTGCGCGGGGCCGGCGGCGACGGACGACGACCGGCGCGAGCCGGCCGCCCGGCAACACGGGAAGACCACATGGACTACTGCGCACCCTGCCGACGCCATCTGAACGGCGCTCTGGCCTGCCCCGGCTGCGGGGCGCCGGCGACCGGTCCGGAGCCGGCGGCGTACCGACCGGCGGACGCCGCGGCGGTGACGCGCCCGCAGCCCGGCGTGCCGGGGCCGGTGCCGCTGCCGGCCGGGCGCGGCGACGGTCGGACCGTCGGCCGGACCGGAGGTCGCGCGAACCCGCGGCGGATACGGCGACGGCCGGGGCGGATCGTGGTGTCCGTGGTCGGCCTGGCCGTCGTGGGGCTGGGAGCCGTGACGCTGGCGGCGAACGGCTCGGAGGGGGTGCCGCCCGAACCGGCGGCCGAACAGCCGGTGGCCACCGTGCCGCAGCACGTCCCGACCCCGCAGCCGACGGTGTCCGGCGCGCCGCCGTCCGCGACCGGGGCGCAGGGGCCGCCCACCCCGCAGCCCTCCGGCAGCCGCCCGCCCTCCGCCGCCGCATCACCCACCGCCCCCCTCTCCGCGTCCGCGTCCGCGTCCGCCCCGACCGCGGCCCCGTCCTCGGCGCCCCGGGGCGGCGCTCCGGCGGTGTCGGCGACCACCCGCGGGCCCGACCCGGTCGGCCCGAGTCCGGCGGCGCCGGGCCCGTCGGTGCCGGGCACGCCCCCGGCGGCTCCGGCGACCCCCGTGACCCCGGTGACCACCCCGCCTCCCGTCACGAGCCCGCCGTCCTCGCCCTCGACGCCGCCGACGGCCGCACCCGCCCCGCAGCCGACCCGCACCTGCACACCGTTCCTCTTCTGGTGCACCTGAGGACGTCCCGGCAGGGGCAGGGGCAGGGGCAGGGGCAGGACGCCGGGGGCCGCAGCGGGTGACTGCGGTGCCCGACGCCGGTCGGGAGCCCGCCTCCCCGCCGCGCGGACCGGCGCGATCCGGTGCTGTGACGTGGATCACGCCGCCGAGGAAAACCGGGAGCCGCCGTGCTCCGTCAGACCAGGACGTGAAACGTTCACCGGCCTCGCTGACCGAGGCCCAGCTGGTCCGACGGATCTCCTGCGGGGACACGGCGGCCTTCGACGAGCTGTACCGGCGCAGCGCCCCGTGGTTGACGGCGCGGCTGCGTCGGCGCTGCGCGGACGACGAGATCGTCGCCGAGGTCCTGCAGGAGACGTACATGGCGGTGTGGCGGGCGGCCGGGTCCTTCGCCGACAGCATGCGCGGCGAGGAGGCCGGTGGCTGGCTGTGGACGATCGCCGCCCGCCGGCTGGTGGACGCCTTCCGCGTACGCGGCCGGCACAGCACCCTCCCGCCGGCGACCGCCGCCCCGGGCCCGGCGCCCTCGGCCGAGCACGAGGTGCTGGACGCCGAGATCGGGGGCGACCTGGGTGCGGCGCTGGACCGGCTGGCTCCCGAGCTGCACCAGGTCCTGACCGCGATGGTGCTCGACGGGCTGACGGTCCGCGAGACGTCCGAGCTGCTGCGGATCCCCGAGGGCACCGTCAAGACCCGTGCCCGCCGTGCCCGCCTCGACATGCGAAAGGCCCTGTCATGACTGCGCACGTCCCCCGCGAGCTGCTGGTGAGCTACGTACTGGACCCCGGCGCCCCGACCGGGCCCAGTGCGGGTGCGCTGTGGACGCTGGAGGCCCACCTGGAGCGGTGCGCCGTCTGCCAGGCCGTGTTGAGGGAGGTGTCCCTCGCCCACCGTCCGGCCGACACCCTGCTGATGGCGCAGGTGCGCGAGCGCCTGACGGCGACCCTGACGCCGGTGCGCCGGCGCCGGTGGCGACGGGTGCGGAGCGAGCTGGCCCGGTGGGCGGCGCCGGCGCTCGGGCCGTGGGTGGCGGCGGTCGTCCTCGTCGTCCTCGGCGCCCTGGTGCTGTCGTCGGCCGTCCTGCGGGACTCGCCGACCCTGCTCCTGCTCGCGCCGGTGATGCCGCTGCTGGGCGTGGCGCTGAGCTGGGGCCCGCACTCCGATCCGGTCCACGAGCTGATCGCCACGACGCCCCGGTCGGGGCTCGGTCTGGTCCTGCGGCGGACCCTGGCCGTGCTGACCCTCGTCATCCCGGCTCTGGCGGTCGCCGGCGGGATCACCGGCGCCGCGTCCGCGCTGGTCCTGTTGCCGGCCCTCGCGTTGACGTGTGCGGGCCTGGCGCTGGGCAGCCTGGTGGGAATCCAGCGCGCCACCACCGGGCTGGGCGCCGGATGGGCCCTGTTCGTGGTCGTCCCCGCCGTCGACGGCAAGACCGTCCCGTTCTATCTGCAGGAGTCCGCGGCCCCGGGATGGGCGGCCGCGACCGCTGTCCTGGGTGTCGCCGTGGCCCTCTGCCACAGGGCCTACCTGCACCCCCGCGAGGCCCGCGCGCGCCAGCGCTGAACACCGCAACGCCGTTACGTGCGGAGCCCGTACCGCGCGGCGCCCGTTCCGCGCGGCGCCCCTGCACGTGGCGCGCGGCGCCCTTCACCCGTACCCCCTTCACCCGCACCGCGAGGAGACACGACCATGCCCGGAACCGGCATCGCGAGCGAGATCGCGCCCACCGGCTACGCCCATCACATCCAGGCCCACGCGCTGACCGTCCGGCGGGGCCGCCGCTCCGCCGTCGACGGGGTCCACCTGAAGCTGGGCGTCGGCGTGCACGGCCTGCTCGGCCCCAACGGGGCGGGCAAGACCACCCTGATCCGTACGCTCGCCACCGTCCTGACCCCGCACGGCGGCGAGCTGGAGCTCCTGGGCAGCGCGCGTCGCACCCGGGGCGAACTGCGTGAACTCCGCCGCCGGTTGGGCTACCTGCCGCAGTCCTTCGGACACTACCGGCGTTTCACGGTCAGGGAGTTCGTCGAGTACATGGCCTGGCTCAAGGAGGTGCCGAGCCGGCGGACCGCCGACGCGGTGCAGCACGCCATCGACCGCGTGGACCTGACCGGCCGGGCCGACGACCGCATGGGGTCGCTCTCCGGCGGCATGCTGCGCCGGGCCGGCATCGCCCAGGCGATCGTCAACGACCCCGACATCCTGCTGCTCGACGAGCCGACCGTCGGCCTGGACCCGGCCCAGCGCATGGAGTTCCGTGCCCTGCTGCGCGACATCGGCGCACAGTCCTGCGTCCTGGTCTCCACGCACCTCGTCGAGGACATCGGCGCCGCCTGCGCCGGCGTCGTGCTGATGTACGAGGGCGGCACGGTCTTCGCGGGCGACGTCGACCGGCTCCGCGCCGCGGGCACCGACGCGGACCCGGGCGACAGCGAGATCGAGCGCGGCTACTCCGCCCTCCTGCGCCGGCACCGGGAGGGGAAGGTCGGCGCCGGGGGATAGGCGACGCGGCACGACCACCGTCCGACACCCCTGCCCGCCCTGATCCCCGACGAATTGGAGTCCGTGATGTTCCGCATGGTGCGCCTGGAGGCGAAGCGCTCGATCGCCCTGCTGCTGTTCCTGGTGGTGGCCGCCCTGACCCGTGTCTTCCTCTGGATGGACGTCCAGCAGTGGGCGGCCAGTTGGACGCCCCTGGTCCACTCGATGCGGGGGACGGCCTGGATCGTGCTGCCGGTGGTGCTGGCCGCCGCGATCTGGCACGGCGGGCGGGAGCGGCGCGCCGAGGTCTCCGAGCTGTTCGCCGCCACGCCGCGGCCGCACCGGGTCCGTCTGCTGCCCGCCTTCCTGGTGTTCGCCGGTACGGCGGTGCTCGCCGTGGCGGCGGTGGTGGGATGGGCTGCGGTCGTGGTCGCCGGGAACGCGACCTTCGACGGCGGCGAGTGGCCGCTCGGCCTCGCGGTGGGACTGCTCGCCGCCGTCGCCGTCACCCTGGTCGGGCTGGGTGTCGGTCGGGTGGCACCCGCGCCGGTCGCGGCGCCGCTGGGCGCGGTAATGCTGTTCCTGGCCCTGACGTTCGCTCAGGTGCGGGACGACCGCCCGGCCAACCGCCTGGTGGACACCGTGCTGCCGATGCTGCCGGTCACGGACGACTTCCACCGGGTGCTGCCCGCCTTCTCGGTGGCCCAGGGCATCTGGTTCGCCGGCCTCGGGGCCACCGGCGTGCTGCTGGCCGTCGCGGTCACCTCGCGCGCCCGGGCCCTCGCCCTGGCGCCGGCCGTGGCCGGGGTGGCCCTCGGAGCGGTACTGGCGCCGTCGGGCGCGATCGTCCCCGCCCCGGCGGCCACCGCCCTGGTCTGTGCACCGGGCGACGACCGGATCTGTGTCACCCAGGTGCACAGCAGGGCTCTGCAGGACCTCATCGCGCCCGCGCGGAAGGTGCTCGAAGCCTTCGCCGAGGTGCCCGGCGGCCCGAAGCGGGTGCAGGAGGACCAGGTGAGCTGGATGTTCGACGACGGCAGGCCGACGGCCGGTGCCGATCTCGACACGGTCAGGGTCGCGCTTCCGTACCGGACCAGGGAGGGCGGCATCCGGTGGGAACCTGAAGCGGTCCTCTCGATCGTGGCCCAGGAAGCCACCGTCGACCCGGGCTGCTTCGACGGGCAGGAGGAGCAGCGCCGTGCGTTCGACGCCTCCGGTGCGATCACCGCGGCGCTCCTCGACACCCCCACCGACAAGCTGAGTCCCGCCGCCCGCCAGGCCTACGACACGCTGCGCGCGCTGCCGATCGAGGAGCGCCGCCGACGGATCGGGGACGGCCGCAGGGCCGGGCTGACCTGCGGGGACCCGCTGGCCGTCGTCATGGGTCGGGAGGCGGGCCGGTGACCCCGGGTCTGCGTGGTCTCGTGCTGCATTTGCGCAGCCGGGCGATCCCGGTGACCGTCCTGGTCTTCCTCGCCGCAGCCGGCGTCTCCTGGGCCGGATTCCGGCTCGACGATCCGGGCATGTCCCGGACGATCGGTCTGACCGCCCTGGTGCTGGGCGTCGCGGCGATCTCCCGGACGCTCTCCGGCCCGGACGAGGAACTGGAGCGCGGGACGCCCGTCCCCTGGCGGCTGATCCGCTTCCTCCACCTGGCGCTGCTGGGTGCGGTCCTCCTCGGCCTGCTGATCGCGGTCCGTCTGGTCGCCGGAGAGCGGACGCACGCCGTGCCGCTCGGCAACCTCGTGCTGGCCGGTCTGGCCCTGAGCGCGGTGACCGCTCTCGCCGCGGTGCTGCTGGGGGCGCACGCGGCCTGGGCCCCGCCGGTCGGCTGGGCCCTGGTCATGCTGACGGTGGGGTCCCGGAACTCCCCCGGCGGGCAGGCGCTGACCTGGATGGTGCAGGACCCCCGCACCGTCATCTCCACGACGGTGGCCGTCGCGCTGACGGTCGTGGGCGCCGCCGCCTACACCTGGCGGGGCAGCCGCTGGTGAACGGGGTGCGCCGGTCCTCCGGAGGCGCCGCGCGCCCCCGGAGGCTCGCCGGCCGAGCTTGACACGTTTCTTCGTATCGAGAATATTAGATATGTCTTACGGGGTCGTCGTAGTCGTCGTGCGGAGGGAGTGTGGGGCGGTGGATCCGCTGGCCGTTCACAAGGCGCTCGCGAACCCGGCGCGCGCGGACTTCCTGCGCTGGCTGAAGACGCCCGAGCGCTACTTCGACGAGGACTACTACCGTGAGCGCGGTGTCGGGTTCCACATCGGCGTGTGCGTGACGGACATCCGGGAGCAGTCGGGACTGGCCCAGTCGGTCGTCTCCGGCTATCTGCAGATCCTGCGGGACGCCGGGCTGCTCGTGTCGGAACGCGTCGGCAAGTGGACCTTCTACCGGCGCAACGAGGAAACGATCGCGGCGTTCGCCGCCTACGTCCGCGACGAGCTCTGAGGCTTCTCGGGCGGGCCGCGGGGCCTTGTCGGCCGGGCCCGGCGCCTCGCGGCGCCGGGCCGCCCTGCGGGCCCTTTTTTTCGGCATCATCCATCTAATTATCTAGATTTGTAGCTCGGTCTCCCGGGGCTGCGGGCCGGCGGTGAGCCGTCCTCCGGGGGCCGGGCGCGAAAGGCTGCCATGCGAAAGACCGGTCTCGTCGTCCTGACCCTCGCCCTGGGGGTGTTCGGGATCATCACCACGGAGATGGGCGTCGTCGGCGTCCTGCCCCGCATATCCGAGGAGTTGGGCGTCGCGCCGTCCACGGCCGGATGGCTGGTCGGCGTCTTCGCGCTCGTGGTCGCCGCCACCGGGCCGTTCACGACCCTCCTGGCCTCCGCCGTCCCCCGCAAGACGGTCCTCGCGACCGCGCTCGCCGTGTTCGCCGTCTCCAACGCCGTCTACGCGCTGACCGACCGGTTCGAGGTGATGTTCGTCTTCCGGGTGATCCCGGCGGTGTTCCACCCGGTGTTCTTCTCGGTCGCGCTCACCGCAGCGGCCCGGCTCGTCCCGGCGCAGCGGGCCACCCGGGCCGCGACGACGGTCTTCGCCGGCGTCACGGTCGGGTTCGCCTTCGGGGTGCCGCTCACCTCCTACCTCGCCGAACACCTGTCCCTCGCCGCCGCGTTCTGGTTCGGCGCGGGTGTCAACCTCCTCGCCCTCCTCGGCGTGCTGGCCCTCTTCCCGTCCATGCGGTCGGAGGAACGCCTCTCCTACGGAGACCAGTTGCTGATCCTGCGGCGCCCCCGGCTCTGGCTGGCGGTGCTGGCCGTCGTGGCCGTGTTCGCGGCGATGTTCTCGGTCTACGGGTACTTCGCCGAATACCTGGAGCAGGTCACCCGGCTGAGCGGCTCCCAGGTCGGCACCGCACTGATGGCGTTCGGGATCGTGATGGTCGCCGGGAACCTCCTCTTCGGCCGGATGCTGGAACGCGACCCGGTCCGCACGGTGACCGCCTTCCCGGTGCTCTACGTACTCGTCTACGCCGTGGTCTACGCGGTCGGACCGTGGGCCGTGCCGATGGCCGTCGGCGTGCTGCTCTGGGGGGCGGTGCACTCGGGCGGACTCGTCGTCAGCCAGAGCTGGCTGGCCCGGGACGCCCAGGACGCGCCCGAGTTCGGCAACAGCCTCTTCATCTCCTTCTCCAACCTCGGGATCACCCTCGGCAGCGCGGCGGGCGGGCTCGTGGTGTCCTCGCTGGGCGCGCACCGGCTGCCGTGGGCCGGAGCGGCGTTCGCCCTCGTCGCGCTGGCCGCCGTCCTGCTGCGGCGGCGCCTCGGGCCGGTCGTCGCGGCAGGCCCGGGCCGTGCCGGTCGTTCCGGAGGTCGTACGTGATCCTGAAGCGGACGGGCTCTCCGGGCGGGTGGAGCGCGGCCGGGAGCGTGCGGCGGCCGTGGTGCGCGGAAAAATCCGTGCCCGATCGCGTGCGCAGGAGCAGAATCGCCCTGTGGTGGACATGAGAGCGTTCCGGGACGCGGTCGTCGGCTGGGCGGCGGGCGGCCCCGAGGAACCGGCGCGGGAGTCGGCGGCGAGGGAACTGGCGGCGCGGCTCGGCGTGCGGACCGCGGTGCTGCTGGAAGGGCCGAGCGACCTGGAGGCCGTCGAGACGCTGGCGGCGCGCTGCGGCAGGGACCTGCCCGCCGAGGGCGTGTGCGCCGTCCCCATGGGCGGAGCCATGTGCGTCGGCCGCTACGCCGGCCTGCTCGGGCCGCCCGGGCTGGGTCTGCGGCTCGTCGGCCTCTGCGACGTGGGCGAGCAGGGCTTCTACGACCGCGGTCTGGATCGGGCCCGCGCGCCGCGCGAGGGGTTCTTCGTGTGCTCGGCGGACCTGGAGGACGAACTCATCCGGGCCCTGGGTGTGGCGCGGATCGAGGAGATCGTCCGGGCCGAGGGCGATCTCCCGGCCTGGCGGATCTTCGGACGCCAGCCCGCCCACCGGGGCGAGCCGCCGGAGCAGCAGATGCGGCGCTTCCTCGGCACGAAGAAGGGCCGCAAGATCCGCTACGGGCGCCTCCTGGCGGAGGCCGTCGACCTCGGGCAGGTACCCGCGCCCCTCGCGGGTCTGCTCGCCTGCCTGTGACCGCGCAGGAGGGGCGCGCTGCGGGGATCCGTGTCAGCGGGTGGCCGTAGGTTCGTGCGCAACGGCGGGCGGGACCGCCGTGCCGCCCCTCCGCACCGGATCGGGGCGAACATTTGTGCGGTGCGGTGCGGTGCGGTGCGGTGCCGGGACCGAACCGCACCGCACCGCCCACCGGCCGGGCCGGCTAGGCCGACGTCGTGCCGACGGCGCTCAGGGGCGAGGCCAGGGATTCCAGGCTGCGCCGTTCCGCGCGGACGCCGATCGCGGCCTCCACCAGCCCGGCGGCGGTCATCAGTCCCGCACCGATGCAGAACGCGAGGGTGGTGTCGGAGACGTTCCCGGTGCTCACCAGGCTGTTGAACAGCAGCGGCCCGCTGATGCCGCCGGCCGCCGTGCCGACGGCGTAGAAGAACGCAATGCACATCGCCCTGGTCTCCAGCGGGAAGATCTCGCTGACCGTCAGGTAGGCCGAACTCGCGCCCGCGGAGGCGAGGAAGAGCACGGCCGTCCAGCACGCCGTCATGGTGACGGCCGAGAGCGAGCCGTGCTGGAAGAGGGCGGCGGTGCCGAACAGCAGCAGGCCGGAGCCGAGGTAGGTGCCGGCGATCATCGGCTTGCGCCCGACCGAGTCGAAGAGGTGGCCGAGCAGCAGCGGGCCGAGGAAGTTGCCGACGGCGATCACCGCGAAGTAGTAGCCGGTGTCGCCCTGGGGGACGTCGAAGTACTGGGTGAGGATCACCGCGTAACCGAAGGTCACCGAGTTGTACAGGAACGCCTGGCCGATGAACAGCGCGAGGCCGAGCACCGTCCGGCGCGGGTAGCGGGCCACGACCGTGCGGGCGATCGTGACGAAGCCGAGCGGGGCGCGCTCACGGATCAGGATCGGCTCGTCGGTGAGCGGGGGCAGCGCGGTGCCGGTCTGCCGCTCGACGGCCCGTTCGGCCTCGGCGACCACCTTCTCCGCCTCGTCCGCGCGCCCGTGCGTGATCAGCCAGCGCGGACTCTCCGGGACGTGTCGGCGCACCAGCAGGATCACCAGGCCGAGGGCCAGACCCAGGCCGAAGGCGAGCCGCCAGCCGACGTCCGTGGCGAAGAGCGCGGTGTCGAGCAGGGCGATGGACGCGAACGCCCCGAACGCCGCGCCGATCCAGAAGCTGCCGTTGATGATCAGGTCGATCCGTCCGCGGACCCGGGCCGGGATCAGCTCGTCGACCGCGGAGTTGATCGCCGCGTACTCGCCGCCGATGCCGAAGCCGGTGAAGAAGCGGCAGACGAAGAAGAACCAGGCCGACGAGGAGAACGCCGTCACGGCGGTCGCGGCGAGGTAGACCGCGAGCGTCAGCATGAACAGTTTCTTGCGCCCCAGCCGGTCGGTCAGCCAGCCGAAGAACAGGGCCCCGCTGCACGCGCCCGCCACGTAGACGGCGGCGGCGACGGTGGTCACCTGGGTGGTCGAGATGGAGATCCCGCTGCCCTGCTCGGCGAGCCGGGCCGCCATGGTGCCGACGATCGTCACTTCCAGGCCGTCCAGGATCCAGACGGTGCCCAGGCCGATCACGATCCTCCAGTGCCAGCGGCACCACGGTAACCGGTCCAGCCGGGCCGGGACCCTGGTCTCGATCACGTCGTCGCTGCGGGAGGTGCGGGTCCGCTCTTCCGGTCGTTCGGACGGCTTCACCGGGTCGGCCATGACGGGTGTTCCTCTCGCGAGGTGTTCAGGACGCCCCCGCGTCTGCCCGGTCGCCCGGCGATCACACCGGCGGGTTCCCCGGCGGACGCGGCGGCCGGCCGCGGGCCCCCGCGCCGCCCGCGGCTCGGGACCCGGGCGGGTGGCGGACGGCCGGCGCGTGACGGCGGCCGGCGGGCTCGGCCTATCATTCCGGAGCCGACGGGGAGTCACCCGGACTCGCCCGTCCCGCCCAGCACGTTTCATCCCGAAAAGGAGCCTCCGAGTGGTTAGCACTGTCGAGACGCTGGAATTCCAGGCCGAGACGCGCCAGTTGCTCCGGTTGGTGATTCACTCGATCTACTCGAACAAGGACATCTTCCTGCGCGAGCTGATCTCGAACGCCTCCGACGCACTGGACAAGCTGCGGCTGGAGTCGCTGACCGACTCCGACCTCGACGCCGACACCTCCGACCTCCACATCCTCCTGGAGGTCGACGAGGCCGCCCGCACGCTGACCGTCCGCGACAACGGCATCGGCATGACCCGGGACGACGTCGTCGACCTGATCGGCACGATCGCCCGGTCCGGCACCGCCGGTCTGCTGGAGAAGATCAAGGAGACCCGGGACGCCGAGGCGGCGCAGAGCCTGATCGGTCAGTTCGGCGTCGGTTTCTACTCGGCGTTCATGGTCGCCGACCGGGTCACCCTGAGCACCCGGCGGGCCGGCACCGGTGCCGGGACCAGGTGGGAGTCCGACGGCGAGGGCACGTACAGCATCGAGGAGGTCGACGGACTGCCCGTGGGCACCTCGGTCACCCTGCACCTCAAGCCCGTCGACGGCGAGGACGGGGTCGCCGACTACCTGGCCGGGTGGAAGATCCGCCAGATCGTCAAGCAGTACTCGGACTTCATCCGCTGGCCGATCCGGATGGCGGCGGAGCGCCCCGGCGCCGACGGCGCCACCGAGCCCGGGGTCGACACGCTCAACTCGATGAAGGCCCTGTGGGCCCGGCCGCGCAGCGAGGTCACCGAGGCCGAGTACCACGAGTTCTACCGGCAGATCAGCCACGACTGGCTCGACCCGGCCGAGACGATCCACATGCGGGCCGAGGGCACCTTCGAGTACGAGGCGCTGTTGTTCATCCCCTCGCAGGCGCCGCTCGACCTGTTCTCGCGCGACACCCGGCGCGGCGTCCAGCTGTACGTCAAGCGCGTGTTCATCATGGACGACTGCGAAGCGCTGATGCCGGACTACCTGCGCTTCGTCAAGGGCGTGGTGGACGCCCACGACCTGTCGCTGAACATCTCCCGCGAGATCCTGCAGCACGACCGCCAGATCCGCGGCGTGCGCCGACGGCTGGTCAAGAAGGTGCTCGGCGCCCTCAAGAGCGTGCAGACCGCCGACGCCGAGCGCTACACGAAGCTGTGGGCCCAGTTCGGCCGGGTGCTGAAGGAGGGGCTGCTGGAGGACACGGACAACACCGAGGCCCTCCTGGAGCTGGTGTCGGCGGCCTCCACGCACGACGCGGAGCAGCCCACCACCCTGCGCGAGTACGTCGGACGCATGAAGGACGGCCAGGACGCGATCTACTACCTGGCCGGCGAGGACCGGGCCATGGTGGAGAACTCGCCCCACATGGAGGCCTTCGCCGCCCGGGGGTACGAGGTCCTGATCCTCACCGACCCGGTCGACGAGGTCTGGGTGGACCGGGTGCCCGCCTTCGACGGGCACCGTCTGCAGTCCGTCGCCAAGGGCCAGGTCGACCTCGGCGAGCCCGAGGACGGCGACCAGGACGCGGAGGCCGAGAAGGCCCGGCGCGAGCAGGACTTCGCCGCCCTGCTGCCGTGGCTGACGACGGCCCTGTCCGAGCAGGTGAAGCAGGTCCGCCTGTCGTCGCGCCTCACCACGTCGGCTGCCTGCGTCGTCGGCGACGCCCACGACATGACCCCGACCCTGGAGAAGATGTACCGGGCGACGGGGCAGCAGGTCCCCACGGTGAAGCGGATCCTGGAACTCAACCCCACGCACCCGCTGGTCACCGCGCTGCGCTCGGCGCACGAGGCGAACGCCGACGATCCCGCGCTCGCCGAGGTCGCCGAGCTGGTGTACGGCAGCGCGCTGCTCGCCGAGGGCGGCGACCTGCCCGACCCGGCCCGCTTCGCCCGGCTGCTGACCGCCCGTCTGACCCGGGCCCTGTGACCCGGGCCCGGTGACCGGTGGGGTGCGGCCCGCGGCGACCGGCCGCCGCGGGCCGCACCCCTGCCGCCGGCTTCCGGAGCGCCCTACGGCGGGCGATCCGGAAGCCGGACCGGAACTCAACTGAAGTAGATCATCCTCCGCCAGTCATTCATTTCAGTTTATATGTTGCCGAGGGACCTTTCTCCTGGGGCCGTGTCGATCCGGCCCGGAGTTGCGGCTGTCGCGCGCCGCGCGTCCCCTTCGAGCTGCGGAATCTCCCCGGATCGCCCGGGCGCCCCCGGATCGGGGGCGGCGATCCCTTGACGCGGTCACCACATCGTCAGCACTCTGGTGCCTGGCCGAGCTGATATGACTGAGCATCAGATGCTCATTCATCTCAGCTCATGGCTTCCCTGCGACCAGTGTGAAGGGAGGTGTCCGTCATGAAGAAGATCGTCGTCCGCAAGACCGGCCCGGTCCGTCTGACCAGCACGGCGCGTGCGCTGTACCTGCCGTGGGACTGCATGGTGCAGGCCTGATCCCTTTTCCCGGGGAAACGGGGGAGCGGTGTCGACCCGACATGGCACTGTCGACCGGCGCCGCTCCTCCTTCGCCCACCCCCTCCGCCCACCACCTCCGCCCACCCCCTTGCGGGAGGACACCCGTGCACTCCTCCGTGGACAGCAGCTCCGACGCCCCGGGCCTCGACCTGGACCGTCCGCTGCCACTGCGCCGGCTCGTCTACCTGGAGGAGGGCGACGAGGTCACCGTCGGCAGCCCGGAGACCGACACCTACGCCGTCCTCCCGGCCGACGGCGCCGAACTGGTCCGGATGCTGGCCGACGGCGTCACACCGCGCGAGGCCGCCCGGCGCTACGAGTCCGAGCACGGCGAGAGCGTCGACATCGCCGACCTGGTCGAGGCGCTCGTGGACCTGGACCTCGTCCGCTCCGCCGACGCCCCGGCGGAGGAGTCCGCACCCGTGCGCTGGCAACGGCTGGGCCGGGCCGTCTTCAGCCGGCCGGCACTGATCGGCTACGCGCTCGTGACGGCCCTCGCCGTGGTCGAGATGATCCGGGTCCCTCGGCTGGTACCCCGGATCGACAACCTCTTCTTCAGCTCCTCCTACACCCTCGTCGTGCTGATGCTGTTCTTCGGCCAGGCGCCGCTGCTCGCCCTGCACGAGGCCTTCCACGCGCTGGCCGGCCGCCGGCTCGGCCTGCGGTCGAGGCTCTCGGTCGGCCGCCGCCTGGTCTACCTGGTGCTGGAGACCTCCCTCGACGGGCTGGTCAGCGTGCCGAGACGGAAGCGCTACCTGCCGATCATGGCCGGCATGCTGGCGGACGTCCTGGCGATCGCCGTCCTCACCCTGGTCGCCGACGCGACGCACGGCGCCGCCCGGGGAGTGGCGTCGGTCTGCCTCGCGGTCGCCTACGCCACGACGCTGCGCCTCGCCTGGCAGGGCTTCTTCTACCTGCGGACCGACCTCTACGTCCTGCTCAGTACGCTCCTGGGCTCCGTGAACCTCCACGCCGCCGCCACGGACGTCCTGCGCAACGCCGTCCGGCGCGGCACCGGGCGCACGCCGCTGGACCTGTCCGTCCACCACCCGGTCGACCGGCGGGCCGCCCGCTGGTACGCCTGGCTGATGGTGGTGGGTTACGCGTTCACGCTCACCGTGTTCGCCGGCGTCGTCGTGCCGACGGCGTACCGCCTCCTGCACGATATGTGGCTGCGGCTGACCGGCCACGCCTCGGCGGCGGGCCGCCTCGACTCGCTCGTCCTCATGGTGCTCACCCTCGCGCAGACCGGCGCCGTCGTGGTCCTGGCCGCCCGGGAGCGGCGCGCCGCCCGGTCCGCCTGACCCCCGAACGCCCCGCCCCACCGCACCTCACCACGTCACCGCACGAAAGGCAGCTGCGTCATGGCCGAGCACCGCCACCACTGGGTCCGCGCCGCCCGGCGTCCCGACCGCGTCGACGCCCGCGAGCGGCTCGACCTGCCACCCGCCCTCGCCCTGGTGAACGCCGACCGCCGGCTGCGCGGGCCCTACACGGCCGTCGGGTCGATCCTGCGCACGATCGTCCCCGACGCGCTGGCGCGCTGCCCGGAGGCCGTCGCCGGACACGACATCGAGATCCTCTCCACCACGCCGGAGCTGCGCGACCTGGTGCCCGCCACCCGCGAGACGCTGACCTCGCTGGCGGTGCCCAAGGAGCGGACCCGCTTCTACTCCGCACTGCGCACCCTGCGGATCGCCCACGGTCTGGTCGAGTTCCTGGAGGCGTACCTGCGGGCGGTCGGCCCGGCCCCGCGCTCGCTGATCGTCGAGGACGCCCACCGGGCCGACCCCACCGACGGTGAGTTCCTCGCCGTCCTGCTGCGGCGGATCGACCCGGAGCTGCTCACCGTGGTGGTCACCACCGGGACCGAGGCGCCGGAGCGACCGGCCGGCCCCGGGAACGAGGTGCTGGCCGACGCGCTCGCCGCCCACTGCGCGGTGCTCGACGCGCCGGACGGGGGACGGCCGGCCGGGGACGCCGCCCGGACGGCGACCGGAACCGCCGCGCTCGGCCGCGCCCACGTCGCGGCGGACGGCGCAGGCGACGACCCCGACCGCATCGCCGCCTACCTGGCCCTGCCCGCCACCGAGCGCGCCCTGCTGCACGACCTGCGACGGGCGGAGCTGGAGACGGCCGGCGAGTCGTCCCTGCGGCTGGGGGCCATCGCCTGGCACGCGGAGCACGGCAGCGACCCGGCGGGCGTCGGGGCCGACACGCTGCGCCACGCCCTCGACCACTGCATGGACCTCGGCTACTACCACGCCGTCGTGGACCTCGGCGAGCGCGGGCGGCAGCTCGTCACCCACGAGAGCCACCCGACCCACTGGTGGGCCTTCACCACCAAGATGACCACCTCCTTCGCCGCGCTCGGCCTGGCCGATCTGGCGCTGCCGCTGTACGACGAGGCCCGGGCGCTCAGCGCCTCGCCCGAGGTCCACATGCAGGCCGCGTACGCCACGGCGATGCTCCACACCCGGCACTTCGACACCGACCGGCGCGACCACCGGCTCGCCCGGGGCTGGGTCAACCAGGCGATCGCCTTCGCCAGTTGGCACCCGGACCCGAAGGAGCGGGAGGCGCGCGTGGTGTTCAACCGCAACGGGCTCGCGCTGATCGAGGTCCACCAGGGCCGCCTCGAAGCGGCGTTGACGCTGCTGGACGGCTGCATCGCGACCCTCGACGAGACGCTGGAGCCGCACGAGCACGCGCTGCACCGCTCCGTGCTCCGCTACAACCGCGCTCAGGTGTACGCGGGCCTCCGCCGCCACGCCGAAGCCGTCGCCGACTACACCGCGGTGATCGAGTGCGACCCCAACTACTCCGAGTACTACTTCGACCGGGGCATGCTCTGGCGCGAACTCGGCCGTCCGGAACAGGCGCTCGCCGACTACGACCGCGCCGTCCGGCTCTCGCCACCCTTCCCCGAGGCCTACTTCAACCGCGCCGACGTCCTGGCCGAACTCGGCGACACCGACGCGGCGGTGGCGGACTTCGGGTACGTCCTCCAGCTCGACCCGGAGTTCCGTGACGCCCGCCTCAACCGGGCCTCCCTGCTGTTCGAGGCGGGTGAGTACCGGCTCGCCCGGGAGGACGTCCGGGCCGGTCTCGCGGGCGATCCGGAGAACCCCCGGCTGCTGTGCCTCAAGGGCCAGTTGCTGGCCGCCGAGGGTGAGGGAACCGCAGCCGCCGAGTCCTACGCGGCCGCGCTCGCCGCCGACCCCGGCTGCGCCCAGGCGTGGGCGCTGATCGGTGAACTCCGCTACCAGGAAGGCGATCTGGACGCGGCCGGCAGCAACCTGGCGCGTGCCGTCGAGCTCTCGACGGAGCCCGGCATCCGGTTCAACCTGGCCGTGGTCCACCACGACGCCGGGCGGTTCGGGGAGGCGCTCCGGCTCCTCGACGAGGTGGTCGACTCGACCGAGGACGTGGACGCCCGGCTGCAGCGGGCGCGTTGTCTCATCGGACTCGACCGGGTGGACAACGCCAGGGCCGACCTGCTCGCCTGCCTGGAGGCCGATCCCGAGTCCGCCGGGCAGGTGTACGAGCTGATGCCGGAGCTGGCCCGCGCCTGACACCGTCCGTCCCGCGTCCCACCGGGCGCGCCGTTCCCTCGCCCCGCCGGACCAGGCCGCCCCTGCCGCACCCGTCGCCCCCGTCGCCCCTGCCGTTCCCGCTGCCCCGCGCAACGGGGGCGGCAGGGGCGGCGGGGGCGGCGGCGTCCGGTCAGTGCGGTACCGCCGCCGCCCTGGCCAGCTCCTCGCGCACCCGCCTGCGGACGTGGGCCACCGCCGGCGAACCGGTGTACGCGGCGGCGACCCTGACCAGCCAGGCCGCCTCCTCGCGGAGGTCGGCCACCAGCGGGTGCGGCACGCACCCCTCGCCGGGCCCGGCGGGGAAGTGGTGCCGGGCCCGGGCCGCCTCCAGGACGGCGGCGATGGCGGCGGCCTCCACCACGACGGCGAACTCCTCGGCACGGGCCGGGCCGAGCACCTCCGCCACCCAGAGCGGGACGTGAGGATGCAGATGGGACCGGAGGGACAGCTGCCCGTCACGGATCTCGATGATCCGCCGGTACAGGGCGAACCGGATGTCCTGCCGCCGGGCCCTCGCCCGTCCGACGTTCCGGTCCTGGGTGACGAGTTCGATCTCCGGGACCACCGACCTCATCGCCGACCAGAGCGGGTCCAGCCTGCGGTGGTCACGCCGGGCGCGCGCCCGGCCGCCCCGGTCGTCCCAGCGGCTGACGGCACCGGCGAAGCAGGCTGCCGGTGTCGGCCACCCCGTCACCCGTGCCACGCCGCGCCGCGCGGCCCCGGCCGGCCGATCGTGCGCCACCACTGCGCCGTCCGGTCGGCCAGCCGGCCGATCGCGGTGGACCGGGGACGCTGCAGCGCCCGGTGCAGCGTCAGCGAGGCGACGAGCTCCGCCTCCTGCTCCTGCCGCTCCGTGTAGACCGACCGGCCGAGCACCCGGCGGACCAGCTCGTCCGGCAGCTGGGGTGTCAGCACGCGCGACACGACCGTGCTCAGTCCCGCGCCACCCGTGTGCGCGCAGAGCAGGTGACCGATCTCGTGCAGCACGATGTGCTGTTGGTGCAGGGCCGTGGTGTCGACCGCGTAGCCGATGTAGTCCGCGCGGTCGGTGCTGATCAGGACGCCGCACGGCGAGGGCGCCGGGCCGGAGAGGGGCATGAGCTCGATGGGCCTGCCGCGCAGCCGGGTGAGTGACTCGGTCAGTGCCGTGATGCCGAACGGTTCGGGAAGCGGTATCGACTCCGCGATGCCCCGACATCGCTGCCAGAGTTCATGGTCGACCCCACGCGAATGCCCCACGCCTGCCCCCCTGCTGTCCGACCGGCCCCGGTCGGGAGGCGATCCTACGGACGGGGGAGCGCGGGGAGAACCGCTTCGACGTCGATTTCCGCTACCTGCCACCGGCCTCGCGGCGGGCGATGGCCTCGATCATGTCGCTGATCGTGCCGAGGCCCTCGGGCGAGAGGGCCACCGCGCGCAGCGCCACGTCCCGGACGCCCGCGTCGCGCAGCGCTCCCAGCAGCGCCAGCTCCTCGGCGATCCGTGCGCTCTGCCGGTCGTCGAAGAAGTAGGTCGGCGGGACTTGGAAGAACTGTGCCAGCGCCTCCAGATGACGTTTCGTCGGGTTGTCCCGGCGGCCGGTCCGCAGCTGCCAGAGGTACGTGGCGGAGAAGCTCTCGCCGGTCGCCTCCCGACAGGCCCGGGCGACCTCCTCGTGGCTGTACTGCTCGCGGTCCGCGCGGCGGACGACGTCGAACAGCCGGTCCAGCTTCGCCGCGAGCGTGGACGCGACGGAGCCTGTGTCGGACACGGCCCACCCCTTCCCTCACCCCGTGCACACGCCCGGTGCGTGCGCGGACCGACCACTCCCGATGACCCGGGCCCGCGGAGCGGACCCGGGTCCTCATTCTAGGTGCCCCGTGGAGATGACGAGGGGGTACGCGGGGGACCGGTTCGATCGCACGGCCGGTGACCTGCGCGCGCGGTCGCACGCCCTGCCGGACACCCGGTCGTCCGGGAGGGGCCGGGTGTTGCGCCGGGTGTCGCGGTGGGCGGCGGTGGGCGGCGCCGGACCGCGGGGGCGGGCCGGCCCGGGCTCCTTCGGCCGGGCCGGCCCGCCCCCCGGCTACTTGAGCCAGCCCAGCTGTTGGGCCCGGACCCCGGCCCGGAAGCGGTTGTCCGCGCCGAGCTTCTCCATCAGGTCGTTCATCAGACGGCGCAGTGTCCGGGTGGAAACGCCGAGTTCGCGGGCTATCGCCTCGTCCTTGAAGCCGGCGTTCATCAGCCGCAGGATGCCCGCCTGCTGGCCGGTGAGCGGGGTGTCGACGGGGGTCTGGGGCGGCGGGGTGTCGGTGCCGAGCTCGACCGCCGACTGCCAGCAGTGCTCGAAGACCCGTCTGAGCAGGCGGGTGATCACCGGGCCGCGGGTGACCATGGCGGTGGGCTGCGCCTCCGTGCCGAAGGCCGGCGTGAAGGCCATCACGTCGTCGATGACGATCAGGCGGAACGGGATGGTGGGAGCCAGCCGGATCTGGACCCCGGAGCGCTGCATCTCCTCCAGCAGGGCGAGGCCCTGCGGCAGCCGCGCGGTGGAGGCGAGGTGGATGGTGCGCATCCCCACGCTGCGGTTGACGACCTTCTGGTTGCGTTCCAGACGGGCCTTGGAGCGGCTCTCGACGACCGGGCCGGGGTGCATGCTCAGCACCTCGTCCTGGGCGAGCTCGGTGCAGTCCTCCAGCACTTCGGAGATGTGGTCGAGGCCGACGATCAGTTCGGCGGGCGCGAGGCTCTCCTGCTGCTGGTACTGGTCGGCGAGTTCGGTGGTGAGGAGCCGCATCGCCTTGCGGACCCGGATGGTCTCCTCCAGCCAGCGTACGGCGGTCTGCTCGGCCTGCTGCGCGAGGCGGTTGAGCGCGACCTCGGTGGAGGTGACGGTGGGCCGCCCGCTGCCGCGGCCGGACCCGGTCAGTAACCCGAGCTCGGTGAGCAGCGCCGTGGCCTCGTGGAGGGAGGCCGGATCCAGGCCCGACCGGGCGCAGATCTCGGGTGTGCTCAGGTTCGGCTCGTTCCGCAACTGCCGGTAGAGGTCCGTCAGGACCTTCCGGTCGCGCTCAAGATCCATTGCTAACTCCGTGGTGGTGGTTCTGCTGCTCTGTGGTGCCCCCGTGGATAACCTGGCCGTCACCAGTCACGGCACCTATGGGACAGCTGTGATCCCTGGACTTGCCGAAGTGCGGTCGGCAGGATCGAAGGAACTTCGCTTGGGAAACAGAGTACGGCGGAGCTGAGACAAAGATCGATTAATTCGCTGGGGGGATGAGTAACATGGTGGCCATTCGGCAATCATTTCAGTCGGCTTGGGTGGGTTTCGGATTCCCGGGCGGGCGTGACGGGGACCTTGAGTGGGGCTGAGCCGTCCGGCTCGCTCCGCAGCTGACGGAGGGGGATGGGCCCGGTGGAGTTGACGCTCCCGTCGATGGCGGCGCTGCTGCTGTTCGTGCCGACGGTGGTCGCGGTGGTCGCGGTGCCCGGGCCGAACATGCTGCTCATCCTCAGTCGTGGCATCGGCCAGGGCCGGCGGGCGGCGTTCGCCTCGGCGCTCGGGGTGGAACTCGGCACGCTGGTCCACGTCCTGGGCACCGTGGTCGGGGTGTCGGCGCTGATCGCCGCCTCCGCCACGGCGTTCGACGTGGTGAAGTACGCCGGCGCCGCCTACCTGGTGTACCTGGGCATCCGCACCCTGCTGTCCAAGGGGGGCGCGCTGGGCGAGGGCCCGGCGGGCTCGGACAGCCCCCGGTCGGTCGGGACGCTGCTGCGCCAGGGGGCTCTGGTGAACGTGCTCAACCCCAAGGTCGCCCTCTTCTTCCTGGCGCTGCTGCCGCAGTACGTCGACCCGGAGCGGGGCTCCGGGGCGAGTCAGACCCTGGTGCTGGGGCTGGTGTTCTTCGCGATCGCCCTGGCCATGGATCTGGTGTACGCGGTGGCCTCGGTCGGGGTGGGCGCATGGCTCGCCCGTAGTGTGCGGTTCGCCCGTGCCCAGAAGTACATCACCGGCTGTACGTATCTTCTGCTGGGTATCTCCGCCGCGTTCGCGCAGCCTTCGGGGCGGCGCGCGGGCTGATCGGGCCGCCCCGGTTCCGGATTGCGGGATTCCACCTTCGGTATTCCGTCACGCGGAACTCCTCCGCGCCGACCGGGCGGTTTATCGGTCAACTTCTTCAGGTGTATTCATCTATTTACCCATGGACGAGTGCGGCCGCCCACGCCTGCGGCCGCCCGCCACCTGGCGATTCATCCTGCGCACATTTTCGGCGGCAGCCGTAATCGGCTTTCGGCTGCCCGCGCAGAACCGCTCAGACAGTCCGCAGACCACTCAGACCCACTCAGATACTCCCAGGACGTGAGACGGAGGACCGTTCGATGCCGTGGAGATCCCTCCCTGGCCGGATCGCCGAAGAGGCGAGAGTCCGCCCGCAGGCGCCGGCACTGCTCTGGCACGCGGACGAGGTGAGCTACGCCGAACTGCACCGCATGGCCGGTGCCGCCGCCGCGCGGCTGGCCGGGCTGGGCCTGGGCCCCGCAGAACCGGTGGCCATGGTGGCGAAGAAGTCGCCGCAGGCCGTCGCCGTGGTGCTGGCCTGCCTGATGCTCCGCCGGCCGGTGCTGTTGCCCTCGGCGGAGCTCGGCGCCGAGACCCTGGCCGCCCTGGTGGACCGCTGTGGCGCCCGACGCCTGCCAGACCCGATCCAACTGACCGAAGGACACGAGGAGTTCACCTTCGAGGGTGACCATGACCCGGAGGACGTGGCGCTGCTCCTGACCACGTCGGGCTCGACCGGGCTGCCCAAGGTCGTGCCGCTGACCGGTGGCGCGGTGACGCGGTTCGCCGACTGGGCCGCCGAGCAGTTCGGCATCGGCCCGGAGAGCACGGTGCTCAACTACGCA
Organism: Streptomyces sp. BE20; assembly: GCF_036322525.1. Lineage (NCBI taxonomy): Bacteria > Bacillati > Actinomycetota > Actinomycetes > Kitasatosporales > Streptomycetaceae > Streptomyces > Streptomyces sp. BE20. Next base: position 107,162 of record NZ_JAQYWW010000957.1, on the reverse strand, counting down.
CCGCTCAACTTCGACCTGTGCCTGCTCGACATCTGGACCACGCTCAGCCGCGGCGGGTGTGTCTCCCTGGTGGACCAGGACCTCGCCGCCAACCCGGCCCACCTGCTGGCGCAGTACCGCGCCCGGCCGGTCCAGGTCGTGCAGGGCGTCCCGATGCTCTACCAACTGCTCACCCAGGCCGCCGCGGGCGACCCGGCGCTGGTGCTGGACGGTGTGGAACACGCGCTGCTCACCGGCGACGCCGTCAGCGCCCGCGGCTTCGAACCGCTGCCGGCACTCCTGCCCAAGGCGGTCTTCCACAACGTCTACGGCTGCACCGAGACCAACGACAGCTTCCTCCACACGATCGACCCGGCGGACCCGATGCCGTACGGTACGGTGCCGATCGGCCGGCCGATCGACGGGGTCGACGCGCTGGTCCTGGACGAGGACGGCGTCGAGCTCGCCGGGCCGGGCCGCGGTGAACTCGTGGTCTCCACACCGTTCCAGACCGCCGGGTACCTGGACGCCGAGCTCGACCGGGGCGTCTTCTCCGAGCGGGCCGGAACCCGCTACTACCGCACCGGGGACCTGGTACGCCGTCACGACGACGGGGTGCTGACCCTGGAGGGCCGGCGGGACTTCGTGGTGAAGGTCCGTGGTGTGCGGATCAACACGGCCGAGGTCGAGACCGCCCTGCGCAGCCACCCGGCCGTCACCGAGGCGGCGGTGATCGCCGTCCCCGACGAGCTCGCCGGCACGCGACTGCACGCCGTCGTGCAGCGCGCCGAGGGCGGGAAGCTCAACTCCCTGACCATCCGCCAGCACGCCGCCGGGCTGCTGCCCCGGGTGGCCATCCCCGCCACCGTCGAGCTGGTGGACACCCCGCTGCCCCGCACCGGCACCGGGAAGCTCGACCGCAAGGCCGTCCAGCGCCGCCTCCTGCAGGCGCGGACCGACCGACCCGACACCACTGCCACCGGAGGCTGACATGGCGCGCACCGACGACATCAAGCGGTACCTGATCGATCAGTTCCTGCTGGAGGTCACGGTCGAGGAGATCGACGACGACTTCGACCTGCTGGCGAACGGCGTGATCGACAGCCTCGGCCTGCTGACCCTGGTCGGCTGGCTGGAGAACACCTACAAGCTGGACATCGACGCGCTCGACATCGTGCCGGACAACTTCCGCTCGGTCGCCTCGATCGACGCCTTCCTCGGTCAGGCCGAGCCGGTGGCGAGCGGAGCCAGCTGACCGTGTCCGATCTGCTGCAGAGCCTGGTCCGGGGCACCGAACCGGTGGAACGCCCGGTCTGGGCCGACTTCTGGGAGCGGCTGCACGAGCGCCGGCTGACGAACGGCGAGGCCCTCGCGGTGCTCGCCTCGCTCTCCACCCGCACCCCCGTGACGCCGACCCTGGAGTCCTTCCTCGGCTCGCTGGCCGACCGTGCCGCGCCGCTGCCGGCCCGCTGGCCCGGCGTCGTCAACCTGGTCGGCACCGGGGGCGGCCCCGCCACCTTCAACCTGACCACCGCCGCCGTCCTGGTGGCCGCGGCGACCGGGGTGCCGATCGTCAAGACCGGGTCGCGCGGCTACAGCAGCCGGTACGGCTCGATCGACATCCTGGACCGGCTGGGGCTGCCGACCGCGCGCTCGTACGCCGAGTGCGAGGACCTGCTCGGCCGCTTCGGCCTGGCCTTCGCCTCCGGGTTCGTCTACCCGGTCGAGCTGACCGAACTGGCGCGCGCCGTGCTGCCGTACGGCATGCAGCAGATCGGCCGGTTCGTCAACCTGCTCGGCCCGTTCCTGGCCGCGGTGCCCGTCGAGGTCCAGCTGACCGGTGTATCGTCGCCTGAACTCTGGGACGGATTCGCCGAGTTGGCGGCCGACCGGCGAGTCTGGCTGATCCGCAACGACCTCGGTGTGGACGAGCTGCTCAGCTTCACCGGGAACACCGTGCGGGCGAACGGCACGGAGCTGGCCGTCGGCCCCGGCACGGTGGGCGCGGCGGGCGGCACCCTCGCCGACCTCCGCCCGGCCGCGGAGGGCACCGACGCGGCCGAGCACCTGCTGGACCTGCTCCGGGGTCACGGCCCGGCGGCGGCGGTGGAGAGCATCTGCCTCAACGCGGCGGCCGCGGCGGTCGCCGCCGGCCGGACCACCGACTGGGCGGAGGCGTTCGCCACCGCCCGGGCGGCGGTGGTGGACGGCGCGGCGGTCGGGCTCGTGGAGCGGCTGCGCCGGGAGGTGCGGGCCGGTGTCTGACCCCACCGAGCACGACGGCCGGCCGGCGGGCGGGTTCTTCGCCGGCCGCAGCTCCGCCGACCCGGGTCTGGCGCTGTTCCTCAACGCCGGTGACCCGGGCCTGGACCGGCTCGCGGACCTCGTCCGGCTGCTGGACGAGGAGCGGGTGGACTGCCTCGAACTGGCCGTGCCGTTCCCCGACTCGGTGACCGACGGCCCGGTCATCCGGCGCTCCGCACGGCGGGCGCTGGAGCAGGGCGTCGACCTGGACGCGGTGCTCGGCTTCGTCGAGCGCGTCCGGCCGGAGCTGAGGCACACCCGGATCGCGCTGCTGGCCGACTGGGGCCACTCGGTGAAGCCGGTGGGCCTGGAGGAGTTCCTGCGCAGGGCCCGGGACGCGGGAGCGGACGCGACCCTGCTGCACGGCCTGCCGCCGCTGGCCAGGCGGCGGTACCTGGAGGCCGCGGAGCGGATCGGACAGCCGGTGGTCACCACCTGCTACCCGAACTCGCCCCGCGAAGTCCTTGCCGAGAGTGCCGAGTTCGCCTCGGCGTACCTGTACCTGGTGGCCCACTTCGGCCGCTCGGGCACGGCCCCGGCCCCGGACCGCTCGGCGCTCGCGCCGGTGGTCGCCACCCTCAAGGGGCTCACCCCGGCCCCGGTGGCCGTGGGATTCGGGGTCCGCACCGCCGAGGACGTCTCGGCCATGGGGGACCTGGGCGCGGACGCGGCGATCGTCGGAAGCGCCCTGGTGGCGGAGGTCGAACGGGTCCTGGAGACCGGTGGTGACCTGCTCGCCGAACTCGCGGGATTCATCGGTGGCCTGCGTCACCGACCCGTGCACGAAGAACAACTGTCCAATCACTGAACGGAGTTCGTCATGATCATTCGCAAGCTGGAGGACGTCAGAACGGTCGAGTGGGGCAACGGCGTCAGCCGCCGCTTCCTCCTGGAGTCGGACCGGATGGGCTACTCGGTCACCGACACGGTCGTGGCGGCCGGCACCAAGTCGCTGCTGGAGTACAAGCGGCACCTGGAGGCCTGCTACTGCATCTCCGGCCGCGGCGAGGTCGTCGACATGGCGGGCAACAGCCACGTCATCGAGCCCGGCACGCTCTACGCGCTGGACCAGCACGACGCGCACTGGCTGATCGCCTGGCCGGAGGAGGACCTGCGCCTCGTGTGCGTCTTCACCCCGGCGCTGCGCGGCGACGAGGTCCACGACCTCACCGGCGCCTCGTCCTCCCACTACTGATCCCGCCCGCGCCACCGACCACCGACCGGGGAATGAAGCGATGATCGAATGGTCCGCCGATCGGCGCGAGTTGCGCGACGGCCTGACACCGTGGTTCGAGAAGTTCGGCGACGACTACCTGGCCCACGACAAGGCCGCGCGGTTCCCGCGCGGACCCTGGCAGGCCGTGGTCGACTCGGGCCTGCTCGGGCTGCCGTTCGAGCCCGAGTACGGAGGGCTCGGCCAGGACCTGCTGACCACCATGTACGTCCTGGAGGGACTCGGCCACGGCTGCCGCAACGGCGGGCTCAACTTCTCCGTCACCACCAGCATGGTGAGCGTCGGAGTCCCGCTGCAGCGCTTCGGCACGGCCGCCCAGAAGGAGCGGTACCTGACCGGGGTGGCTGGGGGCGGCCTCATCGGAGCCCACGCGATCAGTGAACCCGGCGGTGGCTCGGACGCGCTGGCGATGCGTACCACCGCCGTGCCCGACGGCGACGCGTACGTGCTGAACGGGAGCAAGACCTTCGTCAGCAACGGACCGGTGGCGGATGTGATCGCGGTCTACGCCAAGACCGATCCGACCGCCGGTCCGCTCGGGGTGACCACCTTCCTGGTGGAGCGTGACACCCCCGGGCTGACCGTCGGCAACCCGATCGAGAAGATGGGCCTCAAGGCGTCCCCGATGTCGGAGCTGTTCTTCGACGACTGCCGGGTGCCGAAGGCCAACGTGATCGGCCGGCCGGGCACCGGGTTCCTGGTGCTCGACCACGTGATGAAGTGGGAGATCCTCTGCTCCTTCGCCGTCACCGTCGGCGAGATGCAGCGCCGGCTGGAGCAGTGCATCGCCTACGCCAAGGAGCGGACCGCGTTCGGGCAGCCGATCGGGTCGTTCCAGCTGGTGGCCGGCCGGATCGTGGAGATGCGGATCGGCGTCGAGACCTCGCGGCGGTGGCTCTACGACACCGCCGAGGCCCTCCTCGCCGGCCGGGACATCACCGTCGACCTGGCCTCCGCCAAGCTGGTGGTCAGCGAGGCGAACGTGGCGTCCGCCCTGAACGCCGTGCAGATCTTCGGGGGCAACGGCTACATGGCCGAGTACGGCGTCGAGCAGGAACTGCGCAACGCCGTCGCCGGGACGATCTACTCCGGCACCTCCGAGGTCCAGCGGGTCCGGATCGCCACCATGCTCGGCCTGTGAGCGCCCCCTTCCCAGAGTACGGAGTCCTCCCCATGTCGAGTGACGTGTCCGCCACCCTGGCGGCGACCGACTTCATCGACCACACCGCGCCGGAGGTGAGCGCCTTCGTCGCCGAGGTGCTGCCGGACGGCGGTACGGACGACCGCGACCGCGCGGTGCGGCTGTACTACGCCGTGCGGGACCGGATCAACTACGAGATCTACGGCGCGGAGTTCACCCGCGAGGCACTGACCGCCAGCGGGACCCTGCGGGCGAAGCGCGGCATGTGCATCCACAAGTCGCTGGTGTACCTGGCGGCGCTCCGCTCGGTCGGCGTCCCCGGCCGCCTGGTGCTCACCGACGTGCGCAACCACCTGGCGTCCGAGCGGATCAAGGAGTACGTCGGAGGCGACGTCTTCTACTACCACGCGCTCACCTCCGTCCAGCTGGACGGGCGCTGGGTGCGGGCCACCCCGGTCTTCAACAAGCTGCTCTGCCGTCTCTACGGGATGAAGCCGCTGGAGTTCGACGGGACGGCCGACAGCGTGCACCACCCCTTCGACGAGCACGGCGCCCGGCAGATGGAATTCCTGCACGAGCACGGCGAGTTCGACGACCTGCCGTACGACCTGGTGCTGACCGGGATGCGCCGTGAGCACCCCGGTCTGTTCGCCGGGCCGGAATCCCGGCGGTTCACCGCCGGTTCGCTGGTGGCCGACGCGGCCGCCCGCCGCACCACCTGACACCTCTTCCCCGCGACCCACCACCAGGCCCGGAGGCCGACACCGTGGACACCATCAAGTACCAGCTGGCCGATTCGCAGATCCCGACGTCCTGGTACAACCTGGCCGCCGACCTGCCCGTGCTCTCGCCCCCGCTGCACCCGGGCACGGGGCAGCCCGCGACGGTCGAGGACCTGGTCGGGATCATGCCGAAGGAGCTGGCCGAGCAGGAGCTCACCCTGGAGCGGGACATCGAGATCCCCTCCGTGGTCCGGCAGATCTACGCCCAGTGGCGGCCGGCGCCGCTGTTCCGGGCCCGCCGCCTGGAGAAGCTGCTCGACACCCCCGCGCGGATCTACTACAAGTACGAGGGCGGCAGCCCGGCCGGCAGCCACAAGCCCAACACCGGTATCGCGCAGGCCTTCTACAACAAGGAGGCCGGCATCCGCCGGCTCGCCACCGAGACCGGGGCCGGGCAGTGGGGCTCCTCGCTCTCCCTCGCCGGGGCCTTCTTCGGTCTGGAGGTCAAGGTCTTCATGGTGAAGGTCAGTTACCACCAGAAGCCCTACCGCCGCGCGCTGATGCACGCGTACGGCGCGACCTGCGTGCCCAGCCCGTCGACCGAGACCGCCGCCGGGCGCGGCATCCTGGCGGACGACCCGGACTGCCCGGGAAGCCTCGGCATCGCGACGTCCGAGGCGATCGAGGTCGCGATGAACGACCCGTTCACCAACTACGCGGGCGGCAGCGTGCTCAACCACGTCGCGCTGCACCAGACGGTGATCGGCAAGGAGGCACTGCTCCAGCTGGAGATGGCCGACGACTACCCGGACATCATCATCGGAGCGGCCGGCGGCGGCAGCAACCTGGCCGGCCTGGCCTTCCCGTTCCTCGGCGAGCAGCTGCGCGGCGGGCGCCGGGTGCGGGTGATCGCCGCGGAGCCGTCCGCCTGCCCGAGCCTCACCCAGGGCCGGGTCGCCTACGACTTCGGCGACACCACCGGACTGACCCCGCTGCTGAAGATGCACACCCTCGGCCACTCCTTCGTGCCGCCCGCGATCCACGCCGGCGGCCTGCGCTACCACGGCATCGCGCCGCTGGTCAGCCAGGCGCTGGAGGACGGCCTGCTGGAGGCGCGCGCCGTCCCGCAGACCAGCTGCTTCGAGGCCGGCGTGACCTTCGCCCGCACCGAGGGCATCGTGCCCGCGCCCGAGTCCACCCACGCCATCCGGGTGGCCATCGACGAGGCGCTGCGGCTCAAGGAGGAGGGCCGCTCCGAGGCCATCCTGTTCGGACTCTCCGGCCACGGCCACTTCGACCTCTCCGCCTACGAGAAGTACCTGGGCGGCGAGCTCGTCGACGAGGGCTTCGACCAGGAGCTCGTCGCGCGCTCGCTGGCCCGGCTGCCGGAGCAGTTCGGGTCGGGCTCCACCGGTACCCAGGCCACGGGGAGCTGAACGAACCGTGCGGCTGAAGGTGTGCGGGGTCACCGGTGAGGACCAGCTGCGGCTGCTCGCCGGAGCCCCGGTCGATCTGGTCGGGCTCTGGTACGGCGTGCCGGACGGGCCCGCGGACCTCGACCTGCCGGAGCTGGTCCGACTGGCCGAGTGCGCGCGCTCGGCCGGCGGGCCGGCCCCGGTCCTGGTGACCCTGCTCGCCGACCCGGCGGCACTGCGCGAAGCGGTCACCGCCTCGGGGGTGTCGCGGGTGCAGTTGCACGGCTACGCGACACCCGCCCAGGTGGCGGCGATCCGCGCGGAGCTGCCCGGCGTCGAGCTGCTGAAGGTGCTCCACGTCCGGGACGGCCGGGTGCTGGAGAAGCCGCTGATCGGGGCCTACGAGCAGGCGGGCGTGGACGTCTTCCTGTTCGACTCGGTGGGCGCCGACGGCCGGATCGGCAGCACCGGTGTGCCGCTGGACGCGGACGCCGTCGAGGCGGTGCTCGGGCGGCTGACCAAGCCGTTCATGCTGGCCGGCGGGATCAGCGCGGTCAACTCCGCCGCGTACCGGACCGTCCGGAGCCGCCCCGGCTTCGACGGCATCGACGTGGACAGCGCCGCGCGCGGTCCGGGCGGCGCCTTCGACACACAGCGGGTCGAGCGGATCAGCTCGGCCTGGCAGCCCGCCGCCGGGGCGTTCCCGGCGGCGCTGCTGGCCGCCCGGCTGCCGGTCGTCATGGAGCTCAAGGCCCGCAGCGCCCACGGCGAGGACCTGTTCCGCGGCCGGCCGGTGCAGGAGATCGTGGACCGGTACACCCGGCTGGGCGCGCCCGCGCTCTCGGTGGTCACCGGCTCCTGGTTCGGCGGCACCCCGGCGCTGCTGGACGAGGTCGTCGCCGCCACCGAACTGCCGGTCCTGGTCAAGGACTTCTTCACCAAGGACCGGCAGCTCGCGGCAGCCCGCGCGGCCGGTGCGGCGGCCGTCCTGCTCACCGCCACGGTGCTGCCGCGCGGGGTGCTGCCCGGGCTGATCGAGTCCGCCCTGGCCCACGGGCTGACCCCGTTCGTCGAGGTCACGGACGAACGCGAGCTGGCGACGGTGGTGCACGGCGAGTCCTGCGTGGTGGCCGTCAACAACAAGGACATCCGGCAGAAGGAACAGGACGCGCCCGACCTCGGCCGCAGCCTGCGCCTGCTGCCCGACGTCCTGGCCACCGGGACCAGGGTGCCCGTCAGCGCCAGCGGCATCGAGACGCCGCAGGACGCCAGGGGGCTGCTGGCCGCCGGGTACCGGGGCCTGCTGATCGGCACCGGCCTGCTGCGCCACCCCGACCTGGACGGCTGGTTCGGCGAGCTGGGCGAAGGAGCCGTGGCGACGTGGTGACCATCTACCCCCACCCCGCGGCGGAGACCGTGACCGCCGGGCTCTCGCTGCGCGCCGCGCTGGCCGGGCTGCCGGTGCTCGGCCGGGACGAGCCGATCGCCCGCGAGGCGGTCGCCGCCGACTTCGCCGAGCGGTACTCCGGCGTGCCGGCGGTCGGCCTGGCCCGGCCCGAACCGGCGGTGCTGTACACCGGGGTGCTGCCCGGCGCGGCCGGCCCGGCCGACGCGACGGACCCGCCCGGTCGTCCGGTGCCGTCCGGCCGCCCGGTCCCGCCGGTGCTGCTCGGGCTGTACGGCGACGAGGACCGGGTGCGCGGCTGGCTGCCCGGTCTGCCCCGGCACACCACGCCGCGGAGCGCCGCCGCCCTGGTGGCGGCCGGCCTCCCGCCGGTGCGGACGGACACCGCGCCCTGCCAGCAGGTGGTGGCGGGGGAGGTGGACCTGCGGGAGCTGCCGGTGCTCACCGCCACCCCCCGGGACGCCGGGCCGTACCTGACCGCCGCGCTCGTGCACGCGGGCGACGCCGCCACCGGGGGCAGCGCGCTCTCCGCGCACCGGATGCTGGTGATCGGCCGGGACCGGCTGACCGTCTGGATGGTGCCCGGCCGGCGGCTCGGGCAGCTCCACCAGGAGGCGGTGGCGCGCGGCGAACGCCTCCCGGTCACCGTCAACATCGGGGTGCCGCCCGCCGCGATGATCGCTTCGGCGATCAACTCCCGCTTCCTGCCGACCGGTTCGGACAAGCTGACGGTGGCCGGCGGCCTGGCCGGGGCGCCGGTCGGGCTCGTCCCCGCACTCACCCAGCCCGGTGCGACCGCGCTCGCGGAGAGCGAGATCGTGCTGGAGGGGTTTCTGGACGGCACGCTGGCCGACGAAGCCCTGCCGGGCTCCCGGCCGGACGGCTCGCTCCCGGAGTTCCTCGGCTACGACGGGCGGGCCAGGAGCGGGCTGCCGGTGCTCACCGTCACCGGTGTCACCACCCGGCGCGACCCGCTCTACCAGGCCGTGATCGGACCCGGCCGCGAGCAGTCGCACATCCTGGGCGCCGCCGGTGCGCTCTCGGTGGCCCTGTCGCTGCCGTCCGCGCCCGCGCTGCACGTGCACGACCTGCACTTCTCACCCGCGGGGGGCGGCATGCTCCTGCTCGCCGTCGCCGTCCGCAAGGAGTCCGCCGAGGGGGACCGGGCACTGGCCGCACTGGCCGAGGAGGTCGTGCGCCGGCACCCGTTCGTCAAGACGGTGCTCTTCACCGACGACGACGTCCGGATCCGCAGCGCCGAGGAACTGCTGTGGGCCCTCACCACCCGGGCCAACCTCGGCGCGGACTGCGTCGAACTGCCCGGGCACCCACCGGTCCCGATGGACCCGTCGCAGACCGCCGAATGGGCGGGGGAGCGCGGCGGTCCGCCGGAAGCGCCGGCCCGCACCTTCGTCGACGCCACCACCCCCTACCGGCTCCGCACCCGCACCGAGCGCAGCTTCCGGTCCGCACAGAGCTGACCACCGGGGCCGGCGCACCCCGCACCGCGAGCGCCACCGCTCAACGACGCGTCACCGAGCACGATGCCACCTCCGAGGGGAAGACATGACTGGGCAGCACACGGCCGGGCGCCGGATCGCCCCAGCCGACTGGAACGACACCGCGCAGGAGCTGCCCGGCACGTCGGCGACCCTGACCGGGCTGCTCGCCGACCAGGCAGCCCGTACGCCGGACCGCACCGCGCTGATCTTCGAGGACACCGAGCTCAGTTACGCCGAACTCGACACCAGAGCCGAGCGGCTGGCCGCCCGTCTGCGGCTGCACGGGGCCGGCCCGGACCGGCTGGTGGCGCTCACCGTGCCGCGCTCGGTGGAGCTGGTGGTCGCCCTGCTGGCGGTGCTCAGGACCGGCGCCGCCTACCTGCCGGTCGACCCCGACTACCCGGCCGACCGGATCGCCTACCTGCTCGACGACGCGGCGCCGGTGCTGCTGCTCAGCCACAGCACCGTGGGCCACCCGGCCGGGGCGGGCGTCCCGACCCTCGTCCTGGACGAGCTCCCGGAGACCGACGGGACTCCCGACGGGGCGTCCACCGGAGCACCGGTCGGGGCGCACGGCGGTCCGGGTGCCCCGAGCCCGGCCGACGCCGCGTACGTCATCTACACCTCCGGCTCCACCGGCCGCCCCAAGGGCGTCGTCGTCCCGCACGAGGGCATCGTCAACCGGCTCCACTGGATGCAGGCCGCGTACGGCCTGACCGAGGACGACCGGGTGCTCCAGAAGACCCCGTCCGGCTTCGACGTGTCGGTCTGGGAGTTCTTCTGGCCGCTGATCACCGGCGCCGTGCTGGTGGTCGCCCGCCCGGACGGACACCGCGACCCGGCCTACCTGGCCGAGCTGATCCGCGAACGCCGGGTCACCACCGTGCACTTCGTCCCGTCGATGCTCCAGGCCTTCGTCGACGAGCCCGCCGCCGCCGGCTGCACCGGGCTGCGCCGCGTGATCGCCAGCGGCGAGGCGCTGCCGGTCGAACTCGCCGCCCGCTTCCGGGCCCTGCTGCCCGGCGTGCCGCTGCACAACCTCTACGGGCCGACCGAGGCGTCCGTCGACGTCACCTTCTGGGAGTGCGTCCCCGAGCCGGGCGAGCTCTCCGTCCCGATCGGCCGGCCGGTCTGGAACACCCGGGTGCACGTGCTCGACGCCGAGCTGCGGCCGACCGCGATCGGCGAGACCGGCGAGCTCTACCTCTCCGGCGTCCAGCTGGCCCGCGGCTACCTCGGCCGCCCCGGACTGACCGCCGAGCGCTTCGTCGCCGACCCCTACGGGCCGCCCGGCACCCGGATGTACCGCACCGGCGACCTCGCCCGCTGGCGCGAGGACGGCGCGGTGGTGTACGCGGGCCGCGCCGACCACCAGGTGAAGATCCGCGGCCTGCGGATCGAACTGGGCGAGATCGAGGCGGTGCTGGACGCCCGGCCCGGCGTCGGCGCGTGCGCCGTGCTGGCCCGGGAGGACCGGCCCGGCAGCAAGCGGCTGGTGGCCTACCTGGTGCCGGAGCCGGACGGCGTCGTCGACGTCGCCGCGGTGCGCGAGGCCGCCGCCGCAGCCCTGCCCGAGTACATGGTGCCGAGCGCGTTCGTGCTGCTCGACGCCTTCCCGCTGACGCCGAACGGCAAGCTGGACCGCAAGGCCCTGCCGGCGCCCGCCGCCGCGCCGGACACCGTCCGGGCCGCTCCGCGCACGCCCACCGAGCTGATCCTGCACGACCTGGCCGCCGAACTGCTCGGCCTGCCGGAACTCTCGGTCGAGGAGAACTTCTTCGACCTCGGCGGCGACTCGATCCGCGCCATCCAGCTGGTCAGCCGGGCCCGCCGGGCCGGGTTCGCGCTCACCCAGCACGACGTGTTCACCCACCGCACCGTCGCGGCCCTCGCCGCCCTCGCCGGGGAGCCGGCCGAGGAGGCCGCCCTCGCGCTGCCCGCCCTGCCCGAGCCGCCCGCCGCCCAGCTGGCCCGGCTGCGCGCCGTCCAGCCCGACGCCGTCGAGTTCTGGCCGCTCTCCCCCCTCCAGCAGGGCCTGCTGTTCCACGCCGAGTACTCCAAGGGCGCCCTGGACGTCTACGCGGTCCAGCTGGTCTTCGAGCTGGACGCCGAGCCCGAGGCGCTGCGGACCGCGGTCGGCCGGCTGCTGGACCGCCACCCCAACCTCCGGGCCGGCTTCGCCCACGACGACCTGGAGCCGCCCGTCCAGTTCGTCCCGGCCGGCGCCGATCCGGAGTTCACCGTCGTCGAGTACGTCGGCCCGAACGCGCCGCGCAAGGCCGCCGAGCTGTTCGACGCCGAGCGCCGGCGCGGATTCGACCTCTCCACGCCGCCGCTGGTGCGGATCGCCGTCGCCGAGCTCGGCCCGCGCGGCCGCCGGGCCGCCCTGACCTTCCACCACATCCTGGTCGACGGCTGGTCGCTGCCGGTACTGCTGGACGAGCTGTCCGCGCTGCTCGCCGGCGCCGAGCCGGGCCCGGTCACCCCCTACCGCGACTACCTGGCCCTGCTCACCGGGCGCGACCAGGAAGCGTCCCGGGAGGCCTGGCGCACCCTGCTCGACGGGCTGGAGGAGCCCGTCCTGCTCGCCCCGGGCGCCGCCGGCGCCCGCATCGCCGACGAACTGCCCTGCGACCACTGGGTGGAGCTGTCCGCCGCGCTCACCGACCGGCTCGACGGCGTGCTGCGCGCCCGCGGGCTGACCCTCAACACCGCTGTCCAGGGCGCCTGGGCGCTGCTGCTGGCCCGGCTCACCGGCCGCGACGACGTGGTGTTCGGCGCCACCGTGTCGGGCCGGGCGCCCGAACTGCCCGGCATCGAGGGCATGGTGGGCCTGTTCATCAACACCGTGCCGGTCCGCGTCCGGATCGCACCCGGGCAGACCCTGTCCGCGCTGCTGGCCGGGCTCCAGGAGCAGCAGGCCGCGATGGCCGCCCACCAGTACACCGGGCTGGCCGAGATCCAGCAACTGGTCGGCCACGGCGAGCTGTTCGACACCCTGACGGTCTTCGAGAGCTTCCCCGGGGACCGCACCGGCGCCGCCGTGGACAGCCGCTACGCCGTGCACTACCCGCTGGCCCTGCTCGTCCACCCCGGCGAGCGGCTGCGGCTGCGGCTGAGCCACCAGACCCACAGCTTCAGCCCCGCCGAGGCCGTCCGGCTCGGCGAGCGGCTGGTCCGGCTGCTGACCGCGCTGGCCGACGACCCGGAGCAGCGGACCACCGAGGTCTCGGTGCTCTCCGCGACCGAGCGCCACCGGGTGCTGGAGACCTGGAACGACACCGACGCGCCGGTGGTCCACCGGACGCTGCCCGCGCTGTTCCGGGCCCAGGCGGCCGAGACGCCCGACCACCTCGCCGTCCTGGCGGGCGACCGCCGGCTCACCTACGCCGAGCTCGACGCCCGGGCCAACCGGCTCGCCCACGAGCTGATCGACCGCGGCGTCGGGCCCGAGCAGTTCGTGGCCCTCGCCCTGCCCCGGGACGAGCGCGCGGTGGTCGCCCTGCTGGCCGTCCTCAAGGCCGGCGCCGGCTACCTGCCGGTCGACCCCAAGTACCCGGTCGAGCGCATCGACTACCTGCTCCGGGACGCCCGGCCCGCCCTCGTGCTGACCGTCGGGGGAGTCGACCTGCCCGACACGGGGGTGCCCGCGCTGCTCCTCGACGAGCCCGGCCTCGCCGCCGCCCGCCCCGACACCGACCCGCAGGTGCCGCTGCGGCCCGAGCACCCGGCGTACGCCATCTACACCTCGGGCTCCACCGGCCGCCCCAAGGGCGTGGTGGTCCAGCACGCCTCGGTCGCCAACCTGGCGGCCTGGGCGCGCGAGGAGTTCGGACCGGAACGCCTCGCGCACGTGCTGCTCACCACCTCGCTCAACTTCGACGTCTCGGTGTTCGAGCTGTTCGGACCGCTGCTCTCCGGCGGTACCGTCGAGGTGCTGCCCGACCTCCTCGCGCTCGCCGACCGCGGCGGCCGCCCCGCCACGCTGATCAGCGGCGTGCCCTCCGCGCTCGCCCAGCTGGTCGCCCAGGGCGACCTGGACGCCAGGGCCGGCACCGTCGTCCTGGCGGGCGAGGGCCTGCCCGCCCAGGCCGCCACCGACATCGCGGCGGCCCTCGGCGCCGACCGGCTGGCCAACATCTACGGCCCCACCGAGGCCACCGTCTACGCCACCGCCTGGTACGGCACCGGCGCGGTGGACGCCGCCCCGCCGATCGGCCGGCCGCTGCGCCGCACCCGGGTCTACGTGCTGGACGCCGGGCTCCGCCCGGTGCCGGCCGGTGTCGCCGGCGAGCTGTACATCGCCGGTGACGGCGTGGCCCGCGGCTACCTGGGCCGCCCCGCGCTGACCGCCGAGCGGTTCGTCGCCGACCCGCACGGCGCCCCGGGCACCCGGATGTACCGCACCGGCGACCTCGCCCGCTGGACGGCCGACGGCCAGGTCGAGTACCTCGGCCGGCTCGACCACCAGGTGAAGATCCGCGGCTTCCGGATCGAACTCGGCGAGATCGAGGCCGAACTGGCCGGAGTCGACGGCGTCACCCAGGCCGTCGCCACGGTCCGCGAGGACCGCCCCGGCGACCGCCGCCTGGTCGGCTACGTGACCGGCACCGCCGGGCCCGACGAGGTGCGGCGCGTCCTGGCGCAGCGGCTGCCGGCCCACCTGGTGCCGTCCGCGGTCGTGGTGCTGGAGGCGTTCCCGCTCAACCCGAACGGCAAGCTGGACCGCAAGGCGCTGCCGGCGCCCGCCGCCGAGGCCGGGTCAGGCCCCGGCCGGGCCGCCCGGGGCCTGCCCGAGGAACTGCTCTGCGACCTGTTCGCCGAGGTGCTCGGTGTCGACCGGGTCGGCGTGCAGGACGACTTCTTCGCCCTCGGCGGCCACTCCCTGCTCGCCACCCGCCTGGTCAGCCGGATCCGTACCGCCTTCGGTGCCGAGCTCGGCGTCCGCGCGCTGTTCGACGCGCCCACGCCCGAGGCCCTGGCGCTGCAACTGGACGGCGCGGCCACCGCCCGGGCCCCGCTGGGCCGCCGCCCGCGGCCCGTACACCCGCCGCTCTCCTACGGCCAGCAGCGGCTCTGGTTCCTCAGCCGGATGGACGAGAACCCGGCCGCCGGCCACATCCCGGTCGCCCTGCGCCTGGGCGGCCCGCTGGACCGGGCGGCACTCACCGCGGCGCTGGCCGACGTCACCGCCCGGCACGAGGCGCTGCGCACCCTCTTCCCGGCCCGGGACGGCGAGCCCTACCAGCTGGTGCTGCCCGAGGCCGCCCCCGGGCTGCCGGTCACGCCGGTCCCGGCCGCGGGCCTCGCGGCCGCCCTGACCGCCTCGGCGGCCCGCCCGTTCGACCTCGCCGCCGAACCCCCGCTGCGCGCCGAGCTGTTCGAGCTCGGTGAGCAGGAGCACGTCCTCCTGCTGGTGCTGCACCACATCGCCGCCGACGGCTGGTCGATCGCGCCGCTGCGCCACGACCTGGCCCGCGCCTACGCCGCGCGGACCGTCGGCGACGTCCCGCGCTGGGACGAACTGCCCGCGCAGTACGTCGACTTCGCGCTCTGGCAGCGCGAGGCGCTCGGCTCCGAGGACGAGGCGGACAGCCCGTACGCCCGGCAGCTCGACCACTGGCGCCAGGCGCTGGCCGCGCTGCCGGACCAGCTCGAACTGCCCACCGACCGGCCCCGGCCGGCCCGGGCGAGCTACCGCGGCGAGAGCGTCCCCTTCGAGCTGGACGCCGAGCTGCACCGCGGGCTGCTGGCACTCGCCCGCTCCGAGCAGGCCACCCTGTTCATGGTGCTGCAGGCCGCCCTCGCGACCCTGCTCGGCAAGCTCGGCGCCGGCACCGACATCCCGATCGGCAGCCCCGTCGCCGGCCGCACCGACGAGGCCCTGGACGGCCTGGTCGGCCTCTTCATCAACAACCTGGTGCTGCGCACCGACACCTCCGGCGACCCGGCCTTCACCGAGCTGCTGCGCCGCGTCCGCGACACCGACCTCGCCGCCTACGGCAACCAGGACGTGCCGTTCGAACGGCTGGTGGAGGCGCTGAACCCGACCCGCTCGCTCGCCCGCCACGCGCTGTTCCAGGTCTTCCTGGCCCTGCAGAACACGCCCGACGCCGACCACGAACTGACCGGCCTCAGCACCGAGCCGGTCGAGGTCGCCCTCGACGCCGCCAAGTTCGACCTCTCGCTGTACTGCGAGGAGCGGCCCGGCGGCGGCATCACCGGCGTCGCCGAGTACAGCCTCGACCTCTACGACCGGTCGAGCGTCGAACTGCTGCTCACCAGGCTGCGCCGGCTGCTGGAGGCCGTCGTCGCCGACCCCGGCAGCCGCCTCGGCGGCCTCGACGTCCTCGGTGACGACGAGCGGGACCGGCTGCTGCACGACTGGAACGACACCGGCCGCGCCCTGCCCGCGCAGAGCCTGACCGAGCAGTTCGAGGCCGTCGCCCGGGCCACCCCGGACGCGCTCGCGGTCGTCGCCGGCACCGAGCGGCTGACGTACCGGGAGCTCGACGAGCGCGCCAACCGGCTCGCCCACCTGCTGATCGCCGAGGGCGTGCGGCCCGAGCAGTTCGTCGCGCTGGCCCTGCCGCGGACCGCGGACCTGGTCACCGCGCTGCTCGCCGTCCTCAAGACCGGCGCCGGCTACCTGCCGCTGGACGTGGACTACCCGGCCGAGCGGATCACCTACATGCTCCGGGACGCGGCCCCCGCCCTGGTCGTCACCACCTCCGACACCCCCGTCGACGGCGTCGTGCCCCGGCTGCTCCTCGACCGCGAGGACCGGCTCGCCGACCTGCCCACGACGTCCCCGGGCATCACCGTGGACCCCGCCACCCCGGCGTACGTGATCTACACCTCCGGGTCCACCGGCCGCCCCAAGGGCGTCGTCGTGCCCCGTTCCGCGCTCGGCAACTTCCTGGCCGCGATGGGCGAGCAGTTCCCGATGACCGCCGACGACCGTCTGCTCGGCGTCACCACCGTCGCCTTCGACATCGCCGCACTGGAGATGTACCTGCCGCTGCTGGCCGGCGCGGGGCTGGTGGTCGCCGCCAAGGAGACCGTCCAGGACCCGGCCGCGCTCGCCGCACTGATCGCGACCGAGCGGGTCCGCGTGGCCCAGGCCACCCCCTCGCTCTGGCAGGCGCTGATCGCCACCCACCCGCAGGCACTCGCCGGGGTACGGGTCCTCGTCGGCGGCGAGGCCGTGCCGCCCGCCCTGGCCGCCCGGCTGCGCGAACTGTCCGCCGGCGTCAGCAACATGTACGGCCCCACCGAGACCACCGTCTGGTCCACCTCGGCGGCACTGGACGGGCGCCCCGGCGCACCCGTCATCGGCCGGCCCGTCCACAACACCCGCATCCGCCTCCTCGACGGCAACCTCGCCCTCACCGCCCCCGGCGTCCCCGGTGAGCTGTACATCGCCGGCGACGGCCTGGCCCGCGGCTACCTCGGCCGCCCCGGACTGACCGCCGAGCGCTTCACCGCCGACCCGTACGGCCCGCCCGGCAGCCGGATGTACCGCACCGGCGACCTCGCCCGCTGGACGGCCGACGGCCACCTCGACTACCTCGGCCGGGTCGACCAGCAGGTCAAGCTGCGCGGCTTCCGGATCGAGCTCGGCGAGATCGAGTCCGTGCTCGCCGCCCACCCGCGCGTGGCGCAGGCCGCCGTCCTGGTCCGCGAGGACCGGCCCGGCGACAAGCGGCTCGTCGGGTACGTGGTGCCCGCCGCGGCCGACACCCCGGACGCCACCGGCCCCGACCCGGCCGAGCTGCGCCGGCACGCCGCGACCGAGCTGCCCGACTACATGGTGCCCGGCGCCGTCCTGCTGCTCGACCGGCTGCCGCTCACGCCCAACGGCAAGCTCGACCGCAAGGCCCTGCCCGCCCCCGCCCACGAGGACGAGCAGGGCGCCCGGGCCGGCCGCGCGGCGCGCACCGTCCAGGAGGAGCTGATCGCCGGCCTGTTCGCCGAGGTGCTCGGCCTGCCCTCGGTGCCGCTGGAGGAGAGCTTCTTCGCCCTCGGCGGCCACTCCCTGCTCGCCATCCGCCTGATCAGCCGGATCCGGGCCCTGTTCGACGCCGAGCTGAAGATCCGCCACCTGTTCGAGGCGCCGACCGTGGCCGGCCTCGCCGAACGGCTCGCCGGCGCCGCCGGCGCCCGCCCCGCACTGCGCCGCCACGAGCGACCCGAGCGGCTGCCGCTCTCCTACCAGCAGGGCCGCCTCTGGTTCCTCAACCGCTTCGAGGGCGGCTCGCCGCTGTACAACATCCCGATCGCGCTGCACCTCGACGGGCCGCTCGACCGGGCCGCGCTCGAAGCGGCGCTCGCCGACGTGACCGGGCGCCACCAGGCCCTGCGCACCCTCTTCCCGGAGTTCGACGGCGAGCCGTACCAGCGGGTCCTCGACCCGCAGGAGGCCCGCCCCCGGCTGCACGAGCGGGCGTCGACCCGCGAGACCCTCGCCGGCGACCTGCACGCCGCCTCCACCGGCGGCTTCGACCTCGCCACCGAGATCCCGCTGCGCGCCCACCTGCACGCCCTGGGCGAGCGGGAACACGTGCTGCTGCTGGTCCTGCACCACATCGCCGCCGACGGCCCGTCCACCACCCCGCTCACCCGCGACCTCTCCCGCGCCTACGCGGCCCGGACGGCGGGCTCCGCCCCGCAGTGGGACGAACTGCCCGTCCAGTACGGCGACTACACGCTCTGGCAGCGCGAGGTGCTCGGCTCCGAGGAGGACGAGCAGAGCCCGTTCTCCCAGCAGCTCGGCTTCTGGCGCACCGCGCTGGACGGCCTGCCCGACCAGCTCGACCTGCCCACCGACCGGCCGCGCCCGGCGGTCGCCGGCTACCGCGGCGGCACCGTCCCGCTGCGCATCGACGCCGGGCTCCACCGCCGGATCCAGGAGGTGGCCCGGGAGAACGGCGCCACCGTGTTCATGCTGCTCCAGACCGCGCTGGCCACCCTGCTCACCCGGCTCGGAGCCGGCGAGGACATCCCGATCGGCAGCCCGATCGCGGCCCGCACCGACGACGAACTCGACGAGCTGGTCGGCTTCTTCGTCAACACCCTGGTGCTGCGCACCGACACCTCCGGCGACCCGGCCTTCACCGAGCTGCTGGACCGCGTCCGCACCCACGACCTCGCCGCGTACGCCCACCCGGACCTGCCGTTCGAGCGGCTGGTCGAGCTGGTCAACCCGGCCCGGTCGCTGGCCCGCCACCCGCTGTTCCAGGTGATGCTGGCCTTCCAGGAGAGCCTCACCGCCGAACTCGACCTGCCGGGGCTGACCGGTCGCGCCGAGATCGTCCCGCTCGGGCTGGCCAAGTTCGACCTCGCACTCGACCTGGTCGAGCGGCGCGGCACGGACGGCCTGCCGGCCGGGATCGAGGGCGTCGTCGAGTACAGCGCCGACCTGTTCGACCGCGGGACCGCCGAGCGGTTCGCCGGACACCTGCTGCGCCTGCTGGAGAGCGCGGTCGCCGACCCCGGCCGCCGCATCGGCGAGCTGGAGATCCTCGGCACCGACGAGCGGCGGCTGCTGCTGCACGACTGGAACGACACCGCCCGCGAGGTCCCGGCCGCGACCCTGCCGGAGCTGTTCGAGGCCCAGGCGGCCCGCACCCCCGACGGCGACGCCGTGGTCTTCGGCGACACCGTGGTCTCGTACCGCGAGCTCAACGAACGGGCCAACCGGCTCGCCCACCGCCTGATCGGCCTCGGCGTCGGCCCCGAGCAGTTCGTCGCGCTCGCCGTGCCCCGCTCGGTCGAGATGGTCGTGGGACTGCTCGGCGTGGCCAAGGCCGGCGCCGCCTACCTGCCGATCGACCCCGGCTACCCGGCCGACCGCATCGCGTACATGCTGGCCGACGGAGACCCGGCGCTGGTGCTCACCACCGGGGCCGTCGCCGACCGGCTGCCCGCCGTGGACCGCCCGGTGATCGTCCTCGACCACCCGGAGGAGGACCGGTCGCAGCCGGCCGTCGACCCGACCGACGCGGACCGCACCGCGCCGCTCACCCTCGACCGGCCCGGCTACGTCATCTACACCTCCGGCTCCACGGGCCGCCCCAAGGGCGTGGTGGTCACCCACCGCGGCATCGCCTCGGTGGCCGGCACCCACGTCGACCGGCTCGGACTCGGCCCCGGAAGCCGCTTCCTGCTGGTCGTCTCTATCAGCTTCGACGTGTCGATGGCCGACATCGTGATGACGCTCTCCTCGGGCGCCGCCCTGGTGGTGCCCGGACCGGACCAGCAGGCCGCCGGCCAGGAGCTGTACGACCTGATCAGCCGGCACGGCGTCACCCACACCGACCTGGTCGCCCCGATGCTGGCCTCGCTGCCCGACGGCGACCTGCCCACCCTGCGCGGCTTCGTGGTCGGCGGGGAGGCCCTGCCCGCCGACATGGTCGAGCGCTGGTCCCCGGGCCGCACCGTGATGCAGGTCTACGGCCCCACCGAGACCACCGTCGTCGCCACCATGAGCGACCCGCTCAGCCCCGCCCCGCAGGCCCCGCCGATCGGCCGCCCGATCTGGAACACCCGCACCCACGTCCTGGACGCCGGCCTGCGGCCCGTCCCGGTCGGCGTGCCGGGCGAGCTCTACATCGCCGGATCCGGCCTGGCCCGCGGCTACTGGCAGCGGCCCGGCCTGACCGCCGAGCGCTTCGTCGCCGACCCGCACGGCCCGGCCGGCAGCCGGATGTACCGCACCGGCGACCTGGTGCGCCGACGCCCGGACGGCAACCTGGAGTTCCTCGGCCGGGTCGACCACCAGGTCAAGGTGCGCGGCTTCCGGATCGAGCTCGGCGAGATCGAGACCGCACTGGCCCGCCACCCCGGCGTCGCGGCGGGCGCCGTGGTCGTCAGCGAGGGCGCCGGCGGCGTCAAGCGGCTGGTCGGCTACGCCGTCCCCGCCACCGGCGCCGGCCTCGACCCGGCGGAGGTGCGCGCCTTCCTCGGCGGCGCCCTGCCCGACTACATGGTGCCGACCGTCGTCGTGGTCCTGGACGCACTGCCGCTGACGCCCAGCGGCAAGACCGACCGCAAGGCGCTGCCCGAACCGGACTTCGGCACCGCCGTGTCCGGCCGGGAGCCCCGCACCCCGCAGGAGGAGGCGCTCTGCACCCTGTTCGCCGACCTGCTCGGCCTGCCACGGGTCGGCATCGACGACAGCTTCTTCGACCTCGGCGGCCACTCCCTGCTCGCCACCCGGCTGGCCGGGCGCATCCGCACCGTCCTGGGCGTGGAGGTCGGCATCCGCACGCTCTTCGCGGCGCCGACCGTCGCTCGCCTCGCCGAGGAGCTCGGCGACGCCGAACAGGCCCGCCCCGCGCTGACGGCCGGCCCGCGCCCGGAGGTCGTCCCGCTCTCCTTCGCCCAGCGCCGGCTCTGGTTCCTCAACCGGCTGGAGGGACCGAACGCCACCTACAACATCCCGCTCTCCTTCCGGCTGCGGGGGCCGCTGGACCGCGCGGCGCTGCGGGCCGCCCTGGCCGACCTGACGGACCGTCACGAAAGCCTGCGCACCGTCTTCCCCGACCACGACGGCACCGCGCGACAGCACCTGCTGGCGCCCGCCGACGCCGCCCCGGACCTGGAGGTCCTCGGGACCGACGAGGACCGGCTCGCCGGCGCGGCCCGGGCCGCCGCCGCGCACGCCTTCGACCTGGCCACCGAGATCCCGCTGCGGGCCACCCTGTTCGCCCTCGGCGACCAGGACCACGTCCTGCTGCTCACCCTGCACCACATCGCCACCGACGGCTGGTCGATGGCCCCGCTGACCCGCGACCTCGCCACCGCCTACGCCGCGCGCAGCGCCGGCCGGACCCCCGGGTTCGCACCCCTGCCGGTCCAGTACGCCGACTACACCCTCTGGCAGCAGCGGGTGCTCGGCGCCGCCGACCGGCCGGGCAGCGTGCTCGCCGGCCAGCTCGACCACTGGCGGCGGGCGCTGGACGGCCTGCCGGAGGAGCTCGCGCTGCCCACCGACCGGCCCCGGCCGGCCGTGGCCGGCCACCGCGGCGAGGGCCTGGACTTCCGGGTCGACGCCCCGCTGCACGACGCCCTGGCCCGCCTGGCCAGGCAGCAGCAGGCGAGCCTCTTCATGGTCCTGCAGGCAGGTCTCGCCACCCTCTTCGGCGCCCTCGGCGCGGGATCGGACATCCCGTTCGGCACACCGATCGCCGGGCGCACCGACGAGGCGCTCGACGACCTGGTCGGCTTCTTCCTGAACACGCTGGTCCTGCGGACCGACACCTCGGGCGACCCGACGTTCCGCGAACTGGTCGACCGGGTCAAGGAGGCCGACCTGGCCGCCTACGCCCACCAGGACCTGCCGTTCGAGCACCTCGTCGAGGCCCTCAACCCCGTCCGCTCGCCCGCCCGGCACCCGCTGTTCCAGGTGCTGCTGACGGTGCACAACAACGCCGAGCCGGCCTTCGAGCTGCCCGGCCTGCGCACCGAGCTGTACGACACCGAGCAGAGCGGTGCCAAGTTCGACCTCGCCGCGCACTTCAGCGAGCGCTTCCACCCGGACGGCACGGCGGCCGGACTGGACGGCACCCTGCAGTTCGACGTCGACCTCTACGACCGCGCCACCGCCCGCGGGCTGGTCGACCGGCTGATCCGGCTGCTGACCCAGGCCGTCGCCGCGCCCGACCGGCCCGTCGGCAGGCTCGACGTGCTGGAACCGGTCGAGCACGAGCTGCTGCTCCACGACTGGAGCGGCGGCGAGCGGCCGGTGCCCGTCGTGCCCGTCCCCGAGCTGTTCGAGGCGCAGGCCGCCCGGACGCCCGACCGCCCCGCCCTGCGGGTCGCCGGGCAGACCCTCACCTACGCGGAGCTCAACGCCCGCGCCAACCGCCTCGCCCGGCTGCTGGTCGAGCGCGGCGCCGGCCCGGAGCGGCTGGTCGCCCTGGCCCTGCCGCGCTCGGCGGACCTGGTGGTGGCGCTGCTCGCGGTCCTCAAGTCCGGTGCCGCGTACCTGCCCGTCGACCCCTCGCACCCCGAGGACCGGATCGCCTACACCCTGGAGGACGCGGCACCGACCCTGCTGCTCACCACCCTGGAGGTGGGCGCCGGACTGCCGGTCGTCGACGGCCCCGAGGTCTGGGAGCTGGACCGGCCCGACGTGACCGGCCTGCTGTCCGGCCAGCGGGACACTGACCTGACCGACGCCGACCGGCTCGGCCGGCTGACGCCCCGCCACCCCGCGTACGTGATCTACACCTCGGGCTCCACCGGCCGCCCCAAGGGCGTACTGGTCGAGCACCGCTCGGTGGCGGACTACCTGGGCTGGACGGCGGCCGACTACCCGAGCGCCGGCGGCGCGGCCCTGGTGCACTCGCCGGTCTCCTTCGACCTGACGGTGACCGCGCTGTGGACCCCGCTGGTGGTCGGCGGCTGCGTGCACCTGGCCGCCCTGGAGGAGGACCCGCTGACCTCGGCCGCGCTCGCCGAGCAGCCGGTGACCTTCCTCAAGGCGACCCCGAGCCACCTGCCGCTGCTGGCCACGCTGCCCGACGCGTTCTCGCCCTCCGGGGAACTGCTGCTCGGCGGCGAGGCGCTGACCGGCGCGGTGGTCGCCGACTGGCGGCGCCGGCACCCGGACGCCACCGTGGTCAACGTGTACGGGCCGACGGAGGCGACGGTCAACTGCACCCAGTACCGGATCGCCCCCGGCGAGCCGCTGGCCGACGGCGCGGTGCCGATCGGCCGGCCGTTCGCCAACACCCGGGCGTACGTGCTCGACCCGCAGCTGCGGCTGGCCGCCCCCGGCGTCTCCGGCGAGCTGTACGTCGCCGGTGCCAGCCTGGCCCGCGGCTACCTCGGCCGCCCCGGGCTGACCGCCGAGCGCTTCACCGCCGACCCGTACGGCCCGCCCGGCAGCCGGATGTACCGCACCGGCGACCTCGCCCGCTGGACCGCGGACGGCCAGCTGGTCTACCTCGGCCGCGCCGACGACCAGGTGAAGCTGCGCGGCTTCCGGATCGAGCCCGGCGAGATCGCCGCCGCGCTGACCGGCCGTCCGGACATCGTCTCCGCCGCCGTGGTGGTGCGCGAGGACGTCCCCGGTGACCAGCGCCTGGTCGGCTACGTCGTCCCGGCGGCCGGCCCGCTGGACGGCTCCGCGATCCGGGCCGCGCTCGGCCGGACGCTGCCCGCCTACATGGTGCCGTCCGCACTGGTCGAGCTGGAGCGCCTGCCGCTCACGCCCAACGGCAAGCTGGACCGTCGCGCCCTGCCCGTACCGGACGCGGCCCCGTCGCTGCCCGGGCGCGCACCGCGGACGGCGCTGGAGAAGGAGCTGTGCGCCGCCTTCGCGGAGGTGCTCGACGTCCCGGTGGTCGGGGTCGACGACGGCTTCTTCGACCTCGGCGGCCACTCCCTGCTCGCCGCCCGGCTGATCGCCCGGCTGCGCGGGACCACCGGGGCCGACCTGGGCATCCGCGCCCTGTTCGAGGCGCCCACCGTCGCCCGGCTGGCCGAGCGGGTCACCGCCGGCGCGGCGGGGACGCTCGCGCGGTCGGACGACTTCGCCCCGCTGCTGCCGCTGCGCGCGGAGGGCACCCTGCCGCCGCTGTTCGCCGTCCACCCGGCGGCCGGCATCGCCTGGGTGTACTCCGGTCTGCTGCGCGAACTGGAGCCCCAGCGCCCGCTGTACGGCCTCCAGGCCCGCTCGCTGGCCGGAGCGGACGGCGCGCCGGCGACGCTCGCCGAGATGGCCGAGCAGTACCTCGCGCTGATCCGCGAGGTCCAGCCCGAGGGTCCGTACCACCTGCTGGGGTGGTCGTTCGGCGGCACGGTCGCGCACGAGATCGCCGTCCGGTTGCGCGAGCGGGGCGAGCAGGTCGCGCTGCTGGCCCTGCTCGACAGCTACCCGGCTCCGCGCCCCCAGGACGGCCTGACGGATGATCAGCAGGCGCTGGCGGATCTTCTTGACTCGCTAGGTCACCCGGTGCAGACTGGCGCCGTTGAGGCGCTCACGCCAGAGCGGGCGCTGGACCTGCTCAGGGCGCGACAGAGCCCGCTGGCCGAGCTGACGCCCGGACAACTGGTGGACCTGGCCCGCGGGTTCGTCCGGAACCTGGACCTGGCGAGCCGGTTCACGCCCCGCCGGTTCGACGGCGACCTGCTGTTCTTCACCGCCACGGCGGACAAGTCGGCCGACGACCCGACCGCCCACGACTGGGCGGCGCACATCACCGGGACGGTCCACGACCACCCGGTGGACTGCGAGCACGGCGCGATGACCCGTCCGCAGCCGATCGGCCGGATCGGCTCGGTGCTCGCCGCCGAGCTGCGCCGGACCGCGACCGGCTGAACCCCGCAACCCGCCGGGCCGGTCACCCGCGGCCGGCCCGGCTCCGCCCCGCTCCACCGAGAGGAACGCCCGATGAGCACCAACCCGTTCGAGAACGCCGACGGCAGCTACCTGGTCCTGGTGAACGAGGAGGGGCAGCACTCCCTCTGGCCGGTCACCGTGGCGGTCCCGGCCGGCTGGGACACCGCCTTCGGCCCCGACAGCCGCCAGTCCGCCCTCGACCACATCGAGGCCAACTGGACGGACCTGCGCCCGCGCAGCCTGGCCGAGCACGCCTGACCGGCGGACGCCCGACCGGCGCACGCCCGGCCCGCACGAGGGGCCGGGCCACCGAGGAGAGAACGATGAGCGAGCGAAACGAGGCCGGCCGATGAGTGCCACCGACACCGACCCGGAGACCGGCCGACCCGGCGTGCCGGAGCGGCTGCGAAACCCGTGGGTGGCGATGTTCGCCATCTGCTTCACCCAGGCGGTGGTCCTGCTGGACACCACGGCGGTGAACGTGGCCGTGCCCTCGCTGGCCGAGGGCCTGGGCGCCGGCGTCGACCAGGTGCTCTGGATGATCAACGCCTACCTGCTCTCCTACGCGGTGCTGCTGGTCACCGGCGGCAGGCTGGGCGACCTGTACGGCCCGCGCAGGATGTTCCTGATCGGCCTGGCCGTGTTCGTCCTCTCCTCGGCGGCCTGCGGCATCGCGCAGACGCCCGGCCAGGCGATCGCGGCCCGCGTCCTCCAGGGTGTCGGCGGCGCGCTCCAGACCCCGCAGGCGATGGCCGTCATCACCCGGATGTTCCCGGCCGACCGGCGCGGCGCCGCGATGGGCGTCTGGGGCTCCTTCGCGGGGATCGTCGCCGCCGCGGGACCCACCCTCGGTGGCTTCCTGGTCTCCTGGCTCGGCTGGCGGGGCATCTTCTACATCAACATCCCGGTCGGGGTGATCGGCGCGATCCTGGTGCTGACCTTCGTCCCGGCCCTGGAGCCGAACCGCAAGCACCGGATCGACGTCCTCGGCTCGGTCCTGCTCACCGTCGCCGTGTTCTGTGTGGTGTACGGCCTGATGGAGGGCGAGTCCCACCACTGGGGCCGGCTCTGGGGGCCGCTCACCGTCCCGATGCTGATGGTGGTCGGCGTGGTGGTGCTCGGACTCTTCCTGGTGGTCGAACGGGGCCGGCAGGACCGCGACCCGCTGGTGCCGTTCGCGATCCTGCGGGACCGCAACTTCACCGTGATGGCCGTGGTGGTGGGCGCGCTGCCGTGCGGCCTCGGCGGCATGCTCCTGCTCACCCCGCTCTACCTCCAGGAGGTGCAGGAGTTCAGCGCCTTCCAGGCCGGTCTGCTGATCGCCGTCGCCCCGCTGGTCTCGATCTTCGCCGCGCCGTACTCCGGCCGGTTCTGCGACCGCTTCGGCGGCAAGTACGTGATGGTGGCGGGTCTCACCCTCTTCGCGGTCGGGATCGCGCTGCTGGCGGCCCTGATCCGCGCCGACTCCGGTTGGACGGCGCTGCTGCCCGGCCTGGTCTTCGTGGGCCTCGGCATGGGCGTGGCCTACGCCCCGGCCGGGGTGGTCGCCTTCGAGAAGATCGAGCCCGCCATGTCCGGCGCCGCGTCGGGCCTGTTCAACACCACCCGGCTCTGCGGCAGCCTGCTCGGCAGCGCCTCGGTGGGCGCGCTCCTGCAGGCCCGCCTCGTCGGCGGCGACACGACCGGCGCCGTCCGCGCCACCTACCTGCTGCCGGTCGGCTTCCTCGTGGCCGGTGCGCTGGTCACCCTGCTGGTCCGGCGCTCGCGGCCGGCGGCCGCGGACGCCGGCGACGGTCCCGCCGGCGCGGCGCCTGCGCGGGCCACCAGCGGGAGCGGCAAGTCCTGACTTTCCGGTACCGCCCAAGCACGACCGACTTCCACCGGAGCTCCAGGCTCCGCCGGGCCACCGGCACCCGCCCGGGCCCGCATTCACCTTCGCCAGGGGGGCAAGGCAGTGCACTTCAGTCTCTTCTACTTCGCGGACGGCCAAGGTCGTGGACGGGAGCAGTACCGGCTGCTGCTGGAGGGCGCGCGGTTCGCCGACGCCCACGGCTTCAGCGCGGTCTGGACGCCGGAGCGGCATTTCCACGAGTTCGGCGGCCAGTACCCCAACCCGGCGGTCATCGGCGCGGCGCTGGCCTCCGTCACCGAGCGGATCGGCATCCGGGCCGGCAGTGTCGTGGGCCCGCTGCACCACCCGGTGCGGATCGCCGAGGAGTGGTCGGTGGTCGACAACCTCTCCGAGGGCCGGGTGGGCCTCTCCTTCGCCTCCGGCTGGCACGCCAACGACTTCGTCCTGCGCCCGGAGAACTACGCCGGCCGCAAGGAGGTGCTGATCGAGACCATCGACACGGTCCGGCGGCTGTGGCGCCAGGAGGAGGTCACGCTGCCGAACGGTGACGGCAACCCGGTGGCCGTGCGCAGCTACCCCGCGCCCGTCCAGTCCGAGCTGCCGGTGTGGCTCACCAGCGCGGGCAGCCCCGACACCTTCCGGCAGGCCGGTGAGCAGGGCCTCGGCCTGCTCACCCACCTCCTCGGCCAGGACCTGGAGGACCTGGCCAAGAAGATCGCCGCCTACCGCGCCGCCCTGCCCGGGGGCGCCGGGGGAGCGGCGGGCCAGGTGGCGCTGATGCTGCACACCTTCCTCGGCACCGACCGCGACGCCGTCCGGGAGACCGTCCGCCGGCCCTTCACCGACTACATCCGCAGCTCGATCGGCCTGATCATGAAGGCGGCCGGGGACATCCTGCCGGGCGTCAACCCGGACGAACTCGACGAGGACGACCTGGAGTTCCTGGTCGAGCGCTCCTTCGACCGGTACTTCGACACCGGCGGCCTGTTCGGCACCGTCGAGGACGGCCTGGCCACCCTGGAGCGCCTCGACGCGCTCGGCATCGACGAGGTGGCCTGCCTGATCGACTTCGGGGTGGACCCCGACCAGGTGCTGGCCGGACTGGAGCACCTGGACCGTCTCAAGGACGCCTGGGCCGCGCGCGGGGCGGGATCGTGAACCTCCTGCTGGTCACCGGCACCGTCGCGGGAACGTCCAGCTGCCACGCGCTCACCCGGCTGATCGGCGAGCGGGCCGAACTCACCGGACAGCTCACGGCCGGCGAGCTCGACCGGTCGCTGCTGGCGCTGCCCCCCCTCGACGCGGACCGCTACCGCAGCGGCGAACTGCTGCGGGAACCGGCGGTCGACCGGCTGTACAAGGAGGTGGCCGCCGCCGACGCCGTCGTGCTGGCCACGCCGGTCCAGCACGGCAGCCTCTCAGGGGTGCTCAAGAACCTCCTGGACCACCTGCCGGACGGCTCGCTCGCCGACCGTCCCGTCCTGGTCGCGGCCACCGCGACCAGCCTGCACAACGCCTCCGGCGCCTGCGACCACCTGCGGACGGTGGTCCGGGCCCTGGACGGCTGGGCGGTGCCCACCCACCTGGTGGCGCAGCGCAGCGACCTCGCCGACCCGGCGGCCCGTGCGGCGCTCACCGCCCGGATCGACGTGGCGGTGGCCGAACTGGCCCGGTTCGCCTCGGCCCTGGGGCCGGCGGTCCGCTGACCCCGGGGCCGTGCGCCCGTACCGCGTTCACCGGCCGGTGCCGGGGTCGAGAGGACCCCGGCACCGGCCGGATCGCCGTCCGTCCTTCGCCGCCCGCCGCTCTAGGACGGACCCGGGCGGCGAAGGCTCAGCGGACGGAGGTCGGTCCAGTGCGCCTCGACGTAGGACTCGCAGGCGTCCTCGGTGCCGGTGAAGCCGGCCGGGTGCCAGCCGGCGGGCACGGGGAGATCGGCGGGGAAGAGCCCGTGCTGCAGCTCGTCGTTGACCAGCACGGTCCAGTGCGCGGCGGGGCGGTCGTCCACGGGTGCTCCAGGCGAAGTCGGGGCGTCGGGCGGGTCGGGGGGCCGGGGATCGGGGGCCGGGCGGGTCGTCAGCGGAAGCCGCCGTCGATGCGGAAGACCTCGCCGGTGATGTAGGCGGCCCGCTCGGACACGAGGAAGGCGATCAGCTCGGCCACCTCCTCGGGACGGCCGAGCCGGCGCAGCGAGACCTGTTCGAGGGCGCGTCCGACGGCCTCGTCCGGTAGCCGGGCCACCAGATCGGTGTCGATGTAGCCGGGGGCCACCACGTTCGCCCGGATGCCGAACCGGCCGACCTCCTGGGAGAGGGACTTGGTGAACCCGATGATGCCGGCCTTGGTCGCCGCGTAGTTGCTCTGCCCGGCGTTGCCGCAGATGCCGGCGACCGAGGAGAGGTTGACGACGGCGCCGGACCGGCGCAGCACCATGCCGTCGATCACCGCACGGCAGGCGTGGTAGACGCCGCTGAGGTTGACCTGGAGGACGTCCTGCCAGTCCTGGTCCTCCATCAGCAGCAGCGGTGCGTCCCGCAGGATCGCCGCCGAGGTCACCAGGGCGGTGATCGGGCCCAGCGCGTCCTCGGCGCCGTCGACCAGCGCGCCCACCGCGGCGGCGTCGGACACGTCGGCCCGGCGGACGTAGGTGTTGCGGCCGAGGTCCAGCAGCTCCTTCTCCAGGGCCCGGGCGGACTCCGCGTCCGCCCCGTAGCACAGGGCGACGTCGAAGCCGTCCCGGGCCAGCCGCAGTGCGGTGGCGCGGCCGATCCCACGTGTCCCACCGGTGATCAGAGCCACCGGCCCGGCCGTCCTGGTCATCGTGTTCCCCTCTCCTGTCGGGTGCGGTGCTCGGTCTGCCCGGCCGAGTCCGGGGCGGGGGGTTGCGGTGCCGTGCGCTGCCGGACCAGGCGCCTCAGCTCGGCGATCCCGAGCTCCGGCCGCTGCGCCAACAGTGCGAGCAGGAAAGGCCACTGGCGCATCATCACGGCCATCGCCCGCGGCTCGATCCGCTCCGGGGAGTACAGCCACAGGCCGCGCAGGCCGCCGTCGGACTCGTGCATCATCAGGTACAGGTCGGCGTTGTGCGGCCGCATCTCGGTGATCAGCTCGGGGATCACCCCGTCGTCGCCGACGTTCAGGTTCAGCGGCGCCGACTTGAGGCCGTGCAGGTCCAGCGGCTCACCCGCGACGTTGAGCAGGTTGAACAGCAGCCGCAGCGGGTTGCGGTCCTCCCCGGCGTCCCGGCGGAGCCGCCGCAGCGGCACCTCCTGGTGCAGGTGGGCGTCCAGTACGCCCGCGCGGACCGCGGTGATCAGGTCCCGGACGGTCGCGTCCGGCGAGGGCCGGGGGCGCACCACCACCGGGTTGATGAAGAAGCCGATCATCTGCTCGGTCTCCGGGTGCTCCCGCCCGGCCAGCGGGAAGCCCACGGCGAGGTCGCCGTCCGCCACCCCGCCGTCCGCGCCGCCGCGGTCCGGGCCGCCGTCGGCGTAGGTCTGCAGCAGCAGGTGGAACGCCGAGAGCAGCACGATGAAGAGGGTGACGCCCTCCCGCTGCGCGGCGTCCCTCAGAGCCCCGGTGACGGCCGGCTCCAGGACGAAGCCGGTGGTGAACCCCTCCGCCGCGCCGGCCTTCTGGTGCTCCGGCGCCTCGAACCTCGGCAGCGGCGGCAGACCGTCCAACAACCGCTCCCAGTAGGCGACGTGCTCGTCCAGCGCGCCGTCGGCCAGCCGCCGCCGCTGCCACGCCGCCCAGTCCGGGTACTGGACCACCGGCTCGGGCAGCGTGGACTCCCGGCCCAGGACCCGGGCGGCGTACAGCTCGCGCAGTTCGCGCCCGAGCAGCGCGTAGGACCACAGGTCGACCACGATGTGGTGCAGCACCAGCACCAGCACCCACTCGTCCGGGGCGGTGGCGACCAGGGTGCCCCGGACCAGCGGCCCCCCGGCCAGGCTGAACGGGCGGCTCACCTCCGCCTCGACCAGCCGCCGCAGCTCCTCCTGCCGGGCCTGCTCCGTCCCGACCCGCAGGTCCGCGGTGGCCAGCGGCCAGCCCCCGACCGGATCCACCAGCTGCCGCCACTCGCCGGCGCCGTCGTCGACGATCCTGGTCCGCAGCGCCTCGTGGCGCCGCACGATCTCGTCCAGGCCGTGCCGCAGCGCCTCCCGGTCGAGCTCTCCGCTCAGGACGGTCGCGGTGATGACGTTGTGGTGCGCCTCGTCCGGGTCCACGGGCTGGTACATGATGTCCAGCTGGGCGAAGGACAGCGGGACGCCCCCGCGCCGGTCGGCCGGCGGGACGGCGCCGCCCCGCGGGCCGCCCCGGCCGAGGTGCCGGTTCCGGCGCCGGTCCGTCGGAGCGGGCCGGGCGACCGGCGGACCGCCCGCCCCGGGCAGGGCGGCGCAGGCGGCGACCGCCCGCAGGGCGGCGAACCAGGTCCCGGCCAGCTCGCGCACGTCCCGCTCGTCCAGCTGGTCGTCCGCCCAGGTCCAGCCGGCCGCCAGCTGCGGGCCCCCGGGGCCGTCGTAGGTGACCGCGTTCAGCTCCAGCGGGTGCGCGAGCAGGGTGACCTCCGCCTCGTCCCCGCCCGGGGCGGTTCCGGCGTCGGCCGTGACCGGTGCCCAGGGCGCGCCCTGCCCGGTGCCGGTGAAGCGTCCGAGGTAGTTGAAGGCGACCTCGGGGACGGGGAGCGCGGCCAGCGCGGCGGCGGTGTCCGGATTGAGGTGCCGCAGCAGGCCGAACCCCAGACCGTCGCCGGGCAGGGCGGCCAGCTGCTCCCTGATCCGGACCACGGCAGCGGCCAGCTCCGTCCCGGACTCCTCCACCTGGGCCCAGCCCAGCGGGCCGGAGGCGAGCCGGACCGGCTGGACGCCGGTGAACCAGCCCACGGTGCGGGACAGGTCGACCCCGGGCGCGAGGTCCTCGTGCCGGCCGTGGCCCTCCACGTCGACCAGCACCCCGCCGTCCGGTGCGCCGGGGCCGGGCCCGCCCCGGCGGTGGCGCCACTCCTCCAGGGCGATCCCGAAGGCGGCCAGGAGCACGTCCTGGACTCCGGTGTGGAAGGCCCCGGGGACCCGCCCCAGCAGGGGCGCGGTGTCGTCCGGCGGCAGGGTCAGGACCAGCCGCCCGATGCCGGTCCCGGCCCGGGCGACCGGTCGGTTCCCGGCGGGTCCGGCGGCGGCCGGTCCGCTCCCGGGCGGTGCGTTCTCCGGCCGGCGGGCCAGGAGCGGCGGGGCGCCGGCCAGCAGCCTCGTCCACTCCGGGAGCTCGGCGACGCGGTCCGGGGCGACCGCGTCGGCGGCCAGCAGGCCGGCCCAGCGGCGCACCGAGGTCCCCACGGGAGCCAGCACCACCGGCCGCCCCGCGAGCACCGCCTCACCGGCGATCCGCAGGTCCGGCAGCAGGATCCGCCAGGACACCCCGTCCACCACCAGGTGGTGGAGCACCAGCAGCAGCCGCCCCGGTTCGCGCGGCCCGGCGTCGAACCAGACCGCCCGGAGCACCACCCCGGCGACGGGGTCCAGCAGCCCGCGGGCCACAGCCGCGTGTCCGGCGACCCGCGCCCGCAGCCCTGCCTCGTCCGGTACGGTCCCGCCCGGCCCGGTGACGTCCACCCGGTGCAGCCGGTCCTCGACCCGCACCGAGCCGTGCGGCCCGGCCAGGAGCGACCAGCTGCCGTCCGGCCGGACGGTCAGCCGGGAGCGCAGCACGTCGTGGTGGTCGACCAGCGCCTGCAGCACCGCGGTCAACTGCCCCCGTCCGGTGCCCGGGGGGACCGCGACCACCGCCTCCTGGCTGAACCCGTCGATCGGGGTGTCCAGCCCGCGCAGCCACTCGACGATCGGGGTGGGGGCGATCTCGCCGGTCCCGACGTCCTCGGGGCCCTCCGCCGCCTCCGCGTCGGTGGCCACCGTGGCCAGGCCGGCGACGGACTGGTGGGCGAACACGTCCCGCACGGTGACCGTCAGCCCGGCGGTCCGGGCCTGGGAGACGACCTGGATCGCCTGGATGCTGTCGCCGCCCAGGTCGAAGAACCTGTCCCCGGTCCCGACCTCGGGAAGCCCCAGCACCTGCGCGTAGATCCCGCACAGGGTCTCCTCGACCGGCGTGCGGGGCCGCCCGGAACCGGGCGCCGCCGGGAAGTCGGGAGCCGGCAGCCGCTCCCGGTCCACCTTGCCGTTGGCGGTCAGCGGCAGGTCGTCGAGGACCACCACCGCGGCCGGGACCAGGTACGGCGGCAGCCGGCGGGCGAGCGCGGCCCGTACGGCCGCGGGATCCGGCCGCGCCGCCGGGCGCGGGACCACGTATCCGACCAGGATCCGGGTGCCGGGCCGGTCCTCACGGACCGTCACCACGGCCCGGGCGATCCCCGGCAGGGCGGCCAGGGCGGTCTCGATCTCGCCCGGCTCGATCCGGAAGCCGCGCACCTTCACCTGGTGGTCGGTCCGGCCGAGGAAGTCCAGCTGCCCGTCCGCCCGCCACCGCACCAGGTCCCCGGTGCGGTACATCCGCGCCCCGGGCGGCCCGTACGGGTCCGGGAGGAAGCGGCGTGCGGTCAGGCCGGGCCGGCCCAGGTAGCCGCGGGCCAGCCCGGAGCCGGCGACGTACAGCTCGCCCGGGACGCCGACCGGCACCGGCCGCAGCCCCTCGTCCAGGACACGCACCCGGGTGTTGGCGATCGGCCGGCCCACGGGCGGGACGCCGCCGCCCGACAGCGGCCCGGTCATGGTGGCGCACACGGTGACCTCGGTCGGGCCGTACGCGTTGACCATCCGGCGCCCGGCCGACCAGCGGGCGGCCAGCCCGGCCGGGCAGACCTCGCCGGCGACCACCAGGGACAGCCCGGCGGGCAGTCCCCCCTCCGGCACGGCCGCCAGCACGCTGGGCGGCAGGGTCACGTCCGTGACGCCGTACGCGGCGCAGGTCCGGGCCAGCGGCTCGCCCGGGAGCAGCTCCTCCTTCGGGAGCACGATCAGCGCGGCGCCGGACAGCAGCGCGTCGCACCGCTCCGCCACCGAGGCGTCGAAGCTCGGTGAGGCGAACTGCAGCAGCCGGCTGCGCCCGTCCAGCCCGAAGCCCTCGGTCTGGGCCGCGACCAGCGCGGGGATCCCGGTGTGGGTGACCACCACGCCCTTGGGCGTCCCCGTCGAGCCGGAGGTGTAGATGACGTACGCGGCGTGCGCCGGGGTCAGGGGTTCCGCGCGGTCGGCGTCCCCGGGCGCGGTGGCGGGGCGGGCGTCGAGCTCCCGGAGCACCTCCGGCCGGTCCAGGAGCAGGAGCGGGACGCCGGTGTCCGGGAGCACGCCGCTCAGCTCCCCGGTGGTGAGCAGCAGGACCGGGCCGGCGTCCCGGAGCAGGAGGGCGATCCGCTCCGGCGGGTAGTCCGGGTCGACGGGCAGATAGGCGGAGCCCGCCTTGACCACGGCCAGCATCGCGACCACCGACCGGGCCGAGCGGGGCAGGGCCACCGCCACCGGCCGGTCCGGACCCGCGCCGCGGTCGATCAGCAGCCGGGCCAGGCGGTTGGCCTCCGCCTCCAGCCGGGCGTACGTCAGCTCCCGCTCGGCGTCGACCACCGCGGTGCTGTCCGGGGTGCGGGCCACCTGGGCCTCGAACAGCTGCGGCAGGGTGGCCGACGGCAGGTCGCGGTCGGTGTCGTTCCACTCGGTCAGCAGCCGGTGCCGTTCGCCGGGGGTGAGCAGGTCCACGGCGCCGATCGGCACGTCCGGGGCGGCGCAGACCGCCAGCAGCAGACGGCGAAGCCGGTCGGCCAGGACCTCGACGGTGTCCGGGTCGAAGACGTCGGCGTTGTACTCGACCACGCCGTCGATCCCGGCCGGTGCGCCGGCGCCGGAGCCGCGTCGCCCGGTCAGCGCGAACACCAGGTCCATCCGGGCGGTGCCGGTGCTCACCGGTACGACCTCCTCGGCCAGGCCCGGCAGGCCGAGTTCGGCGTCGGGGAGGTTCTGCCAGGCGAGCATGACCTGGAAGAGCGGGTGGTGCGCGGTGGACCGGGCGGGCCGCAGCGCGTCCACCAGGAACTCGAACGGGACCTCCTGGTGGGCGAACCCGTCCAGGCTGCGTTCCCTTACCCGCGCGAGCAGCTCCCGGAAGGTGGGGCGGCCGGACGCGTCCACCCGCAGGACGAGGGTGTTGACGAAGAAGCCGACCAGGTCCTCGGTGGCGGCGTCGGTGCGGCCGGCGACGGTCGCCCCGATCGGGAGGTCGTCCCCGCCGCCCAGGCGGTGCAGCAGGGCGGCCAGGGCGGCGTGCACGACCATGAACTCGCTGGTGTCGTGGCGGCGCGCCAGGGCGGCGACGGCGTCGTGCAGTCCGGCGTCCCAGTGGAACGCGACCGTGCCGCCGCGGTGGCTCGCCTCGGCCGGGTGCGGCCGGTCGACGGGCAGCGCGATCCGCTCCGGCAGGCCGTCTAGCGCCCGCCGCCAGTGGTCGAGCTGCCGGGCCCGGACGCTGTCCGGATCCTCCGGGCCGCCGAGGAGCCGCCGCTGCCACAGCGTGTAGTCGGCGTACTGGACGGGCAGCGGTGTCCAGTGCGGCGGCCGGCCGGCCAGGCGGGCGGTGTAGGAGGTGGCCAGGTCGCGCCCGAGCAGGGCGACCGACCAGCCGTCCGCGGCGATGTGATGCACCACCAGGACCAGCGTGTGCCGCTCCGGGCCGTGGACCAGCAGTTCGGCGTGGAGCGGCGCCTCGCGGGCCAGGTCGAAGCGGTACCGGGCGGCGGCGGCCACCGCCTCGTCCGTGACGGGGCCGGGGACCTCGGTCACGGTCAGCCCGGGGCGTCCGGCCGCGGGGTCGAGGACGTGCTGGCGCGGCACGCCGCCCGTGTCGGGGAACGTGGTGCGCAGCGGCTCGTGTCGGTCGGTCAGGTCCGCCAGCGCCGCCCGCAGCGCGTCCACGTCCAGGGCGCCGGTCAGACGTACCGCCATCGGGATGTTGTAGGTGGCGGAGGGGCCCTGGACGCGGTCCAGGATCCAGAGCCGCTGCTGGGCGAAGGAGAGCGGCAGCTCGGCGGGCCGCGGCCCGGGCCGCAGCACGGGGCGGGGTTCGGGGCGCGGCGCCGGGGCCGCGCCGTCGTGGCCGACGACCTCGGGGTCGGTGCCGTCGGGGCGGGTTCCGTCGGCGTCGGCGGCGAGGCGGTGGGCCAGGCCGGCCACCGACGGCGTCTCGAACAGTGCGCGGACGTGGACCTCCACGCCCAGGGCGGCCCGGATCTGCGAGACCAGCCGGGTGGCGAGCAGGGAGTGGCCGCCCAGGTCGAAGAAGCTGTCGTGGACGCCGACCGCGGGCACCCCGAGCACCTTGGCGAAGAGCTCGCACAGCGCCTCCTCCCGCGCGTCGCGCGGCGCGACGAAGGCCGGGCCCAGGTCGCGGCGGTCGCCGTCCGGCGGGGGCAGGGCCCTGCGGTCGGTCTTGCCGTTGGGCGTCAGCGGCAGGGCGTCGAGGAGGACGAAGACGGACGGGACCATGTAGGCGGGCAGCCGCGCGGCCAGGGCGGACCGCAGGACGGGGGTGAGCCGGCGGGCCAGGCGGCGCCGGGCGCCGTTGACGTGGCGTGCCGGGTCCTGGTCGCCGGGCGGCGGCCCGGCCGCGGGCGGCAGCCCGACGGCGGGCTCGCCGTCGGCGCCGACGCGGCGGGCGACGAGGTCCAGCGCGCCGTCCGGGCCGTGCCCGGACCAGTCGAGGTCGATCCGGTACCCGGTCCGGTCGGCGAGGGACCACAGCTCCTCCGGGTCCACGGCCCCCTGGACCGGGAGGACGGGGGAGGCCGGCGGGTCCGCCGGGTCGCCGGCGGGCGCGGCGCCGAGCCGCCCGAGGGCGTCGGCGAGCGCGCGGACGCGGGCGTTGGGCACCCCGCGGACGGCGAGCAGGGACGGCCGCTCCGACGCCAGCCGGTCCTGAAGCGACGCCACGGTGAGCCGCTCGGCCTCCCAGTCCAGCCACGCGAAGTCCGCCTGCGGGGCCGCCTGGGCCTGTGCCCGGGCCCGGGCCTCCGCCGGCGGGTCCGTCCGTGCGGTGGTGAGGACCACGTCGTAGCGGAAGCGGGTCAGCTCGTTGTCGCAGTCGGCCCGCTTGGGCAGCACGCGGACCTCCTCGACGGCGGGGAACCGCCCCGGCAGGGAGGTGAACAGCCGCGGGTCGATCACGAGTTCCTCGTCCTCGTCCACGTGGCGCCGCACCCGCGCGAGCAACCGGTCTGCGGGGAGCCCGGGTTCGGCACGGGACAGCTGGACCGAGAGGTGGAACGACTCCAGCAGCGGCAGGCTGCGGACGTCGCCGAGGAACACCGACCCGCCCGGTGCGAGGCGGGCCAGCGCGGCTTCGACCACCCGCAGCAGGTACCGCTCGTCGGGGAAGTACTGCACCACCGAGTTGAGCACGACCACGTCGAAGAGCCCGTCGGGCAGCCGGTCCAGCCGGTCGGCCGCGCAGCGGTGGAGTTCGACCCGGCCGAAGGGGTGACCGGGGGCGTCGACGGCCGTCCTCAGGCCCGCGAGCGCGACCTCGGAGATGTCGGTGCCCCAGTACCGTTCGCAGTGCGGCGCGACCCGTTGCAGGATCAGCCCGGTGCCGCACCCGATCTCCAGCACCGAGCGGGGACGCAGGCCGAGCACGCGCTCCGCGGTGCGGTCGGCCCACTCGCGCATCTCCCCGGCCGGGATCGGTTCGCCGGTGTAGCTGCTGTTCCACCCGCGCAGGTCCTCGACGGGGATCGGTGCCGGCGCGGGGGAGCCGGCGCCCGCGAGGCCGGCGGGGGAGCGCCCGGGGCCGTCGGTGCCGGTGGGCGGCCGGCTGCCGTCCTCCTCGTCGTAGGCGGTGTCCCAGATCCGGCGCCACTCGTCGACCTGGTCCGGCCACTCCTCCGCCGGGCCGGAGCCGTCGTCGACGGCGGGCACCACGTACGCCACCAACCGCTGGTCACCGGGGACGTCCTCGCGGACCGTCACCACCGCGACCCCGACCTCCGGCCGCCGGGCCAACTCGCTCTCGACCTCACCGAGTTCGATCCGGAACCCGCGCAGCTTCACCTGGTGGTCCAGCCGGCCCAGGAACTCGATGCCGCCGTCACGCCGCCGGCGCACCAAGTCCCCGGTGCGGTACAGCCGCTCCTGCGGCCCGGCCCCGAACGGGTGCGGGACGAACCGTTCGGCGGTCAGCCCGGGCAGACCCAGGTAGTCCCGGGCCAGCCCCGCGCCGCCGATGTACAGCTCACCGGGGACACCGGCCGGCACCGGACGGCCCCGGTCGTCGAGCACGTGCAGTTCGGTGTTGGCGATCGGCTCGCCGATCGAGATCGGGCCCTCGCCCACCTCGGCCACCGCCGACCAGATCGTCGTCTCGGTGGGGCCGTACATGTTCCACAGCGTCACGCCGGTGGCCAGCAGCCGCCGGGCCAGCTCGGCCGGCAGCGCCTCGCCCCCGGCCAGCACCCGCAGACCCGGTGCGCCCGGCCAGCCCGAGTCCAGCAGCATCCGCCAGGTGGACGGCGTCGCCTGCATCACGGTGGCCCCGGAGGCGGTCAGCAACCGGGACAGCCGCTCGCCGTCGGCGACCGCCTCGCGTTCGGCGACCACCACCCGCGCGCCCTCGGCCAGCGGCAGCAGCAGCTCCAGCAGCGAGATGTCGAAGGAGTGCGTGGTGACCGCGAGCAGCGTCTGGTCCGGCCCGATGCCCGGCCGTTCCGCCATCGAGTACAGGAAGTTGCCGAGCGCCCGGTGCGGGATCCGGACCCCCTTCGGCTGCCCGGTCGAGCCGGAGGTGTAGATCACGTAGGCGAGGTCCTGCTCGGCCACCGGCTCGTCGAGGCCGTGCTCGGGCTCGACGAGGAGCCCGTCGTGGAGCTCGTCCAGGCACAGCACCTCGGCGCCGGTCCCGGGCAGCCGCTCCGCGACCGCCCGCCGGGTGAGCAGCACCGGCAGCCCGGAGTCGGCCAGCACGAAGGCGATCCGGTCCGGCGGGAACTCCGGGTCCAGCGGGACGAAGGCACCGCCGGCCTTCAGCACGGCCAGCATCGCCACCACCAGCTCGACCGAGCGCTCCGTGCAGATGCCGACCGGCACGTCCCGGCCGACACCGTGCCGCTTCAGCCGGTGGGCCAGCCGGTTGGAGCGCCGGTCCAGTTCGGCGTAGCTCAGCGCCTCCCGGCCGCAGCGGACGGCCTCGGCGGCCGGGGTGCGGGCGGCCCGGTCTTCGAAGCGACGGTGGGCGAACCCCGGGTCGGGCCACTCCCGGCGGGTGTCGTTCCACCGGTCGCGCAGCCGCCGCTCCTCCTCCGCCGCGAGCATCGGCACCTGCCCCACCGGGAGGTCCGGATCGGCGAGCAGGTTCTCGACCAGCAGCCGGAGGTGGCCGGACAGCTGGTCGACGGTGGCCGCGTCGAACAGGTCGCTGTTGTAGTCGAACCGCCCGCTCAGACCCTCCGGGCGGTCGAAGACCTGGAGCTCTAGGTCGAACCGGGCGGCGGTGCTGTCCACCTCCAGCGGTTCCAGGCGCAGCCCCGCGGCGTCGAAGGAGGGCATGGCGATGTTCTGGAAGACGAAGGAGACCTGGAAGACCGGGGAGCGGGACAGGTCCCGCTGCGGGTGCAGCTCCTCCACCAGCCGCTCGAACGGCAGCTCCTGGTGCGCGAAGGCGCCCAGGCACACCGGCCGTACCCGGCGCAGGAGTTCCCGGAACGTCGGGGCGCCCGACAGGTCCGTCCGCAGCGCCAGCGTGTTGGCGAAGTACCCGATCAGCCGCTCGACCTCGGGACGGCCCCGGTTGGCGACCGGCACCCCGACGACGACGTCCTCCTCGCGGGTGTAGCGGTGCAGCAGGACCTGGAAGGCCGCGAGGAGCGTCATGAAGGGCGTGACCCCCTCGCTCCGGCTGAACGACCGCACCCGGTCCATCAGGTGCGCGGGGAGGGCGAACGGCCGCGAACCGCCCCGGGTGCTGCGGACGGCGGGCCGGGGGCGGTCGGTGGGCAGCTCCAGGGCCGCGGGCGCCCCGGCGAGGGCCTGCTTCCAGTACTCCAGCTCGGCCGCCGCCCCCTCGCCGTCGAGCCGCCTGCGCTGCCACACCGCGTAGTCGGCGTACTGGACCGGCAGTTCGGGCAGCGCGGCCTCGGTGCCGGTGGCGTACGACCCGTAGAGGGTGACCAGCTCGTCGAGGAAGACCGAGGTGGACCAGAGGTCCCCGGCGATGTGGTGGATGGTGAGCAGCAGGACGTGCTCGTCCGGGGAGAGGCGCAGGAACCGCATCCGCAGCAGCGGGCCGGCCTCCAGGTCGAACGGGCGGGAGAACTCCTCCTGGGCCAGGGCGCGGATCCCGGCCTCCCCGTCCGGCCCGTGCAGGTGCTCGCAGGGCACGACGGTGAGCTCGGGCGCGGAGCCCTCGGTGACCACCTGCACGGGCTCGCCGTCCACCTCGCGGAAGGTGGTGCGCAGCGCCTCGTGGCGCCGGGCGATCTCCCGGACGGCGCGCTGCCAGAGGTCGAGGTCCAGCGGGCCGCGTACCCGGGTCGCGCCGGAGACGTTGTAGGCGGTGTCCCCGGGCGTCAACTGGTCGAGGAACCACATGCGTTGCTGCGGGAACGACGCGGGGAAGCGGTGCTGCCGCCGCCTCGCCGCCGGCGGCCGGGCGGTCTGCTGGGGAGTGGTCTGCTGCGGCGGTGCGGCCTGCTGGGGGGCGGGCCGCTGCCCGGCCTTCCTCCGGCGCAGGTGCTCGGCCAGCAGGGCCCTCTTCTCGGCGGCCGAGAGGGTGGCGGGGTCGGGGGTGGTCATCGCGCGTCCGTCCTCGTGTGTCCGGTGGCCGGCCTGCTCTCGCTCGCTCATGCCCGGTCCTCCCGGGCCCCGAGGTCGTCCGGCTCCTCGGCGAGCAGTGCCCGGAGCTGCGCCTCGACCTCGTCGTCGGACAGGTCGTCCAGCCCGTCCAGCCCGTCCAGCTCGTCGAGCCCGTCCAGCTCGTCGAGTGCGTCCGGTTCGTCGAGTGCGTCGAGGTCGCCGGGCCCGGTGAGGTCCGCCTCGTCGCGGCTCAGGATCTCGATCGCGTCCCCGTCGCGGCCGTTCCCCGCGCCCTCGCCGCCGGTCGCGGCCAGCAGCCCGACGGTGTGCGCGACGGTGGGGGTCTGGAAGAAGTCCCGCAGGTCGAGTTCGGTGCCGAACCGGCTCTGGATCCTGCTGTTGATCTGCACGGCCGCCAGCGAGTGGCCGCCCAGGGCGAAGAAGTCGTCGTCGACGCCGACCTCCTCGACGCCCAGGACCTCCCGCCAGACCGCCGCGACCGCCTCCTCCTGCTCGGTGGCCGGGGCCAGGAACGGGGTGGGGAGGTCGGGCCGCGGATGGGTGCCGCCCAGTGGCGCCAGCAGGTCGATCTCCCGCGCGAGGAGGGCGGGGGTGATCGACCGGGCCAGCCGGCGGAGCGCGCCGAAGTCCTTCGGCGTGACCACCAGGTGGGCCGGGAGTACGGGTTCCGCGAGGATCCGGGCGAAGGCCGCCCGGCCGTCCTCCTCGGCGAGGCCCTCGCCGAGCGCCCGCAGGGTCCCCGCTCCGGCGGGTGCCTCCCCGGGGCCGGCCGCCGAGGGGCCCGCCGTCGAGGCGTCGGCCGGCCCGGCCGTCGGTCCGGTGCCGGTGTCGGCGCCGGTCTCCGCCTCGGCCTCGGCCTCGGCCTCGGCCTCCGCGACGGTCTGCCGGAGCTGCTCCAGCAGGGCCTCGACGTCGTTGATCCGCTTGACCGTGAAGTCGGTCACCTGGACCAGCAACCGGCCGTCGGGGTCGAGGAGTTCGAGGTCGCAGGTGAGGGTCTCGCCGGACGACCCGTCGGGTTGCCGGATCTCCACGCCGACCAGCACGGTACCGGTCAGCGGGTGCAGGACCCGCAGGCTGCGGTAGGTGAGCGGGAGGTAGTACGGGTCCTGCGCGTGCAGCCGGAAGACCCCGCCCGCCATGTCGAGCAGGGCCGGGTGCAGCGGGTAGCCGTCCAGGTCGGCCAGGAAGGCGTCGTCCAGCCGGAGGGTGGCGAGCATCCGCCGGCCGCCGGTCCGGATGGTCTTCAGCACCTGCCAGCGCGGCCCGAACCAGAACCGGAGCGGTCCGCCGCCCTCCTCGAAGCGCTCCACCCCCAGCCGGCCCCGGATCTCCTCCTCGGTGGACAGGACCTCGGTGACCTCGCAGCGGGCCAGCACCTCGGCCAGGTCGCGCACGGTGTCCGGGCCGCGGTCGTGGAACGTCGCCCAGCCGACGGCGTGCTCCCGCCACCGTGCGCCGTCGCCGGTGCGGCTCCGGACCGTGAAGTGCGGCCGACCGTCCCGCTCCTCGATCGTGGTGTAGATCGTCCTGGTCCGCCCGTCGGGCACGATCACCGGTGTCATGAACAGCACGTCGTGGAGTTCGATCTCCCGGTCGGCGGCCTGTTCGGCCAGTGCGGCGCGGACCAGTTCGAGGTAGGCCGTGCCCGGGACCAGGCCGTGGCCCATCAGTCGGTGGTCGGCGACGATCCAGTGGTCCGCGGTGTTCAGGTCCGTGGCGTACGTCCGGGTGGTCCCCTCGGACCCGACCCGGCGGAGCAGCGGGTGTCCGGTGTCCTGCCCGGCCGGGTCGACCGTGCCCGGCCGGGAGGGGAGCCCGGCCGCCATGCCGACGCCCTCCCAGGTGCCCCAGGCGACGGAGGTCACCGGCCTGCCCTGCTGCCGCCTGCTCAGGGCGAAGGCGTCGAGGAAGGCGTTGGCCGCGGCGTAGTCGCTCTGGCCCGGCCCGCCCAGAACGGCCGTGACGGAGGAGCAGAGCAGGAAGAAGTCCAGCGGGTCGTCCTCGCAGAGCCGGTCCAGCACCAGGGTGCCGCGGGTCTTCGCCGCCAGCACCCGGTCCGCGTCCTCGCGTGTCTTCCGCGCGATCATCCCGCTGGACGGGGTTCCGGCCGCGTGCACGACGCCGTTCAACGCGCCGAACGCGGACCGTAGTTCGGCGATCCGGGCGGCGGTCTGCTCCGGGTCGGTCACGTCGGCCCGCAGCACGGCTACCCGGGCGCCGAGCTCCCGCAGCCGGGACAGCCGCCGGATCCGGACGCCGGTCGGGTCCTGCTCCCCGTGCGTCTCCAGCCACGCGGCCCAGTCCTCCTCGGCGGGGAAGTCCGACCGGCCGAGCAGCCCCAGCACGGGAGCCTCGACGCTGCGCGCGAGCTGCTCGGCGAGGGCCAGGCCCACTCCGCCGAGTCCGCCGGTGATCAGGTAGACGCCGCCGTCGCGCAGCGGGGCCACGGCCGGCCGGCCGGCGGTGCCGTCGGAGCCGTCGAGGCCCTCGGGGTCGTCGGAGCCGTCCGCCCCGAGCCGGAACGCATCGAAGTCACGGACCCACCAGTGCCGTCCACGCAGGGCCAGTTCGCGTTCCCCGGTGCCACGGACGAGCAGGTCGTGGACGGCGCGGACCGATCCGTCCGGCGGGGCGGCCGGGTCGGTGCCGGTGATGTCCAGCAGGCGGCACTCGACGTCCGGCAGCTCCTGCGGGACGACCGTGCAGGGGCCGGCCAGGGTGGCGTTCTCCGGTTGCAGCGGCTCGTCCCCGGTCACGCTGTGGACGCCGCGGCAGAGGACGTCGATGGTGATCGGCACCGACGGGCGGGCGTCCTCGATGCCCTGGGCCAGCGCGATCAGGCTGTCGAAGCCGACCCGTCGTGCCTCGTCGAGCCGGGTTTCGTCCAGCCGTGCCTCGTCGAGCCGTGCCTCGTCGAGCGCGTCGGCCGGGCCGCCGCCCAGGCTGAACAGGTGCACGATCCGGAGTGCTGCCGCGCTCCGCAGGTCCGGTGAGCGGAGGAGCTCGGCGAAGTGGTCACGGTCGGCCGGGTCCAGCGACCAGGACCGTTCGCCGCGGGAGCGGAGCCCGTCGTCGGCGCCGACCCGGACGACGGAGGCACCCCCGTCCTCCAATTGCCGGGCCAGGGTGCGGCCGAGGCCGAGGTCGTCGCCCAGCACCACCCAGAGCGGCTCCGGGCCGTCCCCGGGCCGCCGGCCGGTGCTGCGCGGTGCGAGGCGCCGCCAGCCGGGGGTGCGGAACCAGTCGCCGAGCGGCACGGCGGCGCCGT
Organism: Streptomyces sp. BE20; assembly: GCF_036322525.1. NCBI lineage: Bacteria > Bacillati > Actinomycetota > Actinomycetes > Kitasatosporales > Streptomycetaceae > Streptomyces > Streptomyces sp. BE20. The sequence continues at coordinate 63,180 of NZ_JAQYWW010000957.1, read as the reverse complement.
CCGCCGTGCCGTCCGTGGGGGTCGTGGTGGCGGTGGTGGCGGCGGGGTCGGGGTCCACCCAGTACCGCTGCCGCTGGAAGGCGTAGCCGGGCAGGCGCAGCACCCGGCGGCCCTCGGACGGCCGGACGGCCGCCCAGTCGACCGGGACGCCGGCGCTCCACAGCGAGCCCAGGGCCTCCAGCAGCCGTACCCGGTCGTCCGTCCGTTCGTGCGGGTGGCGCAGCGAGCCGGCCACGGTCCGGTCGTCGCGCCAGGCGCGGTGCTCGCGCACGAAGTTGCCGAGGGTGTGGCCCGGGCCCACCTCGACCAGGACCCGGGACGGGTCGGCCAGCAGCAGTCCGGCGGCCTCGGCGAAGCGCACGGGCTGCCGCAGGTGACGGCCCCAGTACTCCGGGCTGGTGGCCTGCTCGTCGGTGATCCAGGTGCCGGTCACGTTGGAGCAGAAGGGGATGCGCGGGGGGTTCAGCCGGACCTTGCGGACCTCCTCGACCAGCGGTCCGACGGCGCCGTCCATGGTGGCGGAGTGGAAGGCGTGCGAGGTGTGCAGCCGCCGGCAGGGGATGCCCGCGGCCCTGAGGCGGCGCTCCAGCCCGTCCACCGCGCCGGTCGGGCCGGAGACCACGCTCAGGGCGGTGGAGTTGACCGCGGCCAGGGCGAGGGCGGGACCGTCGCCGTCGTCGCCCAGCCAGGGCGTCAGCTCGTCCTCGGAGAGGAACACGGTGAGCATCGACCCGGCGGGCATGGCCTGGACCAGGCGGCCCCGTGCCGCCACCAGGTGGACGGCGTCCTCCACGGAGAAGACGCCCGCGAGGCAGGCCGCGACGTACTCGCCGACGCTGTGGCCGACCATGGCCTGCGGGTGGACGCCCCAGGCGGACCACTGGCGGGCGAGGGCGTACTCGACCAGGAACAGCGCCGGTTGGGCGAACTCGGTCCGGTTCAGCCGGGCTTCGGCCTCGGCCGCTCCTCCGGGCCGGGGGAAGAGCGAGTCGCGCAGGTCCGCGCCCAGCTCCGCGGCGAACAGCTCGGCGCAGCGGTCGAGTTCGGCGGTGAACACCGGCTCGTGCCGGTACAGGTCGCGGGCCATGTCGACGTACTGGGTGCCCTGGCCGGGGAACAGGAAGGCGACGGGAGCTTCGTCGGCGGCCCCGGCGGTCCCGGCGGTGACGGCGCGCAGTGCGGCGACGGCCTCCGCCCGGTCCCGGCCCACCACGGCCCGGCGCCGACCGAACGCGCGCCGCCGGCGGGCCAGCGTGTGGGCGACGTCGTCCAGGAGTGTGCCGGGGTGCTCCTCCAGGTGGTCGGCGAGCCGGTGCGCGGCCTGCTCGACCGCCTCCGGGGTCCTCCCCGACAGCGGCAGCAGGACCGGACCGGCGGGGGCGCCGGACTCGCGGGAGGGCGTGCGGCGGTCCTCCGGGCCGGCCTCCGCGTCGGCGTCCGGGCTGGGCCGCTCGGCGGGGGCCTCCTCCAGGACCAGGTGCACGTTGGTGCCGCCGATGCCGAACGAGCTGACCCCGGCCCGGCGCGGCCGGGATCCGCGGGGCCACGGCCGCAGCCGGTCGTTGACGAAGAACGGGCCGGACTCCAGGTCGAGTTCGGGGTTGGGCTTGGTGAAGTGCAGCGACGGCGGAATGGCCTCCTGCCGGAGCGCCAGCACGGTCTTGATGAGCGCGGCGACTCCGGCGGCGGCGTCCAGGTGACCGATGTTGCCCTTCACCGACCCGACCGCGCAGTAGCCGGTGGCCGCGGTGTCCTCCCGGAAGGCGCGGGTCAGCGCGGCGATCTCGATCGGGTCGCCGAGCGGGGTGCCCGTGCCGTGGGCCTCCACGTAGTCGACGGTGTCGGCGCCCACCCCGGCCATCGCGAGCGCCTCGGTGATCACCGACGCCTGTCCGTCGACCCCGGGCGCGGTGTAACCCGCCTTCAGTGAACCGTCGTTGTTGACCGCGGAGCCCAGGATGACGGCGTCCACGGTGTCGCCGTCGCGGCGGGCGTCGGCCAGCCGGCGCAGGACCACGACGCCGGTGCCGTTGCCGGGCACGGTGCCGCCCGCCGCGGCGTCGAAGGGGCGGCAGTGCCCGTCCGCCGAGAGGATGCCGCCGGGCTCGTACAGGTGGCCCTGGCGCAGCGGCGAGCCGACCGAGACGCCCCCGGCGAGTGCGAGGTCGCACTCGCCGCCCAGCAGGCTCTGGCAGGCCAGGTGGACCGCCGTGAGGGAGGTGGAGCAGGCGGTCTGCACGGTCAGCGCCGGGCCCGTCAGGCCGAGCTTGTACGCGACCCGGGTGGTGAGGAAGTCCTTGTCCCCGGCCAGCAGCGTCTGGTACGGCCCCGCGGCCTCGAAGACCCGGCGGTTGGCCGTCACGTTGTACAGCAGGTAGCTGTTCATGCCGGCCCCGGCGAAGACCCCGATCCGCCCCTCGAAGTCCTCCGGGACGCAGCCGGCGGACTCCAGGGCCTCCCACGCGCACTCCAGGAACACCCGGTGCTGCGGGTCCATGATCTCGGCCTCGCGCGGGCTGTAGCCGAAGAAGGCGGCGTCGAAGCGGTCGGCGCCGTCCAGCGCGCCCTTGGCCCTGACGTAGCCGTCCTGGCTCAGCAGGGCGGGGCTCACCCCCTCGGCCAGGAGCTCCTCCTCCGAGAAGACGGTCACGGACTCCCGGCCCTGTTCCAGGTTCCTCCAGAACGTGTCGACGTCGGGGGCCCCGGGGAAGCGGCCGGCCATACCGACGATGGCTATCTGGTCGAGCTCTTCGGACATCTCCGACATCGGGTCACCTATCGCTCTCGGGAACGGGCGCGGCGTCCGGCCGCCTGTCGCCGCCGGGCGTCGGCCCGCCGGCGGTTCTCCGCGCGCTGGCGCGCATCGGGCCCGGGGGTCGCGGCCGGACCCTCCGGTCGGCTCAGGTACGCGGCCAGCGACGCGACCGTGGGGTGCTGGAACAGCTCGACCATCGAGACCCGGTGTCCGGCGTCCGAGGCGAGCAGCGACCGCAGCTCGGCCATCAGCAGCGAGTGCCCGCCGAGGTCGAAGAAGTTGTCGTGGGCGCCGACCCGCTCGACCCCCAGGACCGCGCACCACAGTCCGGCCAGGGTGTGCTCCAGGCCGGCCGCGGGCGCCGTGAAGCGGGCCCCCGGCTCCGGCCGGCCGCCGCTCGGCTCGGGCAGGGCTGCGCGGTCCACCTTGCCGCTGGGCGTGAGCGGGAGGGCGTCCAGCACCTCGAAGACGGCGGGCACCATGTACGCGGGCAGGTGGCGCCGCAGGTGGCCGGCCAGCTCCGCGGGGTCGGGCGCCCCGGGGCCCCGCGCGGTGAGGTGGGCCACCAACCGGAGGTCACCGCCCCGGTGCGGGCGGGCGGTCACCACCGCCTCGCGCACGGCGGGGTGCGCGGTCAGCACGGCCTCGATCTCGCCCGGCTCGATCCGGAAGCCGCGCAGGTTGACCTGGTGGTCCAGCCGGCCCAGGAACTCCAGCGCGCCGTCCTCGCGGAAGCGGGCGAGGTCCCCGGTCCGGTACAGCCGGGCTCCCGGGTCCGCGTCGAACGGGTCCCGGACGAACCGTTCGGCGGTCAGTCCGGGCCGGTTCAGGTAGCCGCGGGCCAGACCCCGCCCGCCGAGGTGGAGCTCCCCGGGCACCCCGACCGGCACCGGCCGCAGCGACCCGTCCAGCACGTACACCCGGGTGTTGGCGATCGGCCTGCCGATCGGCACCGGCCGGCGGCCGTCCTCGGGCGTGCAGGTCCAGTGGGTCACGTCGACGGCCGCCTCGGTCGGGCCGTACAGGTTGTACAACCGGGCCCGGGAGCGGGCCAGGAAGCGGTCCTGGAGGTCGCGCGGCAGCGCCTCGCCGCTGCAGACCACCCGGCGCAGGGTGGTGCACTCCTCCACCGGCTCCTGGAGGAAGACCTGGAGCATCGACGGCACGAAGTGCACCGTCGTCACCCGCTCCTCCCGGATCGTGCGGGCCAGGTAGCCGCCGTCGCGGTGGCCCTCCGGGCGGGCGACCACGAGCGTGGCGCCCGTCGTCAGGGGCCAGAAGAACTCCCACACCGACACGTCGAAGGAGAACGGGGTCTTCTGCAGCACCCGGTCGGTGGCGTCCAGCCCGTAGGCGTCCTGCATCCACAGCAGCCGGTTGCGGATCCCGGCGTGCACGTTCATGACGCCCTTGGGGGTGCCGGTGGAGCCGGAGGTGTAGATCACGTAGGCCAGGTCCTCGCCGTCCACCGCGACCTGCGGGTCGTCGTCCGGCTCGCCGCCCGGTGCGGCCTCGAACTCCTCCACGCACAGCACCTCGGCCTCGGCGGCGGGCAGTCGCCCGAGCTCCTCGCGCCGGGTGAGCAGCACCGGGACCCGGGCGTCCCGGACCATGTGCTCCAGCCGGGCGGGCGGGAGGCCGGGGTCCAGCGGCAGGTAGGCGCCGCCCGCCTTGAGCACCGCCAGCAGCGCCACCACCAGCTCCGGCGACCGTTCCAGGCCGACGCCCACCACGACGTCCCGGCCGACCCCGAGCCGCAGCAGCCGGTGGGCGAGCCGGTTGGCCCGCCGGTTCAGTTCCCCGTAGGTCAGCCCGCGGCCCTCGAAGCGCACCGCCTCCGCCTCGGGGTGCCGTCGCGCCTGCTCCTCGAAGTCCTCGTGGATCCAGCCCCTCCCGGCGGGCCACTCCCGCGCGGTGGCGTTGAACTCCTCCAGGACCCTGCGGCGGTCGTCCCCCTCCAGCAGCTCCAGCCGGTCGACCGGGCGGTCCGGGTCCGCCACCACCTGTTCCGCCAGACGGCGGAAGTGGGCGGCGATCCGGGCCACGGTGGCCTCGTCGAAGAGGTCCCGGTCGTACTCGAACCAGCCGCTGAGCCCGCCGTCGCGGTCGAACGCCTGGAGTTCGAGGTCGAAGCGCGCGCCCTCGCTGCGGACCGGTAGGCGGTCCAGCTCCGCGCCGTTCAGGGTGAGCTGCGGCACCGCCTCCCGGCCGTAGGCGAAGCTCACCTGGTAGACCGGCGGCCGGCCGAGGTCGCGCGCGGTGTTCAGCTCCCCGACCACCAGCTCGAACGGCACCTCCTGGTGCTCGTAGGCGCCGAGGCAGGCCGTCCGGACCCGGTCGAGCACCTCGCCGAAGGACGGTTCCCCGCCCAGGTCGGTCCTGATCGCCAGGGTGTTGACGAAGTAGCCGATCAGCGGCTCCAGTTCGGGCCGGTCCCGGACGGCCATGGGCACGCCCACCACCACGTCCTGCTGCCGGCCGTACCGGGACAGCAGGACGGTGAAGACGGCCAGCAGCGCCATGTAGGTGGTCGCGCCGCTGCGGTGGGCGAGCCGGCCCAGCTCCCGCATCAGCGGTTCGGGGAGCTCGAAGGGCAGCGTGCCGCCGTTGAAGCCCTGGACCGCGGGGCGGGGCCGGTCCGTCGGCAGCTCCAGGGCCGCCGGGGCCCCCGCCAGGCGCTCCCGCCAGTAGGCCAGCTGCTCCGTCCACCGTCCCTGGTCCCGCTGTTCCCGCTGCCAGACGGCGAAGTCCCCGTACTGGACCGGGAGGTCCGGCAGGGGCGAGGGCCGGCCCGCGGCGAACGCCTCGTACAGGGCGGCGAGTTCGGACAGCAGCACCCACACCGACCAGCGGTCCGAGACCAGGTGGTGCAGGGCCAGCACCAGCACCGACTCGTCGTCCGCGGTCCGCAGCAGCGTCATCCGCACCAGCGGCCCGGTCTCCAGGTCGAACGGCTCGCCGATCGCCGCGGCGGCGATCCGCTCGTCCAGCGCCGTCCCGGTGAGCCGGTCCTGCCGCAGGTCGATCTCGGGCAGCTCCACCGTGAGCCGGGGCCGGACCAGTTGGGCCGGCCGGCCGTCGAGCAGCCGGAAGGCCGTGCGCAGCGCCTCGTGGCGCCGGACCACCTCGTTCAGCGCGTCCCGCAGGACCTCGGCGTCCACCGCCCCGCGGACGCGGACCGCGCCCGGCACGACGTACGCCGGGTTGCCCGGCCGGACCTGTTCCAGGAACCACATGCCCTGCTGGAACATCGAGAGCGGGAAGGCGTCCTCGGTCGTTCCGTCCTCCGCGAGCCGGCGGTCCGCGAGCAGTTCCGCGAGCCGCGCCCGCTGGGCCGGGGAGAGTTCGGCCAGCCGCCGTTCGAGGTCAGTCATCGGCCCGCTCCGCCCGCTCCGGAGCGCCCGCCCCGCCCCCGGACGCCCGGGCTCCGGGCGCCTCGTCCCCGGACACCTGGTCCAGGAGGGCCAGCAGCTCCGCCGTCCGGTCCCCGGCCCGCGCCACCCGCCGGATCGCCGGCACCTCGCCGCCGCCCGCCGTCCCCTGCCCCGCCGGGCGGCCCGCCAGCTCGCCGGCCACCTGCTCGGCCAGGCCGCGGACGGTCGCGCCCTTGAGGAAGTCGGCCACGGTCACCTTGATCCCGAGTCGGCTCTGGACCTCGTTCCTGAGCTCCACCGCCATCAGCGAGTCCAGCCCGAGACCGGACAGCGGCGCGTCGGGATCGACGGTGGCCGCCCTCGAACCCAGGGCCGTCCGCACGCTCGACGACAGCCGCTCGACCAGCGTGCCGACGCGTTCCCCGGCGGGCACCCGCAGCAGCTCCTCGGCCGTGGGGAGCCCGCTCGCCGCGGACCGGCCCGGCGCGCCGGGGACCCGGCGCGGCGCGGGCTGCCGGGCCGGCCGTTCCTCGACGCGCCGTTCCTCGCCGGTCCGTGTCTCGGCGCCCCGGCCGGGGCCTGGCCGCTGACCGCCGGGGCGATCCCCACCGCTGCCGTGGGCTCCGCCGGGGCGGGCCCGGCCGGCCCCGGCCGGAGCACCGCGGTCGGTCATCGGCGCCCCGCCGCCGTCCGGTTCGTGCCAGCAGCGGGTGGCGGCGAAGGGATAGTGCGGCAACGGCGCCCGGGAGCGGGCGTAGTCACGGTCGAAGCCGGCCCAGTCGACCTCGGCGCCGTCGGCGTACAGCCGGCCGAGGCTGCCGAGGAGGACCTCCCAGTCGTCGTACGAGGGCCGCAGGCTGGGCAGCGTCCGCACGTCGTCGCCGGTCAGGACCTCGCGCACCAGGCCCAGCAGGGTCGGCGCCGGACCGATCTCCAGGAAGGTGCGGTACCCCAGGTCGTACAGGGCCCGGACCCCGTCGGCGAAGAGCACCGGCTGCCGGGCGTGACGGAGCCAGTAGCCGGTGTCCAGGGCTTCGTCCCACGGCCACAGCCGGCCGGTCAGGTTGGACAGCAGCGGGATCCGGGGCGCGCCGAAGGAGACCTCGTCCAGGGCCTTGCGCAGCGGTTCCAGGACCGGTTCGACCAGCGGGGAGTGCGACGAGGTGGAGATGCGCAGCCGCTTGACCTCCGCGCCGCGGGCGGTGAACGTCCCGCAGACCGCGTCGACCACCTCCCGCACGCCGGAGACCGTGGTGTTGGCCGGGCCGTTGACGGCGGCGACCGAGATCAGGGCGGCGTCGTACCGGGCGAGCTCCTCGGCGACCTCCTCGACCGGGGCGGAGACGGCCGCCATGGCGCCCGACTCGGCGAGCCGCTGGAGCAGCCGGCCGCGCTCGGCGACCAGCCGCAGGCCGTCCTCCAGGGACATCGCGCCCGCGAAGCAGGCGGCGGTGTACTCGCCGAGGCTGTGGCCGATGACGGCGGCCGGCTCCACCCCCCACGAGCGCCAGAGCTCCGCCAGGGCGTACTCCACGGCGAAGAGGCCGGGCTGGGCGTACTCCATGGTGTTGATCAGGTCGGACTCGGCGGGCGGCCCGGGCCGCTCGGGGTGGAGGACGGAGAGCAACGGCACCGGCAGGACGTCCCGCAGGATCTCGTCACAGCGGTCGAGGGTCCGCCGGAAGGACGGCTGGGCCTCGTACAACTGCCGTGCCATGCCGGCCCGCTGTGGGCCCTGGCCGGTGAAGAGGAAGACCGTGTCACCGGTCGCGGCGCCGGCGCCCCCGGCCGGGCCCGACACCAGACCCTCCGCGGGGTCGTCCCGCACGAAGTCCGCGAGCCGGTCCGCGATCTCCCGGGGCGAGGCCCCGACGGCGGCGAGCCGGTGCGGGAAGTGCGAGCGCCCGGTGTTGGCGGAGAAGCACAGGTCGGCCGCAGCCTCCGGCTCCGCCGTCGCCAGCCGGTCCTGGTAGCGCCGGGCCAGCTTGAGCAGGGAGCTCCCGCTCTTCGCGGACAGGGCCAGCACCGAGAGGGGGCGCCGCCGGTCAGGTCCGGGCGCCGGGCGCTCCGGGGCCTGTTCCAGGATCAGGTGCGCGTTGGTGCCGCTGAACCCGAAGCTGCTCACGCCCGCCAGCCGCGGCGTTCCCTCCCCGGTCGGCCACGGGGTGAGGCCGGTCGGCACGGCGAAGGTGGTCCCGTCGAAGGAGATGTGCGGGTTGAGCTCGCCGAAGTGCAGGTTGGGCGGGATCAGGCCGCGGTCGAGGCAGAGCGCGGCCTTGATCAGCCCGGCGATCCCGGCCGCCGCCTCCAGGTGGCCGAGGTTGGTCTTCACCGCGCCCAGGTAGAGCGGCGCGCCCTCCGTGCGGCCGTAGACCTCGGCCAGCGCCGCCACCTCGATCGGGTCGCCCAGCTTGGTGCCGGCCCCGTGCGTCTCGATGTAGCCGAGCCGCTGCGGATCGACCCCGCCGGCCGCCAGCGCGCGGCGGAACAGGTCGCGCTGCGCGGCTCCGTTGGGCGCGGTCAGGCCCGAGCTGCGTCCGTCCTGGTTGACCGCGGAGCCGCGGATCACCGCGAGCACCCGGTCCTCGTCCCGCAGCGCGTCCGACAGCCGCTTGAGCACCACCACGCCGCAGCCCTCGCTGCGGACGAAGCCGTTCGCGGCCGCGTCGAAGGTCTTGCAGCGGCCGTCGTCGGCCAGCATCTCGGGGAACTGCGAGAAGGAGATGGCCGCCTCGGGCGACAGCACCGCGTTCACCCCGCCGCTGATCGCCAGGTCGCACTCGCCGAGCCGCAGGTTCTGGCACGCCTGGTGCACGGCGACCAGCGACGACGAGCAGGCGGTGTCCACCGAGACGCTCGGCCCGCGAAGGTCCAGCAGGTAGGACAGGCGGCCGCTGGCGATGCTGTGCGCGATGCCCGTGCTGGCGTGGGCCGTGATGTCCTCCGGCTCCCGGAAGAGGAGGCCGGCGTAGTCGTTGCTGCAGATCCCCAGGAAGACCCCGGTCCGGCTGCCGGCCAGCGCGTGCGGGGCCTGCCCGGCGTCCTCCAGGGCCTCCCAGGCGACCTCCAGCACCAGCCGCTGCTGCGGGTCCATGGACACCGCCTCGCGCCGGGAGATGCCGAAGAACTCGTGGTCGAAGCGGTCGATGCGGTCCAGGAAGCCGCCCCAGCGGGTACTTGTCCGCCCCGGGCGGCGCGGCTCCGGGTCGTAGAACGCGTCCACGTCCCAGCGGTCGGCCGGCACCTCGCCGATCGCGTCGGTGCCGCCGCTCAGCAGCTCCCAGTACGCATCGGTGTCGGTCACCCCGCCGGGGAACCGGCAGCCCACGCCCACGACGGCGATCGGCTCGGACCGGGCCTGCTCGTAGGCGTCGATCCGGTGCTGCATCCGCTCCATCGTCAGATAGGCGCGTTTCATCGCCGTCATCGACGCGGACCCGCCGTCCCGCGTGGTCCCGTCCCGGCCGGTCTCGTCCCGTGTGGTCATCGTCCCTGCCCCCGCTCGATCGGATCGGCACTGGCGTCGAACTGCTCGGTCCTGGCGAGGAGGAGCGCTTCGAGCTCGCGCTCCGAGAGCTCGTCGAGATCGAGCGCCGGGTCCGGACCCGGACGGGGCCCCGTCGTGGCGACCGGGGTGTTCCCGGGCTCCCGGACCGGTGGCGGTGCCGCCGCGGCGGCCTCCAGCGGGATGCCCATCCGCTCGGCGAGGAAGGGCACCAGCGCGTCGAGCGTGGGGTACTGCCAGCCGAGCGTCGACGGCAGCGCGACCCCGAGCGAGAGCTCCAGCCGCGAGCGCAGCTCCAGGGTGCGCAGCGAGTCGAAGCCGAGGCCGGCCAGCGGCGCCGTGCCGTCGATCGCGGCGGCGTCCGGCGCGGCCCCCTGTTCCCCGAGCACCCGGGCGGCGACGTCCCGGCAGTGCCCGGCCAGCAGGGCCCGGCGGCGCCGGCCCGGCTCGACCGCCAGCAGTTGCCGGCGGATCGCGTCGGCGTCGTCCGGGGCCGGTGCGTCGCCGTCGGGCCGGACCCGGGCCACCACGGCCCGGCTGCCCAGCAGCCGGCCGAGGGCGGCGACGCCCTCGCGGTCGACGCTCAGGGCGGGCAGTCCGAGGGCCCGGCGGTGTGCGGCCAGGGCGTCCAGGAAGGCGCCGACCGCGGCCTCCCGGCCGGGCGGGGCGGTGGGGGAGCACAGCACGAAGAAGTCCAGTTCCCTGGTGGCGGTGGCCAGATGGAGCTGCCACGCGCCGGCGGCCCGGGCCGCGGTGGAGCGCAGGAGCGCCTCGGCCGCCGGCACCGCGCCGTCGTGCGGGCCGTCCGCCGTGCCGTCCGCACCGCCGTCGTCCGTGTCGTCGTCCGTGCCGTCGTCCGGGGTGTCCCCGGTGTGGACGACACCGGCCAGGGGCGGCCCCGAGGCGTCCAGCCCGGCCAGGAGGTCGGCCACCTCCTCGGCGCGGGACAGGTCCACGAGCGGCCGTGCGATCTCGACGCCCCGGGAGCGCAGTTCGGCCAGCACCCCGGCCGCCCCCGCGGCACCGGCCGAGGCCCGGGCGTCCGGCTCGCCGTCCCCGCCGGGGGAGGGCGCCCCGACCAGCACGATGCGGCGGGCACCCCGGTCGGCGAGCTGCCGGGCGGCCTCCAGGGCCGCGGCCGATGCCCCACCGGTGACCAGGTACGACGCCTCCGCCCGGACGGTCCGGGCCGGGGGCACCGCGATCTCCGGTGCCTCGTCCGGCCGGAGCACCAGCTTCCCGGTGTGCCGGGCCCGGGCCATCCGGGCGAAGACCTTCCGGGCCTCGGAGAACGGGTGGGCCGTGACCGGGAGCGGCTCGAACTGCCCGCTGTCGAAGCCCCGCACCACCTCGTCGAACAGCTCGGCGAGCAGCGCCGGCCGCTCGTGGAAGGTGTGCTCCAGGTCGACGGCGAACAGCGAGCGGTTCCGCTTGAGGAAGCCGAGGCCGACCGGACTGTCGTCGTGGATGTCGCGCTTGCCGAGCTCCACGAACCTCCCGCCCGGCGCCAGCAGGGCGAGGCTGCGCCGCAGTGCCTCGCCGGTCAGCGAGTTGAGCACCACGTCGACGCCGCGGCCGTCGGTGAACCCGGCGATCTCGTCGGCGAAGGCCGGCGACCGGGAGTCCATCACCCGCGCCACACCCAGGTCGCGCAGGAACCGCCGCTTCTCCTCGGTCCCGGCCGTGGCGAGGACCTCGGCGCCGCACCGGCGGGCCACCGCCAGCGCGGCCAGGCCCACGCCCCCGGACGCCGAGTGGATCAGTACCTTCTCGCCCGCCCGCAGCCGGGCCAGGTGGCAGAGCCCGTACACGGCGGTGAGGAAGGCGACCGGGGTGGCCGCCGCCTGCTCGTCGTCGAGCGCCGCCGGTCGCGGCGCCACCAGGTGCGCCTCGGTGGTGGTGTACGCCGCGAGCGCGGACGGGACCACCGCCATCACCGGGTCGCCGACCCGGAAGCGGTCGACGCCCTCGCCCACCGCGCTGATCCGGCCGGCGCACTCGACACCCAGCGGGACCGTCCCGGTGGCGCCCGGGTAGGCGCCCATCGCCTTGAGGACGTCGCTGAAGTTGAGCCCGGCCGCCGTGACCTCGATCTCGACCTGGCCCGGACCCGGCGCGGCCCGTTCCCACCGGGTCGGCGTCAGGCTCTCCAGGATGCCGGGCCGCACGGCCAGGATCCGGTGGTTGGGATCGCGCCGACGGTCGAACGGCCGCCGCGGCCACGCCGCTTCGGTTCCGTCCGGGGTGACGTGCGGGACCGGGACGGGGGAGTGGCGGGCCGGGCCGCGCAGGGCGGTCCACGGCTCGTCACCAAGGCGGATCAGCAGGTCGAGCAGCCGGGCGGCGTCGTCCCGGGCCGGGTCCGGGTCGAGGTCGACGACGACGGGGCGGAGGCCGCCGAGCGCGGCGGCGGACGCCACGGCCGGTCCCGTCAGCAGCGCCCGGGCGGGCGCGGGAGCCGGGTCACCCTCGACCACCCGCTGGGCGCCCCGGGTCAGCAGCGCGACGCGCGGGCCGCCCGGCAGGCCGTCACGGGCGAGCTCCTCGATCAGCCGCAGGGCCGGGAGGGCGACGCCCTCCTGTTCCTCCGACGGCGGGAACGGTCCGGGGCCGCCCGGGGGCGGGCCGCCGGCGGTGTCCAGGCCCCAGGCGTACACCAGCCCGGTCAAGGGCTCGTCCCCGGCGGCGCGCACCTCCTTCAGCAGCGCGGTGAGATCCTCCGGGCGCAGCGGGTCGATCTCGTGGTGGAGCGGGTCCACGAGGTGGTGGTGCCGCCCGGGGGTGACGGTCACGCAGCTGCCGCCGCGGGCGGTGATCTCGGCGCGCAGCGCCTCGCCGACCCCCGTGCCGTCGGCGAACAGCAGCCATCGGCCGGGCGGGCCGGCGGGCGGCGCGCCGGCGTCGTCGTCCTGCCGTGCCCACTCCAGGGTGACGAGGGGAGGGCCGGCCGGCCGCTCCCGCCCGGCCGCCGGGTCGGTCGCCGGGTCGGTGGCCGTCGCCCCTGCGGCGGCCCCGCCGACGGCGGACCCGGCGGGGACCGGCCCGGTGACCGGTAGGGGCCCGTCCGCCGGCTCGGGTGCGTGACGCCGCCGCTGCCAGGGGTAGTTCGGGAGGTCGACGACGGCCCGGGGCAGGGCCCGGGAGCCGTCGTCCGCGCCGTCCGCGTCGTCCCGGCCCGGGTCCCGCTCGGCGAGGACCACGCCGGGCGGCGACCCGCCCTCGGCGAGCCCGTGGAGCGCCCGCAGCGCGGACGCCCGGTCGGGTGCGGTGACCCGCGCCTGCCAGCGGTGCCGCGCGCGACCGGCACCCACCGTGTACGCGAACGCCGGGTAGTGGCCGTCGTCCGGCAGCGCCGCGAGGCTCCGGTGGAACCCGGCCGCCAGGGCGCGCACCGCCTCCGGCGTCCGCGCCGAGACCACGAAGCCCCGGACCGGCACCGCCGCGCCCCCAGCACCCGCCGGGCCACCGCCCGCGTTCCCGCCTGCGCTCCCGGCCTTGCCCCCGGCGGTGTTCCCGGCCGTGTCCTCGGCCGCGCCGAGGACGACATGGGCGTTGGTCCCGCCCATCCCGAAGGCACTGACCGCCGCGTGGCGGCCACCGCGCTCCGGCCACGGCCGCAGCGCGGTCGGCAGGGTGATGCCGGTGCCGTCGAGGTCGATCAGCGGGTTCAGCGTGGCGAAGTGCACCAGCGGCGGCACCGCGCGCCGTTGCAGGCACAGCACCGCCTTGACCAGCGCGACGACCCCGGCGGCGGACTCCGGGTGGCCCAGGTTCGCCTTGACCGAGCCGACCACCAGCTCGGCCCCGCCGTTGCGGCGGCCCAGCGCGGCGGCGATCGCCTCCATCTCGATGGTGTCCCCGAGCGGGGTGCCGGTGCCGTGCGCCTCCACCAGGCCGATGTCGGCGGGGGCGAGCCCGGCGTCCGCCAGCGCCGTCCCGATCAGCGCGGCCTCCGACAGCACGTTGGGAGCGGTGAAGCCCGTCGAACGGCCGGTCTGGTTCACCGCCGAACCGTGGATCACGGCGTGCACCCGGTCACCGTCGCGCCGCGCGTCCTCCAGCCGCTTCAGGACCAGCACGCCGCAGCCCTCGCCCCGGGTGAAGCCGTTCGCCCGGGCGTCGAAGGGACTGCACCGCCCGTCCGGGGACAGCGTGCCCGCCAACCGGTGCAGCCGGGTCGCGCGCGGCGAGAGCACCAGGTTCACCCCGCCGGCCAGCGCCACGTCGCACTCCCGGCGGGCCAGCGCCTGCCGCGCCAGGTGGACCGAGACCAGGGACGAGGAGCAGGCCGTGTCCACCGTGACCGCCGGACCGGCCAGCCCCAGCGCGTACGCCAGCCGGCCCACCGTGAAGCAGTGGCCGTTGCCGGCGGCCCAGTGGGTGTCCGGCTCGCCCCGGTTCCAGTCCCAGTACTCCTGACCGGTGATGCCGACGAACAGCCCGGTCCGGGCGGCGTCCAACCGGTCCGGGGGGAGCGCGGCGTTCTCCAGGGCCTCCCAGGCGACCTCCAGCAGCAGCCGCTGCTGCGGGTCGACCCCGCGGGCCTCCTCGGCGCTCATCCCGAAGAACTCCGCGTCGAAGTCCATGACCTCGTCCAGGAAGCCGCCCACGTGGGGCAGCCGCTCCCACTCGGCGGCGAACGGCCCGCGCCGCCCTTCGGGCAGCGGGCGCACCAGGTCGCGGCCCTCCGCCAGCGCGCTCCAGTACCCGTCCAGGTCGGCGATGCCGCCCGGGAGCCGCAGGCCGATCCCGACGACGGCCAGCGGGCCGGTGCCGTTCGCGGCGTCGAGCTGCGCCCGCAGCTTCCGGACGGTGTCGAGCGCCCTCGTCAGCGGTGTGGGCGCGGCCGCGGTGATCTCGCGCTGTGCCTCCACGGCCCTCAGCCCTCGCCGTCCGTGGCGGCGTCCTCGCCGGCCGCCGGGTCACCGAGCAGCCGCTCGACCAGCACCGTGGAGAGCGTCCGGGCGGTGCCGTACGTCCACAGCAGGGTCGGCGACAGCCGCAGCCCGAACGCCGCCTCCAGCCGGTTGCGCAGTTCGAGCCCCATCAGCGAATCCAGCCCGAGCGACTTGAACGGCGTGTCCCGGTCGATCGCCCCGGTGTCCAGCCGCAGCACCCGGCCGGCCAGTTCCTGCACCTTGGCCTCCAGGAGTTCCTGCCACCGGTCCTGCGGGACGGACCGCAGCTCGGCGAGGAAGGCCGCACCGGCCGTCGTGGTGCTCCCGTGCCGGGCCAGTTCCCGCAGTGCGCCCCAGCTCTCCAGGGTCGCGGTGTCCGGGTACGCCTCCAGGTACTGCCGCAGGTCGATCGGCACGTACGCGACGACCTGCTCGTCCCCGCCGAGGAACCCCTCCAGGGCCCGCCACGCCTCCCCGGTGGTGAAGCCGGCCATCCCGCGTTCCGCCAGCCGGGCACCCCGGTTGTCCTCCCGGGCGGCCAGACCGACATCGGTGAACGGGCCCCACTGCACGCTCAGCGCGGGGAGTCCGCGCCGGCGCCGGGCCACCGCGAGCGCGTCCATGAAGGCGTTGCCCGCCGCGTAGGCCGCCTGCCCGGCGTTGCCGAACAGCGCCGCCGCCGACGAGAACAGCAGGAAGAAGTCCAGCGGGTCGCCCTCGGTGGCCGCGTCCAGGTTGAGCGCGCCGTCCACCTTGGGCGCCAGCACCCGCCGCAGCTGCTCCGGCGTCAGGTTCTGGACGGTGGCGTCGTCCAGCAGACCGGCCGCGTGCACCACCCCGCGGAGCGGCGGCAGCTGCGCCCGGACCCGGCGCACCGCCTCCGGGTCGGCGACGTCGGTCCGGAAGGTCTCCACCTCCACGCCGAGCGCCCGGACGGCCTCGATCCGCGCCACCGCCTCGGCCGACGGGGCCGAGCGCCCGACCAGCGCCAGCCGGCCCGCTCCGCGCTCCGCCAGGAACTCCGCCAGCGACAGGCCGAGGGCGCCGAGGCCACCGGTGAGCAGATAGGTGCCGTCGCCCCGGAAACGGCCGTCCCGCAGCGGTTCCGGGGCCACCGAGGTGACCGTGGCGGGGTCCGACAGCACGAACTTGCCGATGTGGTGGCCGCGTGACATCTCGCGCAGCGCCTCGGGGGCCTGCGCGAAGGTGTACCGCAGCAGCGGGACCGCCCCCAGCTCGCCCGCGCCGACCCGCTCCCACACCTCGGCGAACAGCCGGGTGAACAGCGCGGGACGGCGGGCGATCACACCGGCGAGGTCCAGCGAGGCCAGACCGATGCCCTTGCGGAACGCGCCGAGGCTCAGCGTGCGCCCGCCGTAGATGTCCTGCTTGCCCACCTCGACGAAGCGCCCGCCCTCCGCCAGGACCTCCAGGCCCAGCGGAATCGCCGCGCCGGTCAGCGAGTTGAGGACGACGTCCACGCCGCGTCCGTCGGTGGCCGCGCGCACCTCCTCCGCCCAGGAGAGGTCCCGGGAGTCGAAGACGTGCCGGATGCCGAGCTCCCGGAGCCGGCGGCGCTTCTCCTCGCTGCCCGCCGTCGCGACGACCTCGGCCCCGAGCAGCCGGGCCACCTCGATCGCCGCCAGACCCAGCCCCCCGGCCGCCGAGTGGATCAGCACCGTCTCGCCGGGGGCCAGCCCGGCGAGGTGCCGCAGCCCGTACCAGGCGGTGATGGTCACCGCCGGGATCGCCGCCGCGGTGGCGTCGTCCATCGACTCCGGCACCGGGTGGGCGTGATCGGCCCGCACCGTCTGGTGCGAGGCGAGCGACCCGCCGGCGGTGCACGCGACGACCCGGTCGCCGGGGGCGAAGCGCGACACCCCCTCGCCCGTCCGGGTGACCACGCCCACACCGTCCAGGCCGAGCAGCCGGGCGTCGGCCGTCGGGTCGGGGTAGGTGCCCATCACCTTCATCACGTCGATGAAGTTCAGCGCGGCCGCGCTGACCGCGATCTCGATCTCCCCGGGGCCGGGCGCGCGCCGCTCCAGCGGGCGGAACGCCAGCCCGTCCCAGGTGCCCTGGTGAGAGGGCGCGAGCCGGAAGGGCTGCTGCTCCACGGAGCGCCAGGCCGGCCTCGCCGGGTCCTGCCCGGCGTCCTCCGGCGTACCCGCTCCCCGCACCAGCCGGCCGACCAGCCGCTCCCCACCGCGCAGCACCACCTGGTCCGCGCCCTCGGCCGCGAGCAGCTCCGCGGCGCAGTCCGCCGACCAGTCGCCGTCCGCGGACCCGACGTCGACGAGCACGGACCGCAGCTCGGGGTGCTCACGGCGGAGCACCCGGCCGAAGCCCCAGTAGAGGGCCGCCCCGGGGTCGCAGTCACCGGCCACCGACGGCACGGGCTGCGCGTCGGCCGTGACCACGGCCAGCCGGGGGACCAGCGGGCGGGACGTGCAGGCCCGGACCAGCGCGGCCAGGGCCGCCAGGCCCTCGCGCCGGGCCCGCGGTCCGGCGTCGGCGCGCGGGGCCAGGAAGACCACCCCGCCCAACTCCTCGACCGAGCCCAGCTCCTGCGCCCACGCCTCGGTCCGCGCGGCCTCCTCGCCGGCGACCGTGCGGACCACGGCGCCGCCGCCCCGCGCATCCAGGGCCCCGACCAGCTCCCCGGCCGCCGGGTCACCGGGTGCGCCGGGTGCGCCGACCGTGCAGACCGCCCAGCGGCCGGTGAACCCGGCGGCCCCGCCGCCCTCCGCGTCCGCGCGGGCCTCCGGCCGGTACTCCAGCCGGTGCACCCGGTCGGCGTCCGCGACGGACGGGTCGGCCGTCGCCGCGAGGGTCTGCATCCGGAGCCCCTCCAGCGTCATCAGCGGCCGGCGGTCCGCGTCGAACAGGAACAGGTCGACCCTGCTCCCCTCGCGCCGCACCGCGTGCGACCACAGCGCGGTGACCGGCCCGGCCAGGTCCTGGTGCAGGTGGACGCGGTGCACCCCGACCGGGACGGCCGCCTCCTCGCCCGGGTAGAGCGGGACGCAGACCTGGAGCGCGCCGTCCCACAGCGCCGGATGGAGCCGGTGCGGGTGGCCGCCGGCCAGGCAGCCGTCCGGCAGCCGGACCTCCGCCAGGCTCTCCTCCGCACCACCGCGCAGCTCCACCACGCCCTGGAACGCCGGACCGTAGTTCAGCCCCCGCGCCGCGCAGTCCGCGTAGAACTCCGCGGCCGGCACGGCGGCCAGGCCCAGCAACTGCCCGGGGAAGGCCGGCACGCCCGTGGCCGTGTCGTCCGCCAGCACCCGCGCCGAGGCGTGCCGCACCCAGCCGTGCGCGCCCGCCTCCAGCGAGGAGAGGGTGAAGCTGCCGCCGCCCGTGAGGTCGTCCCGCCAGCCCAGACCGACCGTCACCGGTTCCTCGGTGAGCGTCAGATCGCTGTGGAAGGAGACGTCCGCGAGCGTGCGGTGCGGGCCGCCGGTCCGCGCCAGCGCCGTCCGCAGCGCCAGCTCCAGCATCCCCGTGCCGGGCAGCACCACCGCGTCGTACACCCGGTGGTCGCGCACCCAGGGGATGTCCGCCGGGGCCAGCTCCAGCGTCCCGTTCCAGGCGCCCTGCTCGGCCATCGAGGGGATCAGCACCAGGTCGTCCCCGGCGCCGTGAGCCGTGCGCCGCCGGACCGTCTCCACCCAGTGGGAGCTGCGCTGCCACGGATACGGCGGCACCGGCGCCCAGGCGTCCCGCGGCAGCCCGCGGAACGGTTCGAGACCGCTGACATAGGCCCGGGCCAGCGCCTCCCGGACCAGCTCCGACGAGCTCCGGTCGCGCCGCAGGGTCGACAGCACCTGCGGCGGGACCGGACGCTGCGCCGCCAGCTGTTCCAGGGACGGGGCGAGCACCGGGTGCGGGCTGATCTCCACGACGTGGGTGACACCGGTGTCGAAGAGGCGCTCCATCGCGTCGGCGAACATCACCGGCCGGCGCAGGTTGTCCATCCAGTACCGGGCGTCCAGCTCGGGGCCCTCCAACGAGGCCACCCGCACCGTCGACATCAGCTCGACGTCGCCCCGGCCCGGACGCACCGTCCGCAGGGCCGCCAGCAGGTCGTCCTCCAGCTCGTCCATCTGCGGGCTGTGCGAGGCGTAGTCCACGTTGACCAGGCGGCAGAACGTCCCCTCCGCCTCCAGCAACTCCTGGAGCGCCAGCACCAGTTCGGTGTCCCCGGAGAGCACGCAGCTGTTGGGCCCGTTGTTCACGGCGAGGGACACGCCCTCCTCGAACCCGGACAGCGCGGCCTTGGCGGCGTCGAGGTCGAGGTCCACCGCCAGCATCCGGCCCCGGCCCGAGGTGCGCCGGGCGATGGCGCTGCGGCGGGCCACCACCATCGCGCCGTCCTCGTACGACAGGATGCCCGCCGCCGTGGCCGCGGTCACCTCCCCCTGGCTGTGGCCGATCACCACGTCCGGGACGACGCCCGCCGCCCGCCACACCTCGCACAGACCCAGGGAGACCGCCCACAGGGTCGGCTGCAGCATGTCGATCCGCGACAGCCACTCCTCGCCGGCCTCGCCCGACACGACCCGCACCAGGTCCCAGTCGACGTACGGCTCCAGGGCCTCGGCGCAGCGGTGGATCACCGCGGCGAACACCGGGTCGGACGCCAGGAGTTCACGGCCCATGCCGTGCCACTGCGAGCCCTGCCCGGGGAAGACGAAGGCGGTGCGGCCCCGGTCCGCGGCGCGCCCGGTGAACACCTCTGGTCCGGGGGATCCGGGGCCGGCGGCGAGCCGGTCCAGCTGCGCGACGGCCTCCGCGGCGTCCACGGCGGTGAAGGCCGCCCGGACCGGGAGCTGGTCGCGCTGCCAGGCCAGCGTGCCGGCGAGCGCCGGGAGCGGGCAGGCGCCGGAGGTCAGCGCGTCCCGCAGGTCCCGGGCCCGCTGCGCCAGCGCCGGTTCCGAGTGTGCCGACAGCGGCAGCAGGACCGGTGCGCCCGGCCCGGGGGAGGAAGCGGAGGAGGCTGACGAGGGCGCGGGTTGCTCGGGGGTGGGTGCGGGGGCGGGCGCCCGGGTCAGCACCACGTGGGCGTTGGTGCCGCCCCACCCGAAGCTGCTCACCCCGATGAAGGCATGGTCCCGGGCCGGCAGCGGCAGGGGCTCCCGGACGACCCGCAGGTTGAGCTCGTCGAACGCGATCTCGGGGTTGAGCTCGGCGGAGTGCAGGCTCGGCGGCACGACCCCGTTCCGGAGCGAGAGCAGGGCCTTGAACAGCCCCGGGATGCCGGCGGCGGCCTCCAGGTGGCCGATGTTGGTCTTCACCGACCCGATGGGCAGCGGGCCCGCGTCCGCGCTGCGGGCCTGCCCCAGGACCCGGCCGGCCGCACCGGCCTCGATGGGGTCGCCGAGTGCGGTGCCGGTGCCGTGCGCCTCCAGGTACGCCACCCGGTCGGCCGGGATGCCCCAGTGCCGGTAGGCGTCGCGGAGCAGCTGCTCCTGACCCCCCGGGCTCGGCGAGACGACGCTCTGCCCGCCCCCGTCGTTGTTGACGGCGGTGCCCGCGATGACACCGTGGATCCGGTCTCCGTCCGCCAGCGCGCGGGCGACGGTCTTCACGTACAGGGCGCCGACGCCCTCGCCGCGCACGAAGCCGTTCGCCCCGGCGCCGAAGGCCTTGCAGCGGCCGTCCGGCGACAGTCCGCCGAAGTGGGTGAGGCCGATCGACGCGGTCGGATCGAGCATCAGGGCGACGCCGCCCACGATCGCGGCGTCGACCTCGCCGGCGCGGAGCGCCTGGGCGGCGAGGTGCGCCGCCACGAGCGCGGAGGAGCATCCGGTCTCGACGACCAGGCTGGGCCCGGTGAGCCCGAGGAAGTAGGAGACCCGGGCGGCGATCATGTCGAGCGCGTAGCCGGGGGCGGTGTGCTGGGTGACGCCGCTGCCGCTCTTCCGGCCGACGTGCTCGTAGTCGTGCCACCCCGCGCCCACGTAGACGCCGGTCCGGGTGCCGGCCAGCGTGCGGGCGGGTGTCCCGGCATCCTCCAGGGCCCGCCACGCGGCCTCCAGCATCAGCCGCTGCTGGGGGTCGAGCATCTCGGCCTCCCGGGGGGAGATACCGAAGAAGGTGGCGTCGAACCGGTCGACGTCGTCGAGGAATCCGCCGACGGCCTGGATCTCCCGCTGCGGGTCGAGTTGCGCGGTGGCGTCCCAGCGGGTGGCGGGGACGGGGCGGATGGCGTCGCCCTCTTCCAGCAGCAGGCGCCAGAAGCTCTCGACGTCCGGAGCTCCGGGGAACCGTCCTGCCATGCCGATGACGGCCAGGGCCTGGGTCGGGTCCTGGACCACGTGATCTGCGTGCATGTCCTCTTCCTCGGCATCCGTGGTGAGCCGGCTCGGTCGGGAGCCGGCTCCCCGGGCGGCAGGTGCGCGGGCGGGCAGGTGCGTGGGTGAGCGGGGTGCGTGGGCACGAAGGCGTCCGTCGGACGGGTGTCCGGACGGGCACGTGTCGGCTCGCTCCGGGGGCGATGGGCCGGGGACGGGCCGGGGACGGTGAGGTCGCCCGGCCCGGGCGGGTGAGGCCCGGAGCGCGTGCGGCGGGTGAGGGTCGTCGCGTGCGGGGAGAGGCGGCCCGGTCGGGCCGGTCGTGCGGTGCCTGGGGGGCGGACGCCGGGGGCCGGCGTACCCGTGCGGGGCGATGCGGACGGCGGTGAGGGGTCACGGGGCGGACGACGGACCGGCGTCGGCGCGGACGCACACCGCGACGGCCGTCGATCACCAGTGCGCATGGTGGTCCGGGCCGGTTGCGGCGGACAAGGCTTTGACCTGCTTTTACTGACACTTGTCACGTCCATGCGCCGGGAAGGTCGGGTCGGCGGGGGAGCCGGGATACGTTGAAGGGTCACCAGTGACACGCGTAGACCCGCAAAGGTCCAGCAGGCAGGCCCCGGATCCGCCAGTCCTGCTGAGGACATGTCCGCTCGCGGACGTCCGGATCCGTCGACGGGGCCGGAGGGCCGGCCACACACTGGGCGCGGACCGGATCGATCACCATGAGTTCCGTTCACGGGATCCCAGGGGGGACCTAGTGATGACCATCCGTGTGTTGATAGCCGACGAGCACCTGCTTCCCCTGGAGGCGATCGCCGAGGTGCTCGCGGCCGTGTCCGACTTCGAGGTCGTCGGCGCGGTGAGCAGGAGCTCGCTGATCGTCCCGATGGCGGTGCGCCGGCGGCCCGACGTGGCCGTGCTGGGGATGGGCACCGCGCAGGGCGGCTTCCGTCTGGTGCGGGAGCTGGGCAAGCGGCTGCCCGACTGCCGGGTCGTCATCATGACGGCACGGCCCACCAGGGCTCTGGTGGACCGTGCCGTGTCGGCGGGGGTCCTCGGGGTCATCCCGAAGCAGACGAGGATCCCCCGCCTGGTCGACGCCATCCGGGCCGCCGCCGCGGGCGGCCGGGCGACCGCGTCCGCGCAGCCGTCCCCCCGGGCGCCGGTCGCCGATCAGGTCCTGAGCAACCGCGAGCGCGAGATACTCCGGCTCACCGCGACGGGCGCCTCGGTGAAGGAGGTGGCCCGCGAGCTCTATCTGGCGACGGGAACGGTTCGCAACCTCACCTCGTGCGCGATGAGGAAGCTCGACGGGAGGAATCGGTTCGACGCCGCGCGGATCGCCTTCGAACGGGGACTGCTCTGAGGGCGTTCGTCTCCGGAACGTCCGTCTCCGGAAAGCCCCTCGCGGGGCCGGGCTTTTCCGGAACGGCTTTTTCCGGAAGGAGGATTTCCGGAAGGGAACTTTCCGGAACGGGAGTTTCCGCCGAACGGCGACTGCCGCGGCCGGAAGCGGGGAGGCACCCGGATTTCACGGCGCCATTGCTTCCTGTTCGAGAAGTCCGAGTCGGGTGGCCCGCACCATGCCCGTGAGTCTGTTGTCGGTCTCCAGAACGCGGAGGATGTCGGCGACGAAACGCCGCACCGTCCGGTCGGAGTACCCGAGATGACGGGCGATGGACTTGTCGGTGGCCCCGGCGGCCATCATGCGCAGCACCAGCCTGTGGGTGTCGGTGAGGACCGGCGCCGAACCGGTGGTCCTGCGCCGGCGGGTGTACGGTGCGGCGGTGGACCAGCTGTGCTCGAAGACCCGGGTGAAGATCTGGGCCAGCAGGCCGCCGTTGATCACCACGTTCCGGCGCAGCCCTTCGAGGTGCGACTGGGTGGCGACCTTCTCCCGGTCGAGGATGACCAGGCGCAGCGGCAGCGACTCGGCGGTCCTGATCTCGGCGCCGGACTCCTGGAGTGCACTCACGTACGCGGTGGCGGCCGGGCTGTCGAGGGCCGAGGACGGCGCGATGAGCCGGTAGCGGACTCCCCGTCTGAGCAGTTCGACGTCCTCGCGGAGGCAGAGTTCCAGGGACTCCTGTTCGGTCAGCGTCGGCAGCATCAGCGACACCTCGTACCTGCTGGACGCGTGCAGGTCCCCCAGTCTTCGGCGCAGTTGGTCCCTGGACGCGATGACCTCGACCGCCAGGCCCTCCCGCTCGGACGCCGGCATGGTCAGGAACCCGTTCGTCAGGTCGGCGATCAGGTCGTTGGTGCGGGTGAGCTCGGTGATGCGTTCCTGCTGATCGGCGAACAGGCGTCTCAGGACGCTCTGCGGGGTGGCGACCGGGGTGGTCGAGTCCCGGTCGAGGAGGCCGTTCCCGGTCAGCCACTCCACGGCTTCGTGGACCTGGTCGAGTTCGAGGCCGAGGTTATCGGCAATTTCTTCGTGGCATATGCCGCCGTTCTCGGTGCGGAGAAGTGAGTGGTAGACGCGGTACGCGAAGCGAGCGCCGATCTCGGTTGCCGCGGTCATCGCCGTGTACTCCAGCCGTAGATACGGATCATGAGCGGGGACGCGTGGTTGAGCACGAAAGAAATCCGGAGCGCCTGGCCCCGGCTGGCGACATTACTTGAACCACTTGACCGCCGGTCAAGGGGGCGCGGACGCGGTACCGGTCGTGCGACGGGCGACAGAAAGGCCGACCGTCGGGAGGGGCCCCAGGTCAGTGGCGGCCCGTGGGGGGCGGTGCCGGAATCAACAGGGTGTTGTTCGTGCGCCGCCTGAAACTATGAGGGGTCGCGGTGGCCGGATCCTTCGTCGGGCCCCGTGCGGTCCGTCCCCGCCGGGGATGCCCGGCGAGCCCGCCGGGGCCCTGGGCCGACGGCCGGTGCGGCCGGCCGCCCCGACCCCGCGAGGTCGGGGCCGCGATGCCGCCCTCGCTTCCGCCGCTGACGCTCGTGTGCCGTCTCCGGACCCACCCTCGCCTGCGGACGACCCTCATGGTGGGACGCCTCCGGCGAACGGTCCGGCCGCCTCGCGGGCGGGCGTCGGCGTGGCCTGGTCCGTCGGGCCGAATAGATCCGTCGTCTACGAACTCTTGTGCCGGATGTGGATCTTTTCGGAGCGCGCCCGCCGAAGCCCTCCGGATGGTCCACCGTGGAATTTTCGGCCGGCCGGTGCGAATGTCCCGGCGCCTCGCGGCGACCCCTTCCTCAACCGGTTTCCCCGCCGTGCTCCCCGCGGATCCACGAGCGCATCATCGACGTCGTCCGTGTCCCGGCGCCGCACCGGTTCCCGCCTCGCGACACCCGGACCGGGCCGGATCCGGGGCTGTCGGCCGCACGGCCTGCGCCTGTTCCGGGAGGCCCGATCGGACGATCCGTCGCGGCCGTGGGCCCGCGCGACGGAATTCGTGCACCGGGCGGACCCGGATGCGCCCTTGTCGGAGTAACCTGGAAGGTGCCGGAGAACTTACCGGAAGGACGCAATCGCGAGGAGGATCATGTGCAGACTAGTGGAGCAGGAGCCCTGATTCTGCGACTCGTGATCGCGAAATCCCAGCCCAGCCGTTCGGCCGGGAGATGACGGGATTACCGAGATGCCGGGGGGCGCAGGTGACAAATCCTGTTGTTCGGCGTTCATGCAGGGTGTGGGCCGTTTTCGCAGAGATGCGAAGGCGGCCTTTTTGTTCTTTCGTCGCATGGTGGCCGCCGTGCGATCCCCTCGGGCGGCGCCACGCTCACGCGGTCGGCCGGTCTCCCGCCCTCAGCTCGGTGGCGATCTGACGCCGGCCCGACACGAACGCCTCCAGGACCACCCCCGCACAGATCAGCAGGGCCAGGCCCGCGGTGGGCAGCAGCACCGGCATCAGGAGCGGGGTGAGCGAGCCGCGGGCCTCGGAGCCGACCAGCAGCGACAGGTCGAACGCCGGGCCGAGGAGTCCGACCGCCGCCGCTGCGACCACCCCGCCGCAGACCGCCGCCGCCAGGGTCTGCGGGATCGTCTCGGTGATGATCAGTGCCAGCCCCTGGCGGGGGCGCAGGCCCATGGTGCGCAGCCGGGCGAGCAGTGCCGCACGGTCGGGGGACGCCCGCAGCAGCGTCAGCAGGACGGCGAGCAGCGCGAATCCGGCACCGGCGGCGACCGCGGACCGGAACAGCCGCGCGGCGGAGCGCTGGAGCGGGTCGGCGGCGAGTTCGGCGTCCACCTCGCCGCTGGTGCGCACCGTGTACCCGGCAGGCACCTTGTCCGGGTCCTCGCTGATGGCCCGGGCCTCCTCGCGCAGGAGTCCGGCCACGCCGGTCACCTCGGTGAGGCCGCGCTCCATGACCAGGGACCTGAGCCGGCCCGGGTCGATGTCGCCGGCGGCGAGCCAGCTGGTGGCCCCCGCGAGCGCGGGAACCCGTGCGACGGAGGGTCCCGCGGGCACGACGACGAACGCGCGGACGGCGTCCGGGATCGCGGGAGTGGCGTCGACGCGACCCGCGACGCCGGTGAGCAGTTCGCCGCCGGGGACGCGCAACCGCTGCGGGCCGTCGGACAGTTCCCCGGCGAGGCCCGTGCTGATCAGGGCGGGCACCGGGGTGTCGGGGCCGCCGTGCGGGCCGGCCAGCACGGCGGGGTCGAAGGTGCCGGCGCCGGTCGTCCGGGCGATCTCGGCGTACGCGGTTGGCTCGGCCACCACCAGGGTGACCTGGAGGGCGGTCCGGCCGGCGCGCAGGACGTAGGTCTGCCCCTCGACCCGGACCGCGGTCGAGGCTCGCACGCCCGGCATGGCCGAGGCGGCCGAGGTGAACGCCGCCGGGAGGGTGGCGTCGAGCGGGACGGACACTGCGGCATCGCCGCCCACGGCCGTCCGGGCCGCCTGCAGCCGGACGCCGTCGAGGGTGGCGAGCACGGTGGTTCCGAAACCGGCGGTGCTGACGGCCAGCAGCAGGGCGAGGGGTGCCAGCACCGCCGGCCGGTGGCGGCCCGAGGCGTCGCGGGTGGCCCGGGCGAGGCCGAGGAAGCCGGTCAGGCCGCGGCCGTGCCGGGCGAGCAGGGCCAGCCGGCCGGCCACGAGCGGTTGGACGCGGGCCAGCAGCAGGCCGCCGGTGAGCGCGAGCAGCAGGGGCGCGGTCACCAGCAGCGGGTCGGTGCCGGTTCCGGGGGCGAGGCCGCGCCGGCGGACCTCGACCACGGCCGCGACGGTGACGGCCAGGACGGCGAGTTCGCCGACGATCCGCCGCCGGCCGTTCCCACCGGCGGCGGTGCGGGCCCGGCCCGGGGGGAGGACGGCCCGGACCGGGAAGGCCAGGACCGCGAGCAGGGTGGCGGTCACGGCCGCGAGTACGGCCGCGCCCCACCGGGGGGTGGGCAGCAGCGTCAGCGCGAGTGCGGTGGCGACGGCGGCGGCGGGCAGGACGGTCACCGCGCCCTCGCCCAGCAGCCGCAGCAGGATGCCCGGGCGTGAACCGCCGCGGGCCCGGAGCAGCCGGATCTCGGCGGCGCGCCGGTCGGCGGCGAGGGCGGCGGCCAGGCAGAGCACCACGGTGGCGACGCCCGCGACGCCGGCCGGGCCGATCGCCGCGAGCGGGGCGGCGGCCTCGTACCGGGTGGTGGCGCTGGCGAGGACCTCGGTCAGGAAGGTGCTGAACTGGAGCTCGGGCCGGTCGGTCACTTCGGCGACCTTGAGGGAGCCGGGCCCGGACAGGTACGAGGCGAGCGCGGAGCGCGTCTCGGCGAGCCGGTCCGCGCGCAGGGCGTGGGGGTCGATGGGCAGGCGCCAGAAGTTCTCCCCGCCCTCGCCCCAGGCGGCCAGCGCGGACAGGTTCTCGCCACCGGTGAACCCGCTGGTCACCCACCGGATGCTGCCGTCCTCCCGGATCTTCAGGCAGGCGCGTTCCGGGCAGGTCAGGACCTCCCAGAAACGGTCGTCGGGGTCGTCGGCGCGGTAGAGCCCGACGATCCGGGCGCGGGCCGGGCCGCCGTTGTCGACGAGGTCGCCGATCCCGGCGTGGACGGTCTCGGCGGCGGCCCGGCTGAGGACGACGGGCAGGGGCTCGCCCGGTGCCGAGGGGCCGGGCCAGACGCCCTCGGTCAGGGTCGCGTGTTCGGCCAGGCCGTGCAGGTAGAGCACGGAGAGCACGGGGGCGTCGCCGTGCGGGCGGTCGTACCCCTCGTTCAGCATCGGCCGGTCGATCCGGGCGCGGGTGCCGTAGTTCTCGCCGTCCCGGGTGAGCGGGAGGTTCGGGGTGATCTGTTCGACCAACCGGTCGCGCAGGGCGTCGAGTCGGGCGCCGTCCTCGCCGGGCCGCGGAGCGACGCCGGCCTGCAGGGTGGTCCCGTTGACGCCGCGGTCCAGGACGAACTGCCGCAGCGCGCCGTCCGCGCCCCGGTCGGCGGCGCGCGGGAGGGCCACCGCGAGGAAGACGGTGAGGAGCGTGAGCACGGCCGTGAGCAGGGAGGCGACGGGGGCCGAGCGCAGCCGGGTGCGGACCCAGGGCGCGGGACGGTGGTCGTCGGTCGGGACGGGCGCGGTGGCGCCGGCCTTGGTGGTCACATCTCCTCCACGGGGCGCCGCCGGGCGGCCACGTTGCGACGGCGGCGGCCCCGTCCGGCAGGGGCGCACGGCACAGCGGTCACCGGATAGCGGACGATCTTTTCAGACGCGGTCCGGGAACGGAAGGCGTGTGCGTGAAGGGGTAGGCAGGTCCGAATTCCCCGCACGGGCGCGGCTGCACCTTCGGGCATCGGGCGTCCGGTACGTCGCGCGAGGACGCCGGTAGCCGGTCGCCTCACGCCGGGCCCGGGCGGCGGCCTCGGCGCCTGGCCCTGGTCCGCGTCCGACCCCACCGCGCACCCCGGCGCACCCCCCGTGCGGTGCCTCCGGTACGTCCCCGCACCTGCCGACGGCCCTGCGGGCAGCCACTACCGCCCCGCGCGCGGATCCGGGATGATCGGCGAAGGCGAACCGACGGGGACGGCGGCGCACCTGGCACGGCGACGGCACACGGGCGAGCGTCCCGGCGCAGCGGATCTCGACGGGCCCAAGCCCTGGGCCCGACCGGCGGAGACCGGCGCGGAATCGGTGACGACGGAGGAACGGGCCGGGACCGACACCCAGCGACACACCGGCACCGAGCGGCGCGCCGCGGACCGGGCCGACGCCCCCGGCGCGAACTCGCCGGGGAGACGGGCATCGCCGGTGCCGAGTTCACGGGATACGCCGGGGCCGTCGACTTCACGACCGTCCACGGCCTCCGTGCGCGCCGGCACGTCTTCACCGCCCGGGTCCCCGCCGGGCAGCCGGTCGCCCTCAGCGACGAGCACGACCGCTTCACCTGGGCGGCACCGGGCGACGAACGGGTCGCCGCGCTCCGCACCCCGCGCCCCTGACCGGCGGCGGCGCACCCGTCCGCGCCGTCGGGCGTCAGGAAGGCGTCAAGGACGGGCCGGTGGGCGTAGACCGTGCGTCAAGGGGGCGGCGCCCGGCCCGCGGCGGGTCTCCACTGGAACTGCGGGCCCCCGACCGGTGCCCGCGACCCCACCGGAAGGACGCCCCCCATGAGCGAGATCCAGGCCGTCGCCACCGCCGTCACCGTCGCGAGGCCGCCGTACGGGACCGGCCGGAACCTCCCGGCGCGCCGTGCCGACTGGGCTCCGGTCCGTGAGATCCGCCCGGTCCGGGGCGAGGGCGAGGGCGAGGGCGAGGGCGAGGGCGAGGGCGCGGACACGGGCGCGGGGCCGACGTCGGGTCCGGGCGCGGACGAGGCCGTGGACGCCGACCGGCGGCCGCGCGGGCGTGCGGCGCACTGCCGGATCGCCATGTGGTACGTCGACTGACGCCGTCCGCAGCCCCCCGCGAGGCCCGCCCCGCCGCACCCCGAGACCCTGACAGCAGGAGCCGCACGCCATGACGAAGCAGGTCACCGCCCCGTTCACCGCCCCTGCCACCGCCCCGTTCGCGGTCCCGCTCGCGGCCCTCCCCGCGCCCGGCGCCGCTCCGGCCGCCGCTTCCGTCCGACCCTCCGGCCCCTCGGCGGTCGGCCGGACGGGAGCGGCCGAAGCGGTCGGCACCGGACCCTGGCCGGCCTCGGCGCGCCCGGGACGCGGCGGGGACCTGACGGTCGGGGGCGTGTCCCTGGCCGAGGCCGCCGACCGCTTCGGCACCCCCCTCTACGTCCTGGACGAGGCCGAGGTGCGTGCCCGTGCCCGCGCCTTCCGGCAGGCCCTGCCGCAGGCCGACGTGCTCTACGCGGCCAAGGCCTTCCTGTGCAGCGCGATGGCCGACTGGGTCTCCGAGGAGGGGCTCGGGCTGGACGTCTGCTCGGCCGGTGAGCTCCGGCTGGCGGTCGCGGCGGGCTTCCCGGCCCGGCGGATCGTGCTGCACGGCAACGCCAAGACCCCGGAGGAGCTGAGGCTCGCCCGCCGCCTCCGGGTCGGCCGGATCGTCATCGACGGGCCCTCGGAGATCTCCCGGCTGGCGGCCCTGGTGGCGGCGGACACCCCGCAGCGGGTGCTGGTCCGCGTGGTCCCCGGGATCGCCGCCGGTCACCACGAGGCCGTGCGCACGGGCGTCGGCGGCCAGAAGTTCGGCTTCCCGATCGACGGCGGCGACGCGGCGGACGCCGTCGCCCGGGTGCTGGCCCAGCCCGGCCTCGACCTCGCCGGCCTCCACTGCCACCTGGGTTCCCAGATCACCGAGGTCGAGCCCTACCTCGCCGCCGTGGACACCGTCGTGCGGTTCCTGGCCGGGGTACGGGCCCGCCACGGCATCGAACTGCCCGAGCTGGACCTCGGCGGCGGCCACGGCATCCGGTACCTGCCGGGGGACGACGAGCTCGACCCCGCGGACTTCGCCGACCGGGTGACCGCCCGGCTGGCCGCCCGCTGCGCCGAGTCCGGCCTCGCCGTGCCGCGGCTGGTGGTCGAGCCGGGCCGCGCGATCGTCGGGCCGGCCGGGGTGGCGGTCTACCGCGTGCTGTCGGTGAAGCACACCGCCGACGGCCGGGTCTTCGCCGCCGTCGACGGTGGCATGAGCGACAACCCGCGGCCCTCGCTCTACGGCTCGCGCTACACCGTCCGGCTGGTGGGCCGGCCCTCCGATGCCCCGCCGGCCCGGGCCGACGTGGTCGGTCGGCACTGCGAGGCGGGCGACGTCCTGGTCCGGGACGCCCGGCTGCCCGCCGACCTGCGCGCCGGTGACCTGCTGGCCGTCCCGGCGGCCGGCGCGTACCAGCTCTCGATGGCCTCCGGCTACAACCTGGTCGGCCGCCCGGCCGTCGCCGCGGTCCGTGACGGCCGGGCCCGCCTGCTGATCCGCCGGGAGACGGTCGAGGACTTCCGGGCCCGTGAGGTCGGCCGCTGACCTGCGGGCCGCGTGCCTCCGCCGCCGTCCCGGGACCCCCCGTCTCCCGGGCGGGAGCGGCCCGCTGCCGTCGCCGCCCGGGCCGGTCCGGTCGGGCGACATCGGATTCGTCTGATTACCAGCCCGATCAGCGGGCAGGCGCTCCGACGGTACGGAACTGCTGTGCCGCTCGATTCGGAAGGAGACTGTTGTGAGCACCGTGAAGGAGTCCATCGACGTGGACGTCCCGCTGCACAACGCCTACAACCAGTGGACGCAGTTCGAGGAGTTCCCGCGCTTCATGGACGGAGTCGAGGAGGTCCGCCAGACGGACGACCGGCACTGCCACTGGACGACGAAGGTCGCAGGCGCCCGCCGCGAGTTCGACACCGAGATCGTCGACCAGCTCCCCGACGAGCGGATCGCATGGCGCACGGTGGGCGGTGACGTCCAGCAGATGGGCGTCGTGACGTTCCACCGCATCGACGACTCGCACACCACGGTGAGTCTGGCCATGGAGTTCGAGCCGCACGGCATGGCCGAGAAGGCCGGCGCGATGCTCGGCGTCCTGGACCGGCAGGTCAAGGGCGACCTGAAGCGCTTCAAGGGCTTCATCGAGGAGCGGGGCCGGGAGACCGGCGGCTGGCGCGGCCGGCTGGCGCCGGACGGCAGCGGCGGCCCGGTCGGCGGCGCGGACACCCCGGCCGCCGGTGGCGGCCCGGTCGGCGGGATCGGCGACGCGCCCGTGCGGGAGACGCCTCAGGCCCGGATGACCGGCGAGGGCGCACCGCCCGCGCCCGACGGCCGGGACGACCCCCGCCGGGGCTGACGCCGCGGCGTCAGGACACCCGCGCCCGCACGACCACGTTTCCAAGGGCGGACGGCGGCCACCGATCGGTGGCCGCCCGTCCCGGAAGGACCGGTGGAGGATGACCGAGTTCGGCGCCGCCCGCTCCGGTGAGGAGTGCGCCCCGGCCCGGAGCACGGCCGGGGCTGCGGCAGGGACCCGGCGGGCGCCGCGCGGCGCCCGCCGGGTCCGCTCGCGGTGGACGGGAGGGCGAGGGACATGACGCTCTCCCACCCCGCCACCCGAGGTGAGGACGGCGAGCGGGGCCGGTTCGAGCGGCTCGCCGAGAACGCCTCCAACCTGACCGGCTCGCCGGCGTTCTCCGTGTTCTGCGTCGTGCTGGTGGCCGCCTTCTTCGCGGTCCACGCGGCGGGTCTGTCGACGGAGTGGCAGATCCTCGTCGGCGACACGATGGCCGCGGTCACGCTGCTGTTGCTGGCGCTGCTCAAGAACGCCGAGCGGCGCGCCGAGCACGCCGTCCAGCGCAAGCTCGACGCGATCGCCGCCGCCCTCCTCGAACAGCACGAGGGCCACGAGGGGGAGGCCCACCGGCAGCTCCGGAAGGCGATCCGCATGGAGGAACGCCTCTGACGCCCGCTCCGCCGACCCCTCCGGACAGCCGACGTCGCCGGACGTCGGTGCCGTCGGTGCCGGTGCCCCCGCAGTCGGGGGCACCGGCATCCGGCGTTCCCGCGCGTCAGCCCCGGGCGGTCAGCGGCGCGTAGGCGTCCGGGCGGCGGGTGGAGTTGAACGGGAAGAGTTCGAGCCAGTCGTGGCGCTGGTCGAGGTCGAGGTCGGCGACCAGGACGGCGGCCTCGTCGCGCGGGGCCTGCGCGAGAACGCGGCCGTAGGGGTCCACGATGAAGGAGCTGCCGTAGAAGGTGAGCTCGCCCTCGACGCCGGTGCGGTTGGGGACGATCATGAACGTGGCGTTGGCGATGGCGTTGCCGGTGATGACCTTCTGCCACAGCGGCTGGGTGTCGAAGCCGGGGTGGCCGGGCTCGGAGCCGATGGCGGTGGGGTAGATGAGGGCGTCGGCGCCGGCGAGGGAGTAGGCGCGGGCGAGCTCGGGGAACCACTGGTCCCAGCAGGTGGGCATGCCCACGGCGGCGCCGCCGACCTCGGCCAGCGGGAACGCGTCGTCGCCGGCGGGGCCCTGGCGGAACCAGGTGTCCTCGTAGTAGCCCTCGGTCACGGGGATGTGGAGCTTGCGGGTGCGCTGCACCAGGGTGCCGTCGGGTGCCACCAGGATCGCGGTGTTGTAGCCGAGGCCGTCGGGGCCCTCCGGGCCGTCGGCCTTCTCGAACAGCGAGGCGTGGACGTGCAGGCCGTGCTCGCGGGCCGCGGCCGCGGCGAAGGCGAAGGTCGGACCGGTCAGCAGGTCCTCGGGCTCGACGGCCTGCGGGTGGTCCGCCTGGCGCAGGACGGCGAAGTACGGGGAGAGCGTCAGCTCCTGGAGCGCGACCAGGCTCGCGCCCTGCTCGGCGGCCAGGCGGATGCCCTCCAGCAGACCGGCGCGGTGCTGTTCCGGGTCCTGGTGCCAGCGCTGCTGGACGACGGCCACCCGCAGGGCGGCGCGCTGCGGGGCGCGGGTGCGGGCCGGGGAGGCCGGCGGGTTCAGGGCGGTGATCAGACGCATGGCGGTTCCCGGGGGTGGCTGGGCCGGCGGCCTCGTCGCCGCCGTGCCGGAACGTTCCGGCACGGGGAAGAGTAGCCATGCCGGAACGTTCCGGCAATACGCGCCGGAGACCGCCCGCCGTGCCCCGGCCGGCGAACGGGATCGAGGGCGGGCCCGAGGTGGGGAGCGCGCCCCGGGGCGGTGTCTAGACTTCCGGGCTGTGACCAGCCAACCTGTGACCCTGTTCGACGTGGCCCGGGCGGCCGGGGTGTCCAAGAGCACGGCCTCCGACGCGCTGCAGGGCTCCGGCAGGGTCGCGGAGGCCACCCGTGAACGCGTCCGGGCGGCGGCCCGCGAGCTCGGCTACCGCCCCAACTCGGCCGCTCGCAGCCTCCGCCGCTCCAGCACCGGGGCGATCGGCCTGCACCTGCCGCGGACGGCGACGCGCCTGGAGTACTACATGAACCTGGCGTTCGGCGCGGTCGAGCGGGCCAGGGAGGACGGACTGGACCTCGTCCTGCTGGCCCCGGGGACGGCGTCCGGCGGCGGACTCGCCGCGCGGGTGGACGGCCTGCTGGTGATCGACCCCGAGGTCGACGACCCGGAGGTCCCGTACCTGCTGGGCTCCGGCGTGCCGGTGGTGACGGGGGAGCGCTACCTGGGCGGCGGCGTCGCCCCCAGCGGCGCGGTGGTGTGCGACAACGCCGCCTCGCTCGCCTCGCTGCTCGATCACCTCGCGGCGCGCGGAGCACGCCGCCCGGCGCTGCTGGCCCCCGGCCCGGGGTCCGACTGGGCCGCGGCGCTGCGGGCCGCCGCCGCCGACTGGACCCGGCAGCAGGGCGTCGAGGTCACGGTGCGGACGGTCCCGTTCGCGGCCACGCCCGCCGAGGCGGAGGCCGCCACCGCGGAGCTGCTCGCCGGCACCCCGGGCCTGGACGCGGTGGTGTGCGCCCCCGACGGCGCGGTGCCCGGCGTGCTGACGGCCGCGGCCCGGGCGGGCCTGCGGGTCGGCGCGGACCTGCTGGTGGCCGCGTGCGTCGACGGCCCCGCGGCGCGGGGGGCGAGCCCGCAGGTGACGGCGGTGGACCTGCGCGCGGCGCAGTACGGACGCGCGTGCGCGGAGCTGCTGAGCGATCTGCTGGCGGGAGCGGCGGTCCCCGGCGTGGTGCGCCGGCACGACTGGGCACTGCGCGTCCGGGCGTCCACCGCCGGCCACGGCTGACCGGCCGCCCCCAGCCGGCACCGACCGGACCTACCGCTCCGTCGTGGTGCCGGGGCGGGCGGGGAGCGGCCGGGGGACCGTGCGCAGCCAGGCGCGGGCGGCCCGGGCCGAGGTGAGGTGGACCAGCGTCAGCCCGGGGTTGGCGGCGAGGCGGTCCAGGGTCCGTCGGCGGTACGCGGAGTGCTGGCTCCAGGCCCGGCGGATCGGGTGCTCCGGGTCGCGCCACTCCCGGAAGTGCTCCCGGTTGCCGTTCCACAGCTCGCGGCGGGTGAGCGCACGGGCGAGCGAGCGGCGCAGGACGCGGTGCATGACGGTGTACCGGGGCAGGTCGAGCCAGACGTAGGTGTCGGCCCGGGTGGTCAGCAGATCCCCGAGCAGCCCGGTGTACTGGTCCTCGGTGACCCAGCGGGCGGTGTGCGCGAACGCCTCGACGTCGGAGCGGAACGCGGGCCGCGGGGTCCAGTTCGGCCCGTGGTGCAGGGCGTCCAGTTCGTACTGCGGCAGGCCGAGCCGCGCGGCCAGCCGCCCCGCCGCCGTCGTCTTGCCCGCACCCGGGATGCCCGCGACCAGTACCCGCTCCACGGCCGTCACCCTAGTCCGTGGAGCGCGGACCCCGTACACTGCCGGGCCCGGCGGCCTGGTCGGCGGAGCGCCCCGAAGGGCAGGATTCGCGTCACGGTGCTGCACCGTGCGAATCGCGTTCGATAGGTTGGGGCCGGCGTGCGCAACCGAGTCCGCGGAGGGGTTCTCTCGATGACCGATCAGACGGTCCACCACCTGTTCTCCTACGGGACGCTCCAGCTCCCCGGGGTCCAGCTCGCCCGGTTCGGCCGGCGCCTCGACGGGCGGCCGGACGCGCTGCCGGGCTTCCGCCTGACCTCCATCGCGATCACGGACCCGGAGGTGATCGCGGCCAGCGGCACCGACCGCCACCCCCTGGTGGTGGCCTCCGCCGAGGGCGGCGACGCGGTGGAGGGAAGCGTCTTCGCCCTCACCGACGCCGAGCTCGCCGCGGCGGACGACTACGAGGTCGACGACTACGCCAGGACCGAGGTCGTCCTGCGGTCCGGTACCAGGGCCTGGGCCTACCTCGACGCCGGTCCCCGGGACGTCACGGCCCTCTGAGCGGGGACCGCACGCCGAGGATGTCGCCCCGGACGGGGCGCGGACCGGCCGCCGCTGCGCTCACGGCGGCCCGGAGCATGTGTGCGATCCGGTTAACTCCCCGATCCACGGGCCGTGACAAGGCGGTAATGCGGCCTTCCTAGGGTCACGATCGTGGGAGCTTCCCACCGCTTGGTCCTTCGGGAGGGAGTCTCGGTGACGACGCCAGGTTCGAAGGCGGACAGTGTGCGGACGGTCTGCTCGTACTGCGGCGTCGGCTGCGGCATCGTGCTCGACATCGGCCGGGACGCCGTCAGCGGCCGGCGCACCGTCGTGAAGGCGGTCGGGGACCGGAAGCACCCGGCGAACCGCGGGCGGCTCTGCACGAAGGGCGCGACCGGCGCCGAGCTGATGGCCGCCTCCGGGCGGGCCACCAGAGCCCTGGTCCGTGCCGAGCGCGGCGCCGAGCCGGCCGAGGCGGACGTCGACGAGGCGATCACGGCAGTGGCCGGACGCCTGCGGGCGATCCTGGACCGGCACGGCCCCGACGCACTCGCCTTCTACGTCTCCGGGCAGATGTCCCTGGAGGCGCAGTACCTGGCGAACAAGCTCGCCAAGGGGTTCGTGCGGACCCACCGGATCGAGTCGAACTCCCGGCTCTGCATGGCCTCGGCCGGCACCGGTTACAAGCTGTCGCTCGGCGCGGACGGCCCGCCCGGCTCGTACCAGGACTTCGACCACGCGGACGTGTTCCTCGTCATCGGCTCGAACATGGCCGACTGCCACCCGATCCTGTTCCTGCGGATGATGGACCGGATCAGGTCGGCCGGGGCGAAGCTCGTCGTCGTCGACCCGCGGCGCAACGCCACCGCCGACAAGGCCGACCTGTTCCTGCAGATCCGGCCGGGGACCGACCTCGCCCTGCTGAACGGACTGCTGCACCTGCTGGTGGCGAACGGCCACACCGACGAGGCGTTCATCGCGGAGTTCACCGACGGCTGGGAGGCGATGCCCGCCTTCCTGGCGGACTACCCGCCGGCGAGGGTCGCCGAGATCACCGGGATACCGGAGGCCGACATCCGGCAGGCCGCGCAGTGGATCGGTGCGGCGGGGGAGTGGACGAGCTGCTGGACGATGGGCCTCAACCAGTCCACCCACGGCACCTGGAACACCAACGCCCTGGTCAACCTGCACCTCGCGACGGGTGCGATCTGCCGCCCCGGCAGCGGCCCGTTCTCGCTGACCGGCCAGCCCAACGCGATGGGCGGCCGGGAGATGGGGTACATGGGCCCGGGCCTGCCCGGCCAGCGATCGGTTCTCGTGGACGCCGAGCGGGCCTTCGTCGAGGACCTGTGGGGGATCGGGGCGGGCACCCTGCGCACCGACGTCGGGCGCGGCACGGTCGAGATGTTCGAGCAGATGGCCGCCGGTGACGTCAAGGCGTGCTGGATCATCTGCACCAATCCGGTGGCCTCCGTCGCCAACCGCAGGACCGTCATCGCCGCCCTGGAGGCCGCGGAACTGGTCATCACCCAGGACGTGTTCACGGAGACCGAGACCAACGCGTACGCGGACGTGGTGCTGCCCGCCACGCTGTGGGCCGAGTCCGACGGCGTCATGATCAACTCGGAGCGGAACCTCACCCTCGTCCAGGGCGTCGTCGACCCGCCCGGGCAGGCCCTGCCCGACTGGCAGCTGATCGCCCGGGTGGCCTGCGCGATGGGCTTCGCCGACGCCTTCACCTACGCGAGCGCCGAGGAGGTCTTCGAGGAGCTCAAGCGGGCCTGGAACCCGGCGACCGGCTGGGACCTGCGCGGCGTCGACTACCGGAGGCTGCGCGAGACCCCGGTGCAGTGGCCGGCGCCGTCCCCGGACGGCAGCGACCGCAACCCGATCCGCTACCTCAACGACGGCGTCAGCCAGACCCTGCTGGAGCGGGCGGACGGCACCCGTCCCCGGTTGGCGTTCCCCACCGCCGACGGCCGGGCCCGGTTCTTCGGCCGCCCGCACCTGCCCGCCGCCGAACTCCCCGACGACGACTACCCGTTCGTCCTCAACACCGGCCGCCTCCAGCACCAGTGGCACACCCTCACCAAGACCGGAAAGGTCGGCAAGCTCAACCGGCTGAACCCCGGTCCCTTCGTCGAGCTCCACCCGGAGGACGCCGCCGCGATGGGCGCGGAGGAGGGGGACCACGTCGAGGTCGCCTCCCGGCGGGGCCGCGCCGTTCTGCCCGCCGTCGTCACCGACCGGGTCCGCCCGGGCAACTGCTTCGCGCCGTTCCACTGGAACGACCTCTTCGGTGAGTACCTCGGCATCAACGCCGTCACCAACGACGCCGTCGACCCGGCCTCCTTCCAGCCCGAGTTCAAGGCCTGCGCCGTGGCGCTGCGGGTGGTGCCGGCCCCGGTGCCCGCGGACTCCGTGCCGGGGGCGGCGGTGTCGGGGCCCGCCGTCCCACCGCAGGCCCCGGCCGCCCCGCCGCCGGGTGTCGGCGCCGTCCCGGGCGTCGACGCGGGGCCGGGGGCGGCGGTGGAGGGTGGCAGGGCCGGTGCCCTGCCCGCCCTGGCCGCGCTGCTCGGCATCGAGCACCTCGCGCCGCCGGTGCTCG
Source organism: Streptomyces sp. BE20 (assembly GCF_036322525.1). Lineage (NCBI taxonomy): Bacteria > Bacillati > Actinomycetota > Actinomycetes > Kitasatosporales > Streptomycetaceae > Streptomyces > Streptomyces sp. BE20. Next base: position 25,624 of record NZ_JAQYWW010000957.1, on the reverse strand, counting down.
CCGAACCGGAGCGCCGCTACCTGTCCGGCTTCCTCGCCGGGGTCGCGCTGGCGCCGCCCGGCGGCGTGCCGGTGCTGCCGGCCGACGCGCCGTTCGCCCCGGAGACGGCGCGGTGGGTGGACGGCCTGCTGGCCGGGGCGTTCTCCCGGACGGCGACTCCCGCCGCGCCCGCCCCCGCCGCCCCGCTCCACGGGTCGGCCGGCGCCGCCCCCGAACCCGTCCGGGCCCGGGAACTGCTCGTCCTGTGGGCCTCGCAGACCGGCACCGCCGAGGAGTTCGCCGCCGGGGCCGCCGCCCGGCTGGCCGAGGCGGGCCGCCCCCCGGCCCTGCTCGCCATGGCCGACACCACGCCCGGACGGCTCACCGCGGGCACCGACCTGCTCATCGTCACCAGCACCTTCGGCGACGGTGACGCACCCGACAACGGCGCCGACTTCTGGCAGGCGCTGGCCGACGGCGGCGCGGCCCGGCTGGACGGCGTGCGGTACTCCGTCCTCGCCTTCGGCGACTCCAGCTACGACGACTTCTGCGGCCACGGGCGGCGCCTCGACGAACGGCTCGCGGAGCTCGGCGCCACCCGCCTGCACCCGCGGACCGACTGCGAGGCGGACGACGACGAGGCCGCCGGGACGTGGCTGGAGCAGGTCACCGGCGTGCTCGCGGCTCCCCTCGACGCTCCCCTCGTCGGCCCCCTTCCCGGCTCCGTCGCCGACGCGGCCGGCCGGCCGGCCGCCGCCGGGCCGTCCACCGCCGGGCCGTCCGTCACGGCGGGCGGCGCACCGGAGCCTCCCGCGCCCGCCGCCGCGACGGCCCCCGCCGTACCGCCCGCAGCCGCGTCCGCCGCCCTGCTCTCCACGGTCCGGGCCGCCGCGCCGGCCGGCTCCTCGAAGGCGTCCCCCTTCACCACCCTCCTGATCGGCAACCGGGTGCTGAGCCTGCCCGGGGCGCAGAAGGAGGTGCGGCAGTTCGCGTTCGACACCCACGGCGGCAGGCTCGCCTACGAGGCCGGTGACGCCCTCGGGGTGTGGCCGGCCAACGGGTCCGGGCTGGTCGCGGAGTGGCTCGCGCTGACGGGCCTCGACGCGGAGCGGGGCGTGACCCTGCCCGGCGTCGGCGACCTCCCCCTCGGCGAGGCCCTGCGGACCCGGCTCGACATCACCCGCATCACCCCGGACCTGCTCGGCTTCCTCGCCGAGCGCACCGGCGACCGCGACCTCAAGCGGCTGCTGCGGCCGGACAACAAGGGCGAGCTGGCGCGGTGGAGCTGGGGCCGGCAGGCCGCCGACGTGGTCGCGGCCTTCCCGGTCCGGGCGAGCGCCGCCGAGTGGGCCGGCGTGCTCCGGCGGCTCCAGCCCCGGCTTTACTCCGTCTCCTCCAGCCCGCTGGCGCACCCCGGGGAGGTGCGCCTCACGGTGTCCGTGGTCCGCTACACCAACGACCTCGGCCGCGACCGCAACGGCGTCTGCTCGACCTACCTCGCCGACTGCGCCGACGACGGCCCGGTGCAGGTGTTCGTCCAGCGCTCCCCGCACTTCCGCCCGCCGGGCTCCTCCACGACGCCGATGATCATGGTGGGCCCCGGCACCGGCGTCGCGCCGTTCGTCGGCTTCCTGGAGGATCGGCGGGCCCGTGGCCACACCGGCGCGAACTGGCTGTTCTTCGGCGAGCAGCGCGAAGCCACCGACTTCTACTACCGGGAGGAGCTGGAGGCGTTCCGCGCCTCCGGTCACCTGGACCGCCTCGACGTCGCCTTCTCGCGCGACCAGCGCAACAAGGTCTACGTCCAGGACCGGATGCGCGAGCACGGGCCGCGCCTGTGGCGGTGGCTCCAGGACGGTGCCCACGTCTACGTCTGCGGCGACGCCGGCCGGATGGCCAAGGACGTCGACCGGGCGTTGCGGGAGATCGTCGCCGCCCACGGCGGGATGGACGAGGAGTCGGCCGCCGGGTACGTCCGGCAGTTGGCGGGCGACAAGCGCTACGTCCGGGACGTCTACTGATCCCCGCTCGGCCGGTAGGGGCTGTGCATGGTGAGGAAACGGATGTCGAGGTCGGTCTCCAGGTAGTCCATCCGCCGCTCCCAGAAGGCCCGCATGTGGGGGAGGGCGAGGTGGGCGTCGAGGTCGGCCTCGGAGCGCCATGCCTCGTAGAAGACGAAGACGCCGGGCTCCTGGCGGTCCTCGTGGAAGTGGTACTCCAGGCAGCCGGACTCCTGCCGGGTGGGTTCGACGAACGAGAGCAGGAGCTCCTTCAGCTCCTCGGCGCGTTCGGGCCTGGGGCGGGCGGTGCCGACGAGCGTGAACGGCTGGGACATGCGGGGTTCCCCCTCCGGGAGGTCCTGGGACAGGCGTAGGTACAGGAAATCTCGTACCTGGGCGACGCTAGCCGACCCGCAGGTACGATGCAATCCATACCTGGAGGGAGGTGTCCCGGATGCCCGACGACGAAGGCCACCCGAGCGTCGAGGAGATCGAGCTCGGCCCCGTGCTCTCCGCGCTGGCGGATCCGCTGCGCCGCCGCGTGGTGCGCGAGCTGGCCACCGGACCCGACGGCGCCGCGCGGACGTGCAGCTCGTTCGCGCTGCCGGTCTCGAAGGCGACCGTCACGTACCACTTCCGCGCCCTGCGCGAGGCCGGGCTGATCCGGCAGGTCGACCGGGGCAACAGCCGGATGGCCTGCCTGCGCCGGGCCGACATCGAGCAGCGCTTCCCCGGGCTGCTGGGCATCGTGGCGGCCGAGCCGGAGGGGTGAGCGCGGGCGCGGGGAAGTCCCGTCCGGGCCGGCGCGCGTGACGTACGCTCACGCCGGGCCCGCGCCCGGGGCTCGCACGAGGCGCGGCCGGGTCAGCGGGACGCCGTGGCGCGCCGGCGGGGGCGGACCATGACCCGTCGCAGGTCGCAGAGTTCGACGTCGAAGTTCTTCGCGGTGGTGCGCAGCCGGGAGAGCATCGCGTCCGGGCCGGTGATCCAGAGCCGGTCGACGCCCAGTTCGCGCAGCGACCGCGCGGTGTCCACCCAGCGGATCGGGCTGACGAACCCGTCGAGCAGGGCGGTCCGCAGCTCCGCGGGCCCGGTCAGGACGGCCCCGTCGTAGTAGGAGACGATCGGGATCCTGGGCGCCGCCAGGGTGTACCGCGCGTACACCTCCTCCATCCGGGCCCTGACCCCGGTGAACAGGGACGTGTGGGCGGGCGGGCGCATCGTGTAGAGCGAGTAGCCGCCGGCTTCGCTGATCGCCGACTTGAAGGCGGCCAGTTCCGCCTCGCGCAGCGACACCATGTGGAAGTCGGTGTCCATCCGGCCGGAGACGTCGTGCCACTCCAGGCCGCCCAGCAGCGGGTCGAGCCGCTCCTCGGGCACCCGGACGAACGAGTGGGTGACGATGTCGCGGTGCTCGGTGGCGAAGTACTCGCGCTCGACCCGGGCGATCTCGTCGACCAGCCGGACGGTGTCGGCGAACGGCAGCGCGCCCGTGTAGGCCAGGGCGGTCCGCTCCCCGAAGCTCGGGCCGGCGCAGTACTCGGGTGCGGCGCCGAGCCGCTGCTCCGCCCACTCCGCCAGGGCCAGGCACGCGACGAGCACCGCCACCTGGACCGGTTCGGCGTAGTCGTCGTCGGCCGGTGCGTCGGCCAGCGCGTCGGCGAGGCGGTAGCCGAGTGCCTCGTCGGCTTCGGCGAGCCGCCGGCGCGCGAGCGGATGGATCATCAGGAACGTGCCGAGCTCCTCGCGGCGGACCGGGGAGAGGGCCGGGAAGACGATCGCGGCGGTCATCGGGGGGCCTCCGTGGGTGCCCCGCCCCGCGGGGCGGGGCGGGAGCGGTCGACTGCGGTGCGGGGGAGGGGGAGCCGGTCCGACGCCCGCGCCGCGCCGCCGGAGGGAGCACCGCCGAGCGGCGCGCCGCCGGTCGGTGCCGCGCCCTCCGGGGCGGCGTGCGGGCCGCGGCTCACGAGTGGACCGGCTTCTGGGCGGCGGGCGGGGCGGCCAGCCTCTCCAGCGCCTTCCGGTCGGGCTTCCCGTTGCGGTTGAGCGGCAGCCGGTCCAGGACGACGACCCGGTTGGGCTGCTCGTAGGCCGGCAGGACCGCGCAGATCCGCTCCCGCCAGTGCGCGGCGTCCGCGCCGGTCTCGTCCTCGACGAAGAACACCAGGGAGCTGCCGCGCCGTTCGTCCGGGACCGCGATCACCTTGGCCGAGCAGCCCGCCTCGGCGATCCGCGCCTCGATCCGCTCGGGGTAGAGCGTGTAGCCCATCCGGTGCACGGCCAGCTTGCGGCCGAGGACGGACAGGTTGCCGTGCTCGTCCAGGCGCCCGAAGTCGCCGGTGCGCCGCCAGCCGCGGGCGACCGGGGCGAGGTGGCCGTCCGGGCCGAGGTAGCCCTCCATGAGCTCCGGCGAGTCGACCTCGATCTCGCCCGCCTCGAACGGGCCGAGCACCGCGCCCGCGTCGTCGACGATCCGCACGCCCATGCCGACGACGGGCCGGCCGGTGGCCACGGGGTTGTCCGCGGTCGCGAAGGCGACGTTGCCCAGCTCGGTGCTGCCGTAGCTGTCCAGCAGGGGCTTGCCGCACAGGTCGACGTACCGGTCGACCAGGGTGGGGTCCAGCGGGGCCGCGCCGCTGCAGAACAGCCGCACGCCGCGCAGGTCGGCCGTCGGGTCGGGGCGCCGGCTGACGATGTTCCAGATGCTGCGGTAGGTGGCGGGCGTCGCGTCGAGCACGGTGGCGCCGGTCCGGCCGGCCATGGCGACCGCCTGGTCGACCCGGCGGTACGGGGCGACCACCAGGGAGCAGCGGACCAGCCAGGCGATGAACACCATGGAGAGCCCGTACTGGTGGGAGAACGGCAGCAGCGGCAGCAGGACGTCGTCCGGGCGGTGGCCGATCTGGGCGGCGTTGCGCTCCAGGTTCCGCAGGAACCGCGCGCCGGTCTTCACCACGCCCTTCGGGACGCCGGTCGACCCGGAGGACCACATGATCAGCCCGTCCGGCAGCCCGCGCCAGAGGTCGAGGTCGAGCGGGCCGTCCAGCTCGGCGGGCGGCCGGGACCCGGCGGCGGCCAGCAGGTCCTGGACGAGGACGGTCCGGTCCCCGGCGGGCGGCAGCGCGTTGCCGTCCACGACGGTCAGCGAGGCCCGGGTCAGCCGGTGGATGCGGGTGGTCTCCTCGGCGGTGTCCTGGTGGTCGAGGAGCACGATCGAGGCGCCGGCGTGGGCGAGGCCGAGCAGCACGGTGATCCAGGCGGCCGAGTTGTCCGCCTTGAACAGCACACGGGTTCCCGGCCGGACGCCGAGGTCGGCCAGGACCGCGGCGACGCCGACGGCCGATCGCTCCACGTCGGTCAGGGACTGGGCGGAGTCGGGTGCGAACACAGTGGCGGTCATCGGCGGATGCCGTCCTTCCGCGGGTGTCGGATGCAGGCGGGGTCAGATCAGCGGGAACTTCAGCTGGCCCGACGCGATCGGATTGACGTAGTCGGCGCTGGTCATTCCGGCCTTCTTCATCGCCAGGCCGGTCAGGCCCTCGAAGATGGCCCGGCGGGCGTTCATGGTGGTGGAGTAGCCGGGGTCGAGGTGCGGCGCGATCTCGACGACGTCCATCCCGATGACGTTGGTCTCCGCGCACAGCCGCCGGAAGGCCGGGAACAGCTCACGCGGGGTCAGCCCACCGGGCTCCGGCGTGCCGGTGCCGGGCGCGTAGGCGGGGTCGAGGACGTCGATGTCGAGCGACAGGTAGATGAACTCCGGTCCGTCGTGCACCTCTTCGATGACCTTGTCGAGCACCGCGTTGAAGCCCAGCCGCTCGATCTCGACCATGAAGTGGGTCCGCATGCCGTTGCGGCGCATCCAGTTGAACAGCGCGTCGTCCGGGCCGGTCGGCGTGCGCAGGCCGATCTGCACGAAGTTCTTGCCGGGGATCCGCTTCTCGTCGATCAGGCGCCGGAGCGGGGTGCCGTGGGTGACGCGGTGGCCGAAGATGTGCTCGTGGCAGTCGGGGTGGGCGTCGAAGTGCACCACGCCGATCTTGTCCGGTCCGTACAGGTCGGCGAGCGCGCCGACGCTGGCGATCATGAGCGAGTGGTCGCCGCCCAGGATGACCGGCACGGCCCCGACGTCCGCGACCTCGCGGACCGTCGCGGCGATCGACGGCAGCGACTTCTCGACACTGAAGATGTCGATCGCCGCGTCCCCGTAGTCGACCACCTTGAGGAGGTTGAACGGGCTCACCCGGGTGCTGGCGTTGACCAGGAGCTCGGGGGTGTTGAAGAGGTAGCGCTCGTCGGAGCGCAGTGCGCGCGGTCCGTAGGCGGCGCCGCGGTGGCCGGACGAGGAGTCCAGCGGGACGCCGAACACGGCGACGTCGACGCCGCCGGCGCGCAGGTCCTCCTGGTCGAGGCAGACCGGGACCCCCATGAAGGTGGGGATGCCGGTGTAGGCCGGCTGGAGGAAGTTGCGCCGGAGGTCGATCGGGCCGGGTGCGCGGGAGGGAGCCTGCGACCGGTCGATCGGAATGCGCCAGGAGTCTTCGGCATCGTTTTCCGTCACGCTGATTCCTTACCGTGGCCTGACCGTCAATTGGCTTTACGGCGATATCGTCAACACGCTCGCGGCGGCTTCCCAACGCCGACGGAAGGCTATGGAGCGGTGTTTAGCGGGCCAACCCCAGCGGATCCCCTATCGGGCGGAGGGTCGCAGGGGTTCGATTCGCCCGCAAGGCCCGAAGAGGCAGGGGATGCCCCGATTTGCACCGGAGGCGCGACCGCGGGGATCCGGGGCCCGCGGAGCGGTGGTCCGCGGTTCGTCCAGGGAGCGTCGGAGGTGGTGGCGCGCCTGCGGAGGCGGCGCGACCGACCCCGTGAGCACCGCAACTCCCGTGCGGGGCACGCCCAAACATCTGATGCCCTTTCGGGCACATGATTTTTTGTTCACATCGCGTACTCCATCGATTCAATGGGGGATCACCTTCCGAGGGGCATACTGAGGCCGTCGCACGAAGAGATCAAATGCATTTTTTACGGTGATAGCGGCGAAACATATCGATGCCACGTTCATTCGGCCGAATGTCGCGCCGTCTTTCTCGGGTGCGGCGGAGAGCCGCGGGCATCGGCGGATCGCCGGACCAATGGATGTGCCCTCGGGGAGGACCACGCAGGTGTTTGTCGAACGTCAGGAGCAGCTCGCCGGTTTCACGGCCGCGCTGGAGGATTGCCGAGCCGGAAACGGCCGGCTGCTGTCAGTCGTCGGCCCCATGGCCAGCGGGAAGACCACGCTGCTGCGCGCGTTCACGGAGCACGCCGAAGCGGCGGGGTTCCACGTCCTGTGGGCCACCGGCTCCCGGACCGAGCGGGAGCTGCCGCTGAGCCTGGTCAACCAGTTCTGCCACGGCTTCCCGTCCCCGACCGACCACACCGACCGGGCCGGACTGATCCGCGAGGTGCACAACGCGTCCGCGGCACTGCTGGCCAACAGCGAGCGGGCGCCGCTGGTCGTCGCCGTCGACGACCTGCACCACGTCGACCCCCTCTCCCTGCACTGCCTGCTCTACCTGGTCCGGCGCATCCGCAACGCGCGGGTCCTCGTGGTGGTCAGCGGCCGCGACCTGACGGAGCCGACCGATCCGCAGCTGTACGCCGAGCTGATGGTGCTGGCGGCCGACAACCACATCGAGATCCCGCCGCTCTCCCGGCACGGCGTCGGCGAACTGCTCGCCGCGGCCTTCGGGACCCACCCGGCCGACCCGCTCGTCGACGCCTGTACCCGGGCGTCCGGGGGGAACCCGCTGCTGGCCCGGACGCTGATCGCGGACCTCCGCAGCGCCGGCGGGCCCGGCCTGGACCGGGACGGGCAGGTCGTCCCCGGCCGCGCCTACACCGCCGCGGCCCGCAGGTACGTGGAACGCTGCGAACCGGTGACCCGGCGCGTCCTCGCCGCCGCCGCCCTGCTGGACGGCCGCCCGCCGGCCGGCCTGCTCACCCTCGCCCGGCTGGCCGAGGTCGACACCGCGGCGGCCCGGCGGGAACTGTCCGGCCTGGAGAACGCGGGCCTGATCAGCGACGGCCGGCTCCCGCACCCGCAGGCCCGCCAGGCGGTGCTCGACCAGCTGCCGCCCGAAGCCCTGACCGACCTCCACCTGAGGGCGGCCCGGATCCAGTACGAGGGAGGGGCGGCGCCGCTCCCGGTCGCCCGCCACCTGCTGGCGGCCGGCCGGACACCGGCCTGGGCCGGCCCCGTCCTCGGCGCCGCCGCGGAGGAACTGCTCGGCAGCGGCGACGCGGACCTCGCCACCGCCCTGCTGCGGCTCGCGCACGACGGCGCGACCGACGAGGCGGAGCGCGTCGCGTTCAAGGTCGCGCTGCTCCGGGCGGAGTGGTGTACCGACCCGGCCTCCGCCGGGCACCGACTGGGACAGCTCACCGACGCCGTCCGGACCGGCCGGGTCGACGTCGCCGCACGCGTCACCACCGCGTACTGCCTGCTCTGGCTGGGGCGCACGGCCGAGACGGTCGAGGTGCTCGACGGCCTCGCCACGCTGGAGGCCGACACGGAGGAGCGCGCCAGGATCCGGCTCCTCACCGCATGGACCCGGTTCACCCACCCCGGCCTGCTCCGCGACGACCCGGCCGAACCCTGGGCACCGCAGCGCGCCGCCGAGACCGTGGTCAACACCAAGGAGGCGCTGGCCCAGGCCCTGGAGACCGTCCTGGTCAAGGGCCCGAACAGCGCGGCGGTGATCACGGCCGAACAGGCACTGCCCCGCTCGTCGGCCCGCGGCGACGCCCTGACCATGCACGTCGCGGCGCTCACCATCCTCATCTACGCCGACCAGCTCGAAACCGCGACCCAGTGGACCGACCGCCTGCTGACCCAGGCCCGCGAACGCGGCGTGTCGTCCATGGAGGGCATCCTGACGGCGATCCGCGCCGACATCGCGTACCGCTCCGGCCGGCTCGCCGACGCGCAGCGCCACGCCGAGGCCGCGCTCGCCACCATGTGCCGCGAGAGCTGGTCGACCGCGGTCGGCGGCCCGCTGGGCACCCTGCTGCTGGCGCTCACCGCACGCGGCCGGCTCGCCGAAGCCGCCCGCTACCTCGACGAGCCGGTCCCGGACGCGATGTTCGAGACCGTCTGGGGCCTGCACTACCTGCGGGCACGCGGCACCTACTACCTGGCGGCCGGTCAGCCGGAGGCCGCCCTGGACGACTTCACCACCTGCGGCGACCTGATGGCCCGCTGGAACCTCGACCTGCCGGCGCTCGCGCCCTGGCGCATCCACGCGGCCCGCGCGCACCTGGCCCTCGGCCGGCCGCAGCAGGCCCGCATGCTGGCCGAGAGCCAGCTGACCCAGCTGGGCCAGGAACCGAGCCGGACCAAGGCGGCGGCCCTGCGCGTGCTGGCCGCGGTCTCCCCGCTCGCCCAGCGCCCCACGCTGCTGCGCGAGGCCGCCGAGATGCTCCGCGGCTGCGGCGACCTGCTGGAGCTGGCCCACACGCTGGCCGACCTCAGCCAGGCCCAGCGCTCGCTCGGCGACTTCCACCGCGCCCGAATGACCGTCCGGCGGGCCTACGGCCTGGCCGGCGACTGCCAGGCCGACGGCCTGCGCCAGCGGCTGCTCCCCGACGTCGACGACGCGGCGCCGGAGGAGGCCGAGGAGTCCTACACGGAGGCCCTCAATTCGCTCAGCGACGCGGAGCGGAGGGTCGCCGTCCTGGCGGCCCAGGGCAACACCAACCGGCAGATCGCCAACCGGCTGCTGGTCACCCTGAGCACCGTCGAGCAGCATCTGACCAAGGTCTACCGCAAGCTCAGCGTGACCCGGCGGGCCGACCTCCTGGCGAAACTCGGGCCGAGGGTCAGCAACGTCGCGTGAGCTCCGCCGGCGGGCGGGCGGCCCGGTGGGCGGCCCGCCCGCCGGCCGGCTCACGGGCTCGGCGAGGTGCCCGGCGGAGCACCCGTGTCGGGGTGCTCCGCCGGGCACCCACGAGGGGTCGACCGGCCGACGGGTGTCCACGCTCGGAGGCTAGACCCGGCGCCCACCGGGCCCAACCCCTAGCGGACCCCGGTCGGTCGGTGCCCGGACGGTCCGCGCACGACGTCCGCCGACCGGTGTCGTCCGATCGACGGACAACTGTCGGTCCACCGGCCGTCGCGGCCCACCGGCCCGGCGGCCGAAGCTGGCACGGTGACAGAAGCGGTGCAGGTACGCGGCCTACGCAAGGCCTATCAAGGGGCTCCCGCCGTCGACGGCGTGGACCTGGACATCGGGGACGGCGAGATCTTCGCGCTGCTGGGCCCCAACGGAGCGGGCAAGACGACGACCGTCGAGATCCTCGAAGGGTTCCGCAAGCGCGACGCCGGCAGCGTCCGGGTGCTCGGCGAGGACCCGGAACGCGCGCCCCGGCGCTGGCGGTACGGCATCGGACTGGTGCTGCAGAACGCCTCCGACATGGCCGACATGACCGTCACGGAGACCGTGCGCCACTTCGCCGGGTACTACCCCGCCCCCCGCCCGGTCGACGAGGTGATCGAACTCGTCGGCCTGACCGGCAAGGCCGGGAGCAAGGTGCGGACGCTCTCCGGCGGGCAACGGCGGCGGGTCGACGTCGCGATCGGCGTCGTCGGCCGGCCCCGGCTGCTGTTCCTCGACGAGCCCACGACCGGGTTCGACCCGGAGGCGCGCCGCCAGTTCTGGTCGCTGATCCGCCGGCTCTCCGAGGAGGACGGCACCACGATCCTGCTGACCACCCACTACCTGGACGAGGCCGAGGCACTCGCGCACCGGGTGGGCGTCATCGCCGGCGGCCGGATCCTCGCCGTCGACACCCCGGCCGACCTCGGCGGGCGCGCGTCGGCCGAGGCCACCGTGAGCTGGTCCGAGAACGGCGAGCCGCGTCAGCTGCGCACCGCCGGCCCCACCGCCGCCGTGGCGGACCTCTCCGCCCGGTTCGACGGCGAGGTCCCCGGACTGGTCGTCACCCGGCCTTCGCTGGAGGACGTCTACCTCGACCTGATCGGAGGCTCCCGATGACCACCGCGCCCACCGCGTCCACCGCGCCCACCGAAACCACCGCGCCCGCCGCGTCCACCGGGCGCCCGGCCCCGGGCACCGTCCGGGAACCGTCGGTCCTCGGCCTCTGCCTGGCCCGCGGCGGGGTCGAGCTCCGCCAGTTCTTCCGCGAACGCACCGCCGTGATCTTCACGTTCGCACTTCCGGTCGTGCTGCTGACCCTGCTCGGCTCGATCTTCGACCGGCAGCTCGGTGCCTCCGGCATCCCCTCCAGCCAGCTGCTCGCCGCCGGCATGATCGCCGGCGGGATCGGCTCGACCTGCTTCGTCAACCTCGCCGTCAGCATCACCAGCGACCGCGAGGACGGCACGCTCAAGCGGCTGCGCGGCGTACCGATGCCGCCGATCGCCTACTTCGTCGGGAAGATCGTGCTGGTCCTGGTGACCGCCGTGGCCGAGATGGTGATCGTCCTGGCCGTCGGCGTGCTCTTCTACGACCTGCCGTTGCCCACCGACGTCACGCGCTGGGCGACGTTCGCCTGGGTCTTCCTGCTGGGCGTGACCGGCTGCGCGCTGCTCGGCACCGCGATGAGCAGCGTTCCGCGCTCGGTGCGCGGCGCGGCACCCATCGTCAACCTGCCGTTCCTCGTCCTGCAGTTCGTCTCGGGTATCTTCATCGTGCCGCTGACCACGCTGCCGACGGCGTTGCAGCACATCGGCGCCGTGTTCCCGCTCAAGTGGATGGCACAGGGCTTCCGCTCGGTGTTCCTCCCCGACTCGGCGGCCGGTGCGGAACCGGCCGGCGCCTGGGAGCACGGACGCATCGCCCTGGTGCTGGCGGCCTGGTGCCTCGGAGGTCTGATCCTGTGCCTGACCACGTTCCGCTGGCAGGGAAGGAAGGACGGTTGAGTCGCGCCCCCGACGAGTGGCTGCGCTGGCAGCCGGTCTGGGACGCGTACTTCGTCCTGGTCAGCGCGGCCGGCCTGGGCGGCGTCCTGCTCACCGGCGGCCCCGGCCCCGCCCGGCGGGCCGGGGCCGCCGCGCTGCTGGTCGTGCTGGTCGCCGCGCACCTGGCGCTCGGCCGGCGGCTGATCCGCACCGGCCGGGGCACCCGGCAGGCCCTGCTCTACCAGGTGGGCGTGGTCCTGGTGTTCGCCGCCGCGGTCGGACTGACGACCAGCAGCGCGCTCGTCCTGTTCGCGCTGTGCGCACCGGCGTTCATGACCACCGGCCCGGTCGCCGGCACGCTCGCCGTGCTGGCGATGAACCTGGTCTGGCTCGGGGTCGCGCTGGCCGGGGACACCTTCCCCGGCTCCGGCGGGCTGCCGGCCGTCGTCGGGACGACGGTCGCGGCGCTCTCGGTCGTCCTCGGCGTCTGGGTGAGCCAGATCATCCGGCAGAGCACCGAACGGGCCGTGCTGATCAGGGAGCTGGAGGCCGCCCGGGCCGAGCTCGGCCGGGTGTCCTACGAAGCCGGACGGGCCGCCGAACGCGAGCAGGTCGCCGACGTCATCCACGACACCCTCGCCCAGGGCCTGTCCAGCACGATCATGCTGCTGCAGGCCGCCGGCTCGGCGCTGGAGGCCGACCCCGCACGGGCCCGCCACTACCTGGAGGTCGCCGAGGCCACCAGCCGCGACAACCTGGCCGACGCCCGGGCGCTGATCACCGCCCGCCCCCTGCCCGAGGCCACCTCCGCCTCCCTCGTCGACGGGCTCCGCCGCGAGGTCGACCGCCTCCGGGACGTGCACGGCATCGACGCCACCCTCCAGGTGGACGGAGCCCCCGATCCGGCGGACACCGCGCTCAACGTCGACCTGCTCCGGCACGCGCAGGAGGCGCTGAGCAACGTCCGCAAGCACGCCGCGGCCGGCCGCGTCGAGGTCGTCCTCGCCACCGACGCCGGCGGCGTCCGGCTGGAGGTGCACGACGACGGCGGCGGGTTCGCCGCCGACACCGCCACGGCCGGCCACGGCCTCCCGCTGATGCGGCGGCGGCTGCGCCAGGCCGGCGGCGAGCTGGAGGTCGACTCGGCGCCCGGCGAAGGCACCTCCCTCCGGATCCGGGTGCCCGCATGACAATCACCGTCCTGCTGGTCGACGACCACCCGGTGATCCGGGCCGGCATCCGCGCGATGCTCCACGACCAGCCCGAACTGACCATCGTCGGCGAGGCGGTGTCCGGCTCCGCCGCCCTGGCCGCCGCCCGCGAACTGACGCCCGACGTCGTCCTGATGGACCTGCGGATGCCCGACGGAGACGGGGTCGGCGCCACCGAGGCCATCCTCGCCGAGCTCCCCGCGACCCGCGTGGTGATCCTCACGACCTACCGGACCGACGGTGACATCCTCCGCGCGGTCGAGGCGGGGGCCGTCGGCTACCTGCTGAAGGACACCTCGCCGGCCGAACTCGCCCAGGCCGTCCGGGCCGCCGCACGCGGCGAGACCGTGCTCTCCCCGGCGGTCGCCGCCACGCTCCTCGGCCGGGTCCGCCAGCCCCGCACGGAGACGCTGTCCCGCCGGGAGGCCGAAGTCCTGCGCCTGGTCGCCGAAGGGCTGACCAACGCCGCCGTCGGGCGCGCCCTGCACATCACCGAGGCCACCGTGAAGACCTACGTCGTACGGATCTTCACCAAGCTGGGCGTGTCCGACCGCACCGCCGCCGTCATGGCGGCGGTGCAGGCCGGAATCCTCTGAACGGGACGGCGGACCGCCGCCCGGTGCCCTCCCGCCCGGCGGGCCGTCCCGTTCAGGAGGGCAGCTCGATCGGCGCCAGCGCGGGGAAGTCGTCCCCCGGGCCCGGGTTGCCGGCGGGCGTCCGGCCGCCGAGGTGGTGCAGGACGCCCCAGACGGCGTTGAGCGCGGTGGTCACCGCCCCCTCGGCGAACCCGCCGGTCCACGACACGTCGTCACCGGCGAGGAAGACCCCGCGCTGGTGCGCGGGAAGCGCGTCCTGCACGAAGTGCGTGAAAAGGCGCCGCTGGTAGCGGTACTGGCCGGGCAGGTTGCTCTTGAACGCGCCCATGAAGTGCGGCTCGGTCTCCCACGTCACCGCGACCGGCGGCGCGATGATCCGGCTGCGGACGTCCACGTCCGGATAGATCCTGCGCAGGTGCCGGAGCATGACGTCCAACCGCTCCTCGGCCGACAGCGCGGCGGTCTTCAAGGAGTCGTCGTTCCAGGTGTACGACAGACACATCACCCCCGGCGCGTCCGGGCCGTCGTCGAACAGGTAGACGCCCCGCGGCGCCCGGTCGGTGAGCGTCATCCCCATCACCGGACGCCCCGTCCGGTCGTCGACGTCCTGCCAGAACGGCCGGTCCACCAGCGCGAACAGCTTCGAGGCGCCCATGTAGTGGGTGCGCTCGACCGCGGTCCACACGTCGTTCGGGAACAGGTCCTCGGCCGTGTCGATCCCGGACAGCAGCAGCCGCACCTGCGGAGTCAGCACGGCCGCCGCGAACTCGGCGGCCCCCTCGGCCGTCTCCACCGCGATCCCGCCGTCGCTGCGGGAGAGCCGGGTGACCGCGGGCCACGGCCCGTCGGGGTGCAGATCCGCCAGCGAGGTGCCGGCCGGCCAGTAGGCCGACCGGGCCGGCGCGTGCCGCCACAGCCGCAGGGGGAGCTGCTGGGCGCCGCCGGTCAGCTCCCGGTGGCCCTCGTCGGCCCCGGTGTAGACGACCCGCAGGATCTCCAGCATCGAGTTGGGGAAGTCGGTGTCCCAGCCACCGGAACCGAAACCGACCTGACCGAAGATCTCCCGGTGCCGGAACGACGCGAACGCCGACGAGGACGCCAGGAAGCCGTAGAAGGACTGGTCGTCCAGGAGCGGCACCAGCCGGTTCCAGATCGCCTTGATCATGGCCGTGTCCCGGCGGCGGATCGCCGAGTCCATCGCGCTGAAGTCGGCGCCCTCCTCCAGCACCTTGGTCCAGGCGTCGTAGACCTCCTGGTACGCCGACGGCAGGTCCTCCGGCACCCGGGCGAAGTGCCGGTCGCCGTTCACGTCGACGACGGTGTGCGGCGTCGCCGCGGCCATCGGGTTCGGGAACGGCCGGGTCTCCAGCCCCACCAGGCCGATGTAGTGGAACAGCGTCGTGGCCGAGGCCGGGAACCGCATCGCGCCCAGCTCCGCGACCGTCCCGGGATGCCCCGGGAAACTCGCGGTCCGCATCCGGCCGCCGAGCTCCCCCGCCTCGAACACCACCGGACGCAGCCCCAGACGCATCAGCTCGTACGCGGCGACCAACCCGGAGATCCCGCCGCCGACCACCGCGACCGGCGTACCCAGCCGCCCGGGCGGAACCGACCCCAGACCGTCGGCGTGACGCACCCACCGGTCGTGGGCGAAGGGGAAATCGGGGCCGAGCATGGTGACCGGCGGCGCCGACAGGTCCGCCGCGAAGGCGGTCACTGCGCAGCGCCGTACAGTTCGGGCCGCCGGTTCAGCAGGTACGGGGTGGCCCGCCGGCTCGCGTCGATCGCCGCGCGGTCCACCTCGGCGACGAACAGCGCCTCGGCGTCCCCGGGCCCCTCGGCGCGGAGCAGCCCGTCCGGGCCGACCACCCGGCCGAGCCCGCAGTAGCCGTGCGGCCCCGCGCCGTACCAGTTGACGTAGGCCACGAAGAGCTGGCTCTCGAAGGCCCGCGCCGCGACCAGCGTCCGGGGGACGAACTCCCACGGGCGGACCAGCGCCGTCGGCACGACCAGCAGCTCGGTGCCGGCCAGCGCGTGCGCCCGCACGGTCTCCGGGAACTCCACGTCGTAGCAGATCAGCAGACCGACCGTGAGCGAGCCCAGCTTCGCCTGGACCACCAGCCGGTCCCCGGGCGCGAACACCGAGCGGTCGAACTCGCCGTACAGGTGGGTCTTGCGGTACCGGGCCGCCACCGCGCCGTCGGAACCGACGAGCTGGACGCTGTTGTAGACGCCCCCGTCGGCCAGTTCGGGCCAGCCGTACACGATCGCCAGACGATTGCGCACGGCGATCTCGCGCACGCCGTCGGCGAGCGCCCCGTCGGCCGGCTCCGCCAGCTCCACCGTGCGGGCCAGGCCCAACTGGTAGCCGGTCGCCGACATCTCCGGCGTGACCAGCAGCTCCGCACCGCCGTCCGCCGCCGCCGCGGCGGCCCGGGCCAGCCGCTCCAGGAAGTCGTCACGGCCCGACTCCCCGCCGATCCAAGCGGGTTGCCAGCACGCGACGCGCGTCGCCTTCGCTGTTTCCGAAGAAGTCATCGTTCGTTCGTCCCGAAATTCGAGGGCGTGATGAGGTGACGGAGAACTGATATCCGGGCCCGACCCGGCCGACAACCCCTAATCGCCTCGGATACCCCAGTGCCCCCGGCGGAGGTTGTCCGTGAATTGGATCGGCCTTTAGAGTGACGAGGTGTCCCGCCGCGAAGTACCGCGCCTCCGACCCCCCCGACACCGGCTCGAACGCCGCGCCCTGGGCTGGTGGAGCGCCCAGGCCGCCCTCGTCGCACTGCCCCCCGTCCTGATGCTGGCGCTGCTGACCGCGCTGATCCCGCCCGCCCGCACCTGGCTCGGACTCGCCCTCGCGATCGTCTCCGCCGCCGCACTCGCCTACCTGCTGGTGATGCCCGCCTGGCGGTACCGCGTCCACCGCTGGGAAGCCACCGACGACGCGGTCTACGCGGTGTCCGGCTGGTTCTGGCAGCGGGCCCGGATCGCCCCGCTGGCCCGGATCCAGACCGTCGACACCGCCAGCGGGCCCGTCCAGCGACTGTTCGGACTGGCGGGCCTCGTGGTGACCACCGCGTCGGCCGCCGGCCCGGTCCGCATCCAGGGCCTGGACCGCCAGGTCGCCGCCGACCTGGCCGAGACCCTGGCCGCCCGCGCCCAGGCCCTGCCCGGAGACGGCCAGTGACCGCAGAGCGCTGGCAGCGGCTGGACCCGCGCATGCCGGCGACCTGCCTCACCTGGCTGGTCCCGCCGCTCTGCTCCACCCTGCTGACCCTGCTGATCACCGGCGGCACCCTCGACCTCGCCGCCGCCATCACGCTGGGCTCCATCGGCCTCACCTGCCTGGTCATCGCGACACTCTTCGGCGTCCGGCTCCTGACCACCCGCTACCGGATCACCGACCAGCGCGTCGAACTGCGCAGCGGCCTGCTCTTCCGACGGCACCGTGCGGTGCCCCGCGACCGGATCCGCAGCGTCGACATCACCGCGAGCCCGCTCCACCGGCTGCTCGGACTGCGCACCGTCCGGATCAGCACCGGCACGCACGTCGCCGCCGACGACCGGCAACTCGCCCTCGACGGCGTGTCCCGGACCTCCGCCGAACACGTCCGGCGCCGACTCGCATCCGACGGGGCGACCGCGGACACCACCCTCGCCGTCCTGCGCCTGAGCTGGCTCCGGTACGCGCCGCTGACCGTCTGGGGCCTCGCCTGGATCGGATTCGTCGCCGGCGGATTCGCCCGCCTGCTCGACTCGCTGCGGATCAACCCCGCCGACGTCGGCTTCCTCCGCGCCGCCTGGACCGGACTCACCGCCCTGCCGCTCTGGGCCGCCGTCACCGTGCCGGTCCTGGCCGTCCTCCTGCTCGGCGCGCTCACCTCCCTGGTGACCTTCGTCGAGACCTGGTGGGACTACCGGCTCGACGAGGTCGACGACGGCACCCTCCGGCTGCGCCGCGGCCTGTTCAGCACCCGCTCGCTCTGGCTGGAACGCCGCCGGCTGCGCGGCATCCAGATCGCCGAGCCCCAACCCCTGCGGCTCGCCCGCGGCGCCCGGCTCAACGCGATCGCCACCGGGCTCGGCGCCGCCGACGACCGGTCGACGTCCACCAAGAGCGCGCTGCTCCCGCCGACGTCACGGCAGGAGACCGACCGGGTCGCCACCGCCGTCCTCGGCGAGGACCCGGACTTCCTGGCCGCCCTGCGGCTGGCCCCGGCACCCCGGGCGGCGCTGCGCCGCCGGATCACCTGGGCCCTGGCGGCGGTCGCCCTCGTCGAGACGCCCCTGGTGGTCCTCGGGGTGCTCCTGACCGACGTGCTGCTCCACATCGCCTGGATCTCGGCCCTCGTGCTGCTGCCGTCGGCGCTGGCCGCCGCCGTCGACGCCTACCGCAGCCTCGGCTGCGGCCTGCACGGCAGGTACGTGGTCACCCGCTACGGCACCTACGCCCGGCGCACCGTCCTGCTCGACCGGTCGGGAATCCTCGGCTGGGCCGTCCACCAGTCGGCGTCCCAGCGCAGGGCCGGCCTGGCCACGCTGGTCGCGGTGGTCGCCGCCGGCCGCGGCGGCTACCGGATCCGCGACGTCGCCCTCGCCGACGGGCTCGCGCTGGTCCGCGAAGCGACGCCCGGAATCCTCGACGAGTTCTTCGAGGCGGCACCTGACGGAACGCCCGGTCGGCCCGGGATCCCGGCCCCCGCCGCCGACGACGTCCCCGCCGCCGACGCCCCCGCTGCCCCCGCCGCCGCCCCCGCCGCCCCCGCCGCCGCCGACGACGCCGACGACGCCGCCGATGACGCAGCCCCCGCCGCCGCCGGTGATGCCGCCCCCGAGGACACGCGGCACGGAGCGTTCCGGGCCCGCCCGGACGAGCGGTCCCCCTCGGCCTGAACCCGGATCCGCCACCGGGCCCTCCCGCCGCGGGGGCCAGACCCCCTGCTCCCTAGGGGTGCGGTAGGAGCTGTGCCCCGGGAACCGGCTGGTTAGCCTCGCCGAACGGTGTGGGCTATCCACGGTTCTTCTCGCCGAAGGTGAGCGCTTGATGATGAGTTCGTCCGGGGACTTCGGAGCATCCGTGCCGAGCGGCAGTGCCGGAACGGGCACCGGGGCGGGGCCGGAGCTGCGGTCGCGCCTGGCCGCCCTGCCGGCGCCCGAGGCGCAGCAGGTGCTCACCGGCCTGGTGACCGAGCTCGCCGCCGCCGCGCTGCGCCGCCCGGCCGACGAGCCGGTCGCCGCCCACGGCACCTTCTTCGAGACCGGCTTCGACTCGCTGACCGCAGTGGAGCTGCACAGCCGGCTGACCGCCGCGACCGGACTCGCGCTCCCCGTGACGCTGGCGTTCGACTACCCGACGCCCGCCGCGCTCGCTCGCCACCTCTACGCCGAACTGCTCGGCCTCGCCCCGGAACGGGCCGACGGCGACACCGCCGAAGGACACGCCGACGAGCCGATCGCGATCGTCGGCATGGCCTGCCGCTTCCCCGGCGGGGTCGGCTCGGCCGACGACCTCTGGCACCTCGTGGAGTCGGGGACCGACGCGATCGGGGAGTTCCCGACCGACCGCGGATGGGACCTCGACGCGCTCTACTCCGCCGACCCCGACGAGCCGGGCACCAGCTACACCCGCCAGGGCGGATTCCTCTACGAAGCGGCCGGGTTCGACGCCGACTTCTTCGGGATCAACCCGCGCGAAGCGCTCGCCATGGACGCCCAGCAGCGCCTCGTCCTGGAGACCTCGTGGGAGGCGCTGGAGGGCGCCGGCATCCCGCCGGAGACGCTGCGCGAACAGCGCGTCGGCGTCTTCGTCGGTGCCGAGGCGCAGGAGTACGGGCCGCGGCTCCAGGACGCCACCGACGCCCTGGAGGGCTACCTGGTCACCGGCAACGCGGCGAGCGTCGCGTCCGGCCGCGTCTCCTACACCCTGGGCCTCCAGGGCCCGGCGCTCACCGTCGACACGGCCTGCTCGTCCTCGCTGGTCGCCCTCCACCTGGCCGCGCAGGCGCTGCGCCAGGGCGAGTGCACCATGGCGCTCGCCGGCGGCGTCGCCGTGATGGCGAGCCCGGCGTCGTTCGTGGCGTTCTCCCGGCAGCGCGGGCTCGCCGCCGACGGCCGGTGCAAGCCGTTCGCTGCCGCGGCCGACGGGACCGCCTGGGCCGAGGGTGTCGGCATGCTGCTGGTCGAGCGGCTCTCCTCCGCGCAGGCCGCCGGCAGGCGGGTGCTCGCCGTGATCCGGGGCTCCGCCGTCAACCAGGACGGCGCGTCCAACGGACTCACCGCGCCGAACGGCCCGTCCCAGCAGCGGGTGATCCGGCAGGCCCTGGCCAACGCGCGGCTGGAGCCGACCGACGTCGACGCCGTCGAGGCGCACGGCACCGGTACCACGCTCGGCGACCCGATCGAGGCCCAGGCGCTGCTGGCCACCTACGGCCGCGACCGGGACGGGGCCGCACCGCTCTGGCTCGGCTCCCTGAAGTCGAACATCGGGCACGCCCAGGCCGCGGCCGGGGTGGGCGGCGTCATCAAGATGGTGCAGGCCTTCCGCCACGACCTGCTCCCGAAGACCCTGCACGTGGACGAGCCGACGCCGCACGTGGACTGGACCACGGGCGCCGTGCGGCTGCTCACCGAGGCCCAGGGGTGGCCCGAGACCGACCGGCCCCGCCGGGCGGCGGTCTCCTCGTTCGGCATGAGCGGCACCAACGCCCACCTGATCCTCGAAGCACCGCCGGCGCAGGACCCCGCGCCCGCGGCGGCCCCGGCGCCCGGCTCGGCCCCCGCGCAGGGCGCACCGGACCGGGACACCGCGGACCGGGACACCACGGCGGCCCGGACGTTCGCGCTGCCGGTCTCGGGACGGACCCCGGAGGCGCTCGCCGGGCAGGCGGCACAGCTGCTGTCGCGGCTGGACGGGCCGGACGCCGGCCTCGCCGACCTGGGCCTGTCCCTGGCCACCACGCGCACCCACTTCGCCCACCGCGCCGTCGTCCTCGGCACGGACCGCGAGCAGCTGGCCGAGGGCCTCGCCGCGCTCGTCGCCGGGAGCCCGTCCGCCCGGGTGGTCACCGGGACCGCCGCGGGCCCGGGCCGGACCGCCTTCCTGTTCACCGGCCAGGGCTCGCAGCGGACGGCGATGGGCCGTGAACTGTACGCCACCGAACCGGTGTTCGCCGCAGCCTTCGACGAGGCAGCCTGGTACCTCGACCTGCAACTCGACCGGCCGCTGGCCGACGCGCTCACCGACGGCGACCTGCTCGGCCGGACCGAGTACGCCCAGCCGGCGATCTTCGCCGTCGAGGTGGCCCTGTTCGCGCTGCTCCGGCACTGGGGCGTCACCCCGGACGTCCTGGTCGGCCACTCGATCGGCGAGATCGCGGCCGCCCACGCCGCCGGAGTGCTGTCGATCGCCGACGCCGCCGCCCTGGTCGGCGCACGCGGCCGGCTGATGCAGGAACTGCCGCCCGGCGGCGCGATGCTGGCCGTCCGCGCGACCGAGACCGACGTGCGCGCGGCGTTCCCGGAGATCGACGTCGCGGCGGTCAACGGACCGACTGCCGTCGTGCTCTCGGGAGCCGCGGGCGACATCGACCGGGCCGAGGCGGCGGCGGCCGAGCTGGGCTGGAGGACCACCCGGCTGCGGACCGGCCACGCGTTCCACTCGCGGCTGATGGAACCGATGCTCGCCGAGTTCCGCCGTGTCCTGCGCTTCCTGACGTTCCACGAGCCGAAGCTGCCGGTCGTCTCCACCGTGACCGGACGGCCCGTCGAGCCGGGGCAGTGGAGCGACCCCGCGTACTGGGTCGAGCAGGTCCGCGAGCCGGTCCGCTTCGCCGACGCGCTGGCCGCGCTGGACGGTGTCACGGTGCACGTGGAGCTCGGGCCGGACGCCGTCCTCACCGCGCTCGCACAGCAGGCCGCCCCGGAGACACTCTGCGTCCCGCTGCTGCGGCGCGACCGGGACGAAGCCGCCACCGCGGCCGCGGCCCTGGCCGCACTGCACGCCAACGGCACGGCGGTGGACTGGCCCGCCCTCTTCCCGCACGCCCGGGTGGTGGACCTGCCGACCTACGCGTTCCAGCGACAGCGCTTCTGGCTGGAGAGCGCTCCGGCGCGCTCCGGTCCGACCGACCCGACCGACCCGGGCGACGCCGGCTTCTGGGCCGCGGTCGACCGCGCCGACCTCCCCGCGCTCGCCGCGGAGCTCGGCGTCGACACCGCGGCCGTGGCCGAGGTCCTGCCGGCGCTCGCCTCCTGGCGGACCCGCAGCCGCGAACGCTCGCTCGTCGACGGCTGGCGGTACCGCGTCACGTGGCAGCCGGCGGCCGAGGCAGGCACCCCGGCCGTGGGCGCAGCGGCGACCGCGACCGCGACGGCGGTGGCGGTGGCGGCGACCGAGGCCGGGAGGGCCGGCCTCACCGGCACCTGGGCACTCGTGGGCGACGACGCCCACGGCCTCGGCGCGCTGCTCGCGGCGCTCGGGGCGACCGTCGTGCCGCTGACCGACGCGGCGGCCGCGGCGGACCTCGACCTCACCGGCGTGGTGGCCTCCCCGTCCTCCGTGGGCGAAGCACTGCGACACGTCCGGGCGCTGGCCGACACCGGCTGCCGCGCCCCGCTGTGGCTGGTGACGCGCGGCGCCGTCTCGACCGGCCGCTCGGACGGCGCCGTGGACGTCGACCAGGCCGCGCTGTGGGGCTTCGGCCGCGTCGTCGGCCTGGAGCACCCCGAGTTCTGGGGCGGCCTGCTGGACCTGCCCGAGGCCGTCGACTCCCGTGCGGCGGCCCGGATCGCCGCCGTCCTCGGCGGCGCGCTGGGCACGGAGGACCAGATCGCGGTGCGCACCGGCGGCGTGCTGGTACGCCGGCTGGAACACGCGCCGGCGAGCACGGCGGCCCCCGCCTGGCGCCCGCGCGGCACGGTGCTGATCACCGGCGGCACGAGCGGCCTCGGGGCCGAGGTCGCCCGGTGGGCGTCCGACGGCGCCGAACGGCTGGTGCTGGTGTCGCGGCGCGGAGCGCGGGCGCCCGGCGCGGCGGAGCTGCTGGCCGAGCTGCCGACCGCGGAGATCCACGCCTGCGACCTGGCCGACCGGTCCGCGGTCGAAGCCCTGCTGACGGCGGTCGGCCCGATCGACTCCGTCGTGCACGCGGCAGGCGTCGGCGAGGACGCGACGCTGGTCGAGGCCGACGACGCCCACCTGGACCGCGTGCTGTCCGGCAAGGTCGACGGGGCGTTGCACCTGGACGCGCTGGTCGGTACGCGACTCGACGCGTTCGTGGTCTTCTCCTCCATCTCCGGAGTCTGGGGCAGCCGCGGCCAGGCCGCGTACGCGGCGGCCAACGCCGCCCTGGACGCCCTCGTCACCCGCCGCCGCGCCCACGGACTGCCGGGCACCGCGATCGCCTGGGGCCCCTGGGCGCGGATCGGCATGGCCGCCGACCAGGGCGAGACCGAGCTGCTGCGCCGCCAGGGCCTCCTCCCGCTGGCGCCCGCCCAGGCGATCACCGCCCTGGCCGCCGCGGTAGGCGGCGGGGACGGCGCCGTCACCGTCGCCGACGTCCGCTGGGCCGAGTTCGTCCCGCTGTTCGCCTCGGCCCGCCCGCGCCCGCTGTTCGACGCTCTGCCCGAGGCCGCGGCGACCACCGTCGGCGGCACCGTGTTCTCCACCCTGGGTCAGCGCCTCGCGGGCCTCGCCGCAGGGGAGCGGGCGCGGTTCGTCGCGGACCTGGTGCGCATGCACGTCGCCGTGGTCCTGGGCCACACGTCCGACGAGGCGGTGGCGCTCGACCGCGCGTTCAAGGAGCTGGGCTTCGACTCGCTCACCGCCGTCGAGCTGCGCAACCGGCTGCAGGCCGCGACCGGCCTGGCGCTGCCGGCGACCCTGGTCTTCGACCACCCCAGCGTCGAGCGGCTGGCCGCCCACCTCCTCGAAGAACTCGGCGGCTCCGTCGAGGCGGTCGACGCCGTCGGCGTCCCGCGGACGGCCGCGGCCGACGACGACCCGATCGTCGTGGTGGGGATGGCCTGCCGGTTCCCGGGCGGCGCGGACACCCCCGAGGCGTTCTGGAACCTCGTGGCCTCCGGCGCCGAGGCGATGGGCGGTTTCCCGACCGACCGCGGCTGGGACCTGGACGGCCTGTACCACCCCGACCCGGACCGCGCGGGCACCTCCTACGCCCGGGAGGGCGGATTCCTCTACGGCGCGGGCGAGTTCGACGCCGACCTGTTCGGGATCTCGCCGCGCGAGGCGCTCGCGACGGACCCGCAGCAGCGGTTGCTGCTGGAGACCACGTGGGAAGCGCTGGAGAGCGGCGGCTTCGACCCGACGGCTCTGCGCGGTGCCCAGATCGGCGTGTTCGCCGGCTCCAACGGCCAGGACTACGCCAGCCAGCGGCACGACGTCCCCACCGACCTGGAGGGGTACCTCGGCACCGGAACGGCCGGCAGCGTCGTCTCCGGGCGGCTCTCCTACACGTTCGGGCTCGAAGGCCCGGCGGTGACGGTGGACACGGCCTGCTCCTCGTCGCTGGTGGCCCTCCACCTGGCGGTGCAGGCGCTGCGGTCGGGCGAATGCTCGATGGCCCTGGCCGGTGGTGTGACGGTGATGTCCACGCCGGACGCGTTCATCGACTTCTCCCGACAGCGGGGACTCGCCCCTGACGGCCGGTGCAAGCCGTTCGGCGCAGGCGCCGACGGCACCGCCTGGGGCGAGGGTGTCGGCATGCTGCTCGTGGAGCGGTTGTCGTCGGCGCGGGCTGCGGGTCGTCGGGTGCTGGCGGTGGTGCGGGGTACGGCGGTGAACCAGGACGGTGCGTCGAACGGTCTGACGGCGCCGAACGGTCCGTCGCAGCAGCGGGTGATCCGGGCCGCGCTGGCGCAGGCGGGCCTGTCGGCGTCCGACGTGGACGCGGTGGAGGCGCACGGCACCGGTACCGCCCTGGGCGACCCGATCGAGGCCCAGGCGCTGCTGGCGACGTACGGGCAGGACCGGGACGGCGGCGAGCCGTTGTGGCTGGGGTCGGTGAAGTCGAACATCGGGCACACGCAGGCCGCGGCCGGTGTCGCGGGCATCATCAAGATGATTCTCGCGATGCGGCACGGTGTGCTGCCCGCGACGCTGAACGCCGACGAGCCGTCCCCGCACGTGGAGTGGGCGTCCGGCGCGGTGTCGCTGTTGACGGAGTCGCGGCCGTGGAGCGCCGGGGACCGGCCTCGTCGGGCGGGTGTGTCGGCGTTCGGTGTGAGCGGGACGAACGCGCACGTGATCGTGGAGGAGCCCCCGGCGGTCGAGCCCGCTGCTGTGGCGGCGGTGGAACTGCCTGTGGTACCGGTGCTGTTGTCCGGCCGGACCCCGGACGCGCTGCGGGCCCAGGCCGAGCGGCTGGGGGCAGTGGCAGGCGAGGACCTGCCCGGAATCGGCCTTGCGTCGCTCTCCCGTGGGGCATTGGCTCACCGGGCGGTGGTCCTCGCCGGTGGGACCGGTGAGTTGATCGGTGGCCTGGGCGCGGTGGCGTCCGGTGCGGGTGGTCTGACGGGCACCGCACGGGCGGGCGGGGTGGCGTTCCTGTTCACGGGTCAGGGTGCGCAGCGTGCGTCGATGGGCCGGGGGTTGTACGAGGCTTTCCCGGTCTTCGCGGACGCGTTCGACCAGGTGGCGTTGCACGTGGATGCCCATCTGGACCGGCCGTTGGCTGAGGTCCTCGCGGACGAGGAGCTGATCCACCGCACCGGGTACGCGCAGCCGGCCCTGTTCGCGGTCGAGGTCGCCTTGCACGCGCTGCTCACGCACTGGGGTGTGCGGGCGGACGTGCTGGTCGGGCACTCGATCGGCGAGGTTGCCGCCGCGCACGTGGCCGGGGTGCTGTCTCTGCCGGACGCGGCCACGCTGGTCGCGGCGCGCGGCAGGTTGATGCAGGCCCTTCCGGCGGG